>CANQIJ010000275.1 GCA_947624025.1 uncultured Lachnospiraceae bacterium | reverse complement strand
GCGCACTGCACGGCGTGACACTTTCCGCGTGGGCCTTTGCGGGGCTTACGGGCAACCAGATCGCCAACTTCATCGTAAACCGCACGGGCGAATTTATCACGGATGACCACGGCAACAGCATCAATCCGGTAGGATATCAGAACGTGCTGTACTTTACGATCGTTCTCTACATCATCGCGCTGTGCCTGAGCGTATTCCTGGTTCGTCCGATGGATAAGGATAAGAAATAACAGAATCAAGCAAGACCGCCGGAGCTTAATTGTAAGATCCGGCGGTTTTTTATGAATAGGAAATCGCAGAAAATAGGATGTGCACGTTGAAATCATATTTTCTGCCGTATCGTCTTTACGGGGGACAAGAGAATGGTCAATTACATAACAGATGTTTTTTCATGGCTTGTGTCTGTCGTTACGCTGTGCCTTACTTATATCGGTTTCTGCATTCATCCGGTCTGGGGCGTACTGTTCGGCGGCACAGCCGTAATCTCCAATCCGCTCTTCCATAAGGTCATCCGAAATAAAAAGCTGCCGTTAAAGCTGCTCTGCCTGGTACCCGCATGTGTCCTGACAGCTGCCTTCTTAACGGTGCAGCCCGCACCGCCGGCGTCTGACAACAGTGTGCCGGTATCGGGAGACGGCACTGTCGCAGCAGCCGGAGGTGTGATATCGACATCAGACAGCACCGCTTCGACCGCCGGCGACAATCTGCCGGTAACGGACGATACCGTACCGATAGCCGACAGCATGACAGTGGCATCAGACGGCGCTGCTCCTACGGCTGACAGCATGACAGCGGTATCAGACGGCACCGCTCCTACGGCTGATACTATGAGTGCGGTATCCGCGCCCTTGTCCGCAGACAATACATCGGCAGATACGGCCGGCGGCCCGGCGGCGGCAGGGTCAGATTCCGGCGGACATACCAAGCTCAGCGTACACTTTATTGATGTAGGCCAGGGTGACGCCACGCTGATCACCTGCGGCGGTCACTCCATGCTGATCGATGCCGGAGATAACACGAAGGGCACGACCGTTCAGCTCTACCTGACCAAGCAGGGCGTCGATCACCTGGATTATCTGATACTGACGCACTCCGACGCCGACCATATCGGCGGTGCGGACGTTATTATATCGAAATTTAACATTGACAGCATCTTTTTCTCCGACCGCGAACAGGACACCAAGGCCTACCGCGAACTGATGGATGCAATGACAGCCCGAGGCCTGCGGTATTCCACGCCTGCCGCCGGAGAAAACTATTCGTTGGGCGATGCGTCCTTCACGATCCTCGGACCTGTGAAAAGCTACAATGATCCCAACGATTCTTCCATCGCGCTGATGGTCGAACACGGGGAAAAACGCTTTCTTTTTACCGGGGACTGTGAGGAAGCCGCAGAAGCCGATCTGACAGCGAGCGGCCAAAATCTGTCCGCCGACGTATACCAGGCAGGACATCACGGCAGCCGCACCTCCTCTTCCCAGAAGCTGATGGATGCGGTTGCACCGGCTTATGCAGTCATAAGCTGCGGCGAAGATAATTCTTACGGACATCCGCATGCCGAGGTGCTGAACCGCTTCCGCAGCATGGGGATCAAGGTATTCCGAACGGACGAACAGGGCAGCATCGTGGCCACCTCTGACGGTTCCTCTGTCACATGGAGCTGCGCGCCTTCGGAAACCTGGCAGGCAGGGGAGCCCAAGGGCTCGGCCGCTTTGTCGCAGGATCAGAATAACGATGCTGCGCCCGAAAGCGAAGCGGCAGCCGCACCGGATTCCGGTTCAGGCCGTTATATCGGCAACGCAAACAACGGCAAGCTGCATCTGTCTACCTGCAGTTATCTTCCCGATCCCAAGAACAGGGTGTACTTCGACACAAGGGAAGCCGCAGTGGCCGCCGGATATGACGATCCCTGCAAGCGTTGCAACCCGTAGATTTCTACGTTGCGATCGCATTTCCCGTGTACAGCTGATAATACTTGCCTTTTTCCTCCAGGAGCTGCTCGTGCGTGCCGCGCTCGATAATACGTCCCTGCTCCAGAACCATGATACAGTCGGAATTCCTGACCGTAGAGAGCCTGTGGGCGATCACGAAGGTCGTTCTGCCCTTCATCAGTTTATCCATGCCGTCCTGCACGATACGCTCGGTACGGGTATCGATAGAGCTGGTCGCCTCATCCAAGATCAGCACCGGTGGATCTGCGATCGCTGCACGGGCAATGGCGAGAAGCTGTCTCTGCCCCTGGCTTAGATTCGCGCCGTCGCCGGTCAGCACCGTATCGTAGCCTTGCGGCAGCAGTCTGATAAAGCCGTCCGCATTGGCTAACTTCGCTGCCGCGATCACTTCCTCATCGGTAGCGTCCAACTTTCCATAACGTATGTTATCTTTTACAGTTCCCGTAAACAGATGGGTGTCCTGCAGCACAATGCCGAGAGAGCGCCTCAGATCCGCCTTCTTTATCTTGTTGACGTTGATGCCGTCATAGCGGATCTTGCCGTCCTGTATATCATAG
>CANQIJ010000274.1 GCA_947624025.1 uncultured Lachnospiraceae bacterium | reverse complement strand
CTGCTCTCTCTCCTCGTTACCGCCGCCGTACTTGGAATCACGGCTTCGTCCGATGGCGTCGATCTCATCAATAAAAATGATACACGGCGCGTTCTTCTCGGCCTCTTTAAACAGATCGCGCACACGGGAAGCGCCCACACCGACATACAATTCTATAAAATCCGAACCGGACAGGGAAAAGAACGGCACATGCGCCTCTCCGGCGACCGCCTTGGCAAGCAGCGTCTTACCGGTGCCGGGCGGGCCTACGAGCAGAGCGCCCTTGGGCAGTCTCGCACCGATCTTCGCATATTTGCCCGGATTATGAAGAAAATCCACGACTTCCACAAGAGATTCCTTCGCTTCGTCCTCTCCCGCTACATCCTGAAAGGTGATGCCCGTCTCCTTCTGCACATAAGCCTTCGCCGTACTCTTGCCCACGCCCATGGGACCGCCTTTGCCGCCCATGCGCCTGAACAGCAGGCTTAAAAGACCCCACATCAGAAGGATCGGCAAAATATAGTAAAGCAGCACCGTCATAATGACGCTGGAGCTGTCGGATGTCTGTTTGTTCAGATCGATATCATGCGCCAGCAGCCGTTTCGTCAGCGTATCGTCGTCTTCCATTTTGCCGGTATAATAAGTCATCGTTCCGAAGCTGTAGCCGTAATATGCGAACGGAGATGCGGACTTCTGCTCTTTCGGATAAATGATGATACGGTCGGACTCCACCGTAACGCTCTCAACCTCATCATTTTCCACCATATCGATAAAAGCGTTGTAAGTGATCTCCTGATTGCTCGCCCCGGTGAACATTCTCATAAACATACTGATGCAGAACAGCGTGACGAGCGCCGCGATAATGAGCATGATAAAGCTCTGCCGGCGCGGATCGCGCCCGTTTCCGCCCGGGCCGCCGTTCTGATGATTGCCGGGACCGTTCGGGCCTCCCGGGCCTCCCGGACCGCCGGGTCCGTTTTCGTAGGGATTATAATTGTCAGCCATAAGGCATCCTCACTTTCGCTCTATTATGATCTGAGCTGTCTGCCGGCAGGATACACGCCGGTGCGCTCCATATTTATATTCCCGATTTCATATTCCTTTGCCAACTATGTTTAGTATATATAAGGAAAAATCATAAATCAATATGGGAATTGTGAAATTACGGTCACAAGTATAAAAGAAATATAAAGTTTTTTACATTTTTTAACGATAAGAGTAGATTTTTCCTTTGTTTCCATTGTATAATGAACCATATATTGTTTTCCATGTAACCGCAGGACGCAGGGTGCTGCGCTGTTACTTTTCATCACAGAAAGGTATGGATAAAAATGGCAGTAAAATACGTATTTGTAACGGGCGGCGTCGTATCCGGCCTGGGCAAGGGCATCACGGCCGCATCCTTGGGAAGATTATTAAAAGCGCGCGGCTATAAGGTCACGATGCAGAAATTCGACCCCTATATCAATATCGATCCGGGAACCATGAATCCCATCCAGCACGGCGAGGTGTTTGTCACCGAGGACGGCACGGAGACGGATCTGGATCTGGGGCATTACGAGCGTTTTATCGATGAGAACCTGGACAAGAACTCCAACGTGACGACCGGTAAGGTATACTGGTCCGTCCTGCAGAAGGAGCGGCGCGGCGATTACGGCGGAGGCACCGTACAGGTCATTCCGCATATCACCAACGAGATCAAGAGCCGGTTTTACCGCAATTTCACGGATGCAGAAACGCGTATTGCCATTATCGAAGTCGGCGGCACTGTGGGCGATATCGAGAGCCAGCCGTTCTTGGAATCCATCCGTCAGTTCCAGCATGAGGTGGGGCGTGAAAATGCGATCCTCATTCATGTTACCCTGATCCCGTATATCAGCGCCTCCCAGGAGATGAAGACCAAGCCTACGCAGGCAAGCGTCAAGGAGCTCCAGGGGATGGGGCTGCAGCCGGACATCATCGTGTGCCGCAGCGAACGGCCGCTCGACCAGACATTAAAGGATAAGATCGCGCTGTTCTGTAACGTTCCGAGCCATCGCGTACTGCAGAATCTCGATGTGGAGCATCTGTACGAAGCTCCGCTTGCGATGGAGAAAGAGCATCTGGCGCAGGTGGCCTGCGATTGTCTGAAGCTGGAATGTCCCGAGCCCGATCTGGCTGACTGGAAAGCCGTAGTGGAGGCGCTGCGTACGCCCACAGATGAAGTGACCGTCGCCCTGGTAGGTAAGTATACCCAGCTTCACGATGCTTATATCAGCGTTGTGGAAGCATTAAAGCACGGCGGCATCTCAAACCACTGCGTTGTCAATATCCGGTGGGTGGATTCGGAGACCGTGACGGCGGACAATGTCGGCGAGCTGCTTGACGGCGTCCACGGCGTACTGGTTCCCGGCGGCTTCGGCGACAGAGGCATCGAGGGCAAGATCCACGCCATCACCTATGCAAGGACCAATCAGATCCCCTTCTTAGGGCTCTGTCTTGGTATGCAGCTTGCCATTGTGGAATTTGCGAGAAATGTACTGGGCTACAACGACGCCCACAGCATAGAGTTAAACCCGTCCACGAC
>CANQIJ010000273.1 GCA_947624025.1 uncultured Lachnospiraceae bacterium | reverse complement strand
TTCCTATCCGTATATACCTTGATAAACTGATTGTATCATTTCGGGCAGGAAAGATAAATATGATGTGAAAAATTTTTGCCTGCTTTGCCCGCGATCGATTTTTCATGGCGGGGATAAGGGCAGGAATAAAGGCAGGAGTAAGGGCAGGGACAAAGGAAGAATTTTAAGGTTGACATATGTAACCCTAAATGCTATAGTATGCTTAGGGTTACATATGTAGACTACAAAAGGCGGCGTTAAAGAAAGCGGCAGCGTATTCATCTGCGGAGAAAGGGAGATTCCGACGCCCCGCCGCGTAAACGCTCCGGAAGGGAAATTATTATGGAAGCAAAAGAAATCAGCCTCTCGAACAGCGAGTGGTATATCATGGAAAATCTGTGGGAGTCATCGCCGAAGACGGCGACTCAGCTTATCAAGGCGATGGAGACGGAGACAGGATGGGCGAAGAGCACCACGAAGACCGTGTTGCGGCGGATGGAGCAGAAAGGCTGTATTGCTTACACAGAAGGGGCAAAAGCCAGAGAGTATTATCCGCTTATCAACAGGGAGGAGGTTGTGGAGTCGGAGACGAGCAGCTTCTTAAACCGCATCTATAACGGCAGTCTGGGCCTGCTTGTCAATACGCTCGTCAAGAAGCAGGATATTTCGGATAACGAAATGGAAGAACTGTACAACATCATTAAAGAGGCAAGGGAAAGGAAACAGTCATGACAGGTATCATGTTACAGGCGGCGATTCTGGTTATCGCAATATTGGTCATACAGACCGTGCTTGGCAGCAGACTCCATGTATATGTGCGGTACGGGTTATGGCTGGTGGTGGCGCTGCGGCTGCTGATACCGGTGAATCCGGTTGACAGTCCGCTCAGTGTGCTTCGCCTTACGGAAAGAATGGCGGGAACGAAGGAGAGCCTGACCGACTTTCAGGGCGGTACAGATACGGGCGCGGATACAGTTAATGCGTATGGACAGGCATATACCGGTGCGCCGCAGACCAAAGAAGCCGATAGCGGGCCGGCTGGCGCGGACAGTCATGCACGAGCCGGAACAGGCGGTCCGTCTGCGGCTGCCGGGACAGTGCGGACGGTCATGAGCGGGCTTCGTGTCATATGGATCGTGGGAAGTGCGCTGGTCGGTATCGTACTGGGGCTGTCGCAGATGCGGTTTTACCGAAGACTGTACCGGGCACGGGTCATCTGCGAGGACTGCAAGGACGCCGTTTTGCCGATCTATCGCGTTAAAGGGCTGGAATCGCCGTGCCTTGCGGGACTGTTTCACCCGGCGGTCTGCATCGGTGAAAACATTGCCGGGGATTCAGATGATTTCCGGTACGCCGTCATACACGAGGAAGTACATTATCTGCATGGCGATCATATCTGGACGCTGGTGCGTATGCTGCTTTTGATCGTCTACTGGTTTCATCCGCTTGTGTGGGTGGCGGCGGTGTGCTCCGTCAGAGATGCAGAGCTGGCATGCGATTACGGAACCGTACAGAGACTCGGAGCGGGAGAACGGTTTGCATACGGCGAGATGCTTTTGGCGCTGTCGAGTGCAAAGAGAGGAAAAAAGGCATATACGTTCGGTATGATGCTGAAACCGGGTAAAGGAGAGTTGAAAGAGAGGATTCAGAGACTGATGGGAACAGGAAAAAGCAGAGCATGGGCAAGTATACTGGCAGCAACCCTTATGATAGGCATATCGGGCTGCGCATTTACCGGAGCTTCCAAAGAAGCTGCGGAAACGGCCGCGAATGCAGATCAGTCCGGGAAGGAACGGGCAGAGGAAATACAGAAAGCGGAAGAGCTGTCTGATGTACTGAAAGAAAAGATCAACGAAGCCGGAGCATCGGCGGACGCAGAAGCAGAGACGGCAGTTTATGAAAATGAACTGATTGATGGGAGCACACAGCTTGACGAAGCAAGGGCGGCGCTCCGGGAACAGGAGGATGCCCTTCTTGTGCAGGAGGCGCAGCTAGAGCAGGCGGCGGAGACTCTGTCTGCGGACCGGTATCAGGAACAGTTGCTCCGGGTCAAGGAAGACAAAGAGCGGGTCGCACAGGTAAAAGCGCAGCTCGATGAGGAGGAGACGCGGCTTGCGGATGTCAGGGAGCAGATGGCGGCTTCCCTCGAAAAACTGGAAGAGAGTATCTCCGCTCCCTTCGGAGAAAGAGTCGATCCTGCCACCAACGAAGTCAGAAAACACGACGGTATCGATTATGCGGCTTCGAAGGGAACCGACATTACGGCGGCGGCTGACGGTACGGTGGAAGAGACGGGGTTTTCTGCGGATGACGGCAATTACGTGGTGCTTCTCCACGCGGACGGCAGCAGGACATATTATTGTCACTGTACCGATATCCTTGTGGAAGGCGGGATGCAGGTGAAATGCGGTGATAAAATTGCCACCGTGGGCAGCACGGGCCGTTCCACAGGGGCGCATCTGCACTTTGCGCTGATGAACGGGGACGGGGAGTTTGTTGACCCGCTGGAGTATATAGATTGAAAAATAAGCTCGATAGCTTATTTTTCAATCGGGAATTTGTGCCGGAGCGTCACAAATTCCCCTGATGG
>CANQIJ010000272.1 GCA_947624025.1 uncultured Lachnospiraceae bacterium | reverse complement strand
CCATCAGGGGAATTTGTGACGCCCCGGCACAAATTCCCGATTGAAAAATAAGCTATCGAGCTTATTTTTCAATCTACTCTCCATTTCCCACAGTCCACCGTATGCGGCATCCCGGACACTGCAGCGCCTACGCGCTCAGGATGCGGATCCTGTTGATGCACCCGCCCAGTTCTTTTATTTTATCGTTAAATTCTTTTTCTTTCATAACATGGGTCATAAACGCGAACTCATCTGCAATCCCTGCGTTGACCTCCGCGAGAGAGCCGAAGACTCCCATGGCCTTTTCTTTCTGTTTGGCCGGAACCCTGACAAAAAACTTACCCTCGTCCTCTTCGATCCCGGTAACCTTAACGTCCTCGTTTTCCCAGAAGCACATGACCGTCTTGCCCAGATGCCTTGCGCAGTCCACCACATCGGACACCACGGCGCTCGCCGTAGGCAGCTTGCCCGCTCCACGGCCGTAATACATGGAATCTCCGAGCATATTGCCGTGCACATATACCGCGTTGAATACATCGCTCACACTGTAGAGCGGATGCTCTCTCGAGATCATAAAGGGCGCCACCATTGCAAAAAATCCCCTGTCCGTATCCCTGCTCATGGCAAGCAGCTTGATCGACTTGTTCATCTGCCTGGCATACCGGAAATCCGCAGAAGTGATCTTGGTGATACCCTCCGTGTAGATCTCTTCGTATTTTACATTCTTGCCGCACATAAGCGAAGACAGAATGGCGATCTTACGGCAGGCGTCGTATCCCTCCACGTCCGCCTCGGGATTGCGCTCCGCATACCCCTTTTCCTGCGCCTCCTTTAACACCTCTTCAAAACCGGCGCCTTCCTTGTCCATTTTGGTAAGAATATAGTTGGTCGTCCCGTTCAGGATGCCTGTGATGGCATCGATCTTCTCAGCCGTCAGCGAATAGTTGAGCGGACGGATGATCGGGATACCGCCTCCCACGCTCGCCTCAAACAGGTAGTTGCAATGATTCTCCCTCGCCACGGCTATCAGCTCAGGACCGTGCGACGCCACCAGCTCCTTATTGGAAGTGCACACACTCTTGCCCGCCATAAGCGCCTGCTTCGTAAAATCGTAAGCCGGTTTGATACCGCCCATCGTCTCACAGATCACGGCGACCTCCGGATCATTCAGGATCACACTGTAATCATGAACGACTTTATTCTCATACGGATCTCCCGGAAAATCCCGCAGATCCAGAATATATTTAATGTTCAGTTCAGCGCCCGCGCGCTTATTGATAGCGGTTTTATTAGTCTCGATGACCTCAACGACACCGCTGCCCACCGTACCGTATCCCAGCACCGCAATATTTATCGTACCATTCCCGTGATTATCCACAATCCTGCTCCTCCTGCGATACGCCGTCCCTGCGGCATATCTTTATCTTTTTGCAGCAGCCGCCGTCATCCCGGACCGTTGCATGCGCCGCCTGTCACATTAGATCAGCGGATACTTATCCGTCAGAGTCTTAATGATAGCGCGGGCTTTATCGATCCCGGCTTCGCCCTCTTTGATCACAATCGAGATCGCCTCCGCCACCTGATCCATATCCTGCGTATTGAGGCCTCTGGATGTGGCTGCCGGTGTTCCGAGACGGATGCCGCTCGTGACAAACGGAGATTTCGGATCGTTGGGGATCGTGTTCTTATTGGCGGTGATATGCGCCTCGTCCAGAAGCTTCTCCACCGCCTTACCCGTCAGGTCGTAAGGCGTCAGGTCCACAAGCATCAGATGGTTGTCCGTGCCGCCGGACACGATCTTCACATCCCTGTTCTGCAGGCCTTTGCACAGCGCCTGAGCGTTATCTGCAACATTCTGCATATACTGTTTAAAAGAAGGGTCAAGCGCTTCCTTGAAGCAGACCGCTTTGGCTGCGATCACGTGCATCAGAGGTCCGCCCTGAATACCCGGGAAGATCGCTTTATTGAAGTTATATTTGTCCGCCACCTCCTGGCTCGACATGATCATACCGCCGCGCGGCCCGCGCAGCGTCTTATGCGTTGTGGTCGTAGTCACATGCGCATACGGGATCGGGCTCGGATGAAGACCCGCCGCCACCAGTCCGGCGATGTGGGCGATATCAACCATCAGAACGGCGCCCACCTCATCGGCTATCTCTCTGAATCTCTTAAAATCAATCGTTCTCGCATATGCGGACGCTCCCGCCACGATCATCTTCGGTCTGCATTCCAATGCGATCCTGCGCACATTATCATAATCAAGGAATCCGTCATCATTGACGCCATAGGGTACGCACTTAAAATATTTACCGGACATATTCACCGGCGATCCATGCGACAGGTGTCCGCCGTGATCCAGGTTCATTCCCATGAAAGTATCTCCGGGCTCCATCACCGCGAAGAATACCGCCATATTCGCCTGCGCGCCGGAGTGCGGCTGTACATTGACGTACTCACAGCCAAACAGCTTCTTTGCCCTGTCTCTCGCCAGATCTTCCACCACGTCCACGCACTCGCAGCCGCCGTAATATCTCTTGCCCGGATACCCTTCCGCATATTTATTGGTCAGCGGACTGCCCATGGCCGCCATAACCGCCTTGCTCACCCAGTTCTCGGA
>CANQIJ010000271.1 GCA_947624025.1 uncultured Lachnospiraceae bacterium | reverse complement strand
CGTCACAAATTCCCCTGATGGCAGACGCGAATTTGAGATTCGCGTCGCCCCGTCGCATAAACGCTCCGGAATGGAGATTAGAGTGAAAAATCACACGGAAATTTACAGGGTTATGGTCAAAGAAGCGGACAGCAGGATTTTCAAGAGGCTGCGCGCTTCTTTTATATATAGGCATTATGAAAACCGCCATGTCACCTTATCAGATTTTCCGGCGTGTATTATATAGAAAGCAGGAAAGCGTACGCAAATGCTTACCGAAGATGAAGAAGGAGGAGCGTATGACAGTCGAAGAGCTTGTGGATGAATACAGCAATATGCTGTTCAGGATCTGCCTTGTCATTGCGGGCAACGAGTGGGATGCGCAGGACGTGATACAGGATGTCTTCTGCCGCTATATAGAGCATGCGCCAAAGCTTTGCGACAGTGAACACGAGCGCGCATGGCTGATCAAGGTGGCGGTGAACCGATGCAGAGACATACACCGGTTCCGGCTCAGACATCCGCAGACAGATCTGGAGGAGATATCGGCATACTGTGAACTGCCGGAGCAGAGCGAGGTGCTGGCGGCTCTGATGCGTCTGCCGGAATCCCTGAAGTCGGTCATCTATCTGCATTATATAGAGGGCTATAAGACGGTGGAGATAGCGGATATGCTGGGGATTTCCCTGAATGCGGTCAAGAAACGGATGGAGAGAGGCAGAAAGGCATTGAGGATCACTCTGTCGGATGAAAGGGATATATGAGAAATAGGAGGAAACGATTCCGGCAGGGGCGTGTTTGGAGAAAGGAGCAGGAAATGAAATTACAGGATCTGAAAAACGCAGTGGGAAATATAGAGATCACTGAAGCTATGCAGCAGGAGATCGCGCGGAACGTAGCTATGCGGACGAAAAATTACGAAAAGCGGCAAAGCTCCGCATCCGTAAACCGCAAAGTCCGTCGCCTTCCGCGGGCTGCGGCGGTGGCGGCGGCATTTATTCTGGCGGTGGGTATCGTTAGTATTCCTGTCAGGGCCCTTGTCTCTTCTCTTGTAAAGGAGCGCATGGAAGAGATTCCGAGCGAAGAGCATGAGGCGATGGTGGAGATGCTGGACAGCCAGCCGGTAGGAGCGGATACCTATACTAGAGAGCTGACGGAGGATGAGCAGAGACGGCAAAAAGAGTTGTGGGGTCAGTACCAGCAGGGCCTGTTTCCGGAAAGCGAACTGCCGCAGACTGACAGTGAGGCAGAAGCGCAGAAGCTGGAATTGTGTTATCTGACTACAGACAGCAGTTTCCATCTGCCCGACAGGGAGTTGACCGATGAGGAGCTGCTTGAGCTGATCGATTTCGAGGTAAAGCGCAACTATGCTCTGCAGCAGCGCTACGAGGAAGAGTTTGCGGATAAGATCGAAGCCGAAGAACAGGAGAGAGAAGAAGTGGCAAAGCAGGCAGTCGATGCGGGCGGTATCACCGAAGAGGAAGCGGTCGAGTCGGCAAAAGGCTGGATGCAGAGATTATACGGTATCACGGGTGACGACATGGAGCGGAACTCTTATTTTGAGGCTACGCAGGACGCAGGGTACGCCGGCTCCGGAGAGAAAGACACCTATATGGTGAACTGGTCGAATATGCCGGGCAGAGAGTATTATTATTTCTACATCAGCGCGCAGGACGGCAGTCTGGTGTACGCTTCCTACAGCAGCGGGGATCTGGCGGAGAGTCTGCAGACGCCCGTGATGCCGGAGGAAGCGGAGGCAAAGCTTCCGGAGCTGAAAACGCAGGCGGAGGCTTTCATGAGAGATAAGCTGGGACTGGACGCGGCGGCGTATGGGGAAAGTTATGCGCTCTATATGCTCTACAGTCCTATGGAGGAAGCTGCGCAGCCGGAAGAAGAGCCTGCGCAGCAGACGATCGGCAGTCGGGTGGGCTTTCTCTTCTATTCTGATGACGGGCAGCCGGAATACGGTTATGTGGTCACCTATGCGTGGGACGGTACTTTCTTAGAGTGCTGCCGCGTGAAAGATATCGACACCTACTGGGACAACAGGGATATGATGGCGCAGGCCTATCAGAAAAACCACGGCGAGAAAGTGCAGCCGGTCAAAAAGAGGCTTGATGAGATAAAATAGTCTCATACAGAGCTCTTGTCTCGGCATCGTCCTTTGCGCCGAGCACAAGGGTCTCTGTGCCGATCTTCAGCACAATGCAATCATGGCTTGCGGTATAACTGTAACGTGTGTATGTGCCGAGTTCTCCGTTATGAAATGTGCCCATCAACAGTCTGGCGGAGCCGAAGCCGTTGGTCCTTGCGCCTGCGGAGAGATCCGTGCGGTACTCGGCCGATGTGATCTGCGCGTAGTCGAGCGTAAGATCGGGCCAGTAATCCGCCTTGATCGTAAGGCCGTCGTCCGTGTAAGTGTATTCAATATCGCCCGTGAACATCAGGGCGGCTGTGCCGAGCAGGATCAGAACAATGACGGCTATGGAGATGCCGGCTGCCAGCCGATGGTTTTTGCTCTTCGGCGCGGGCACGTAGGAGATCCCCTCACGACGGTGTTGCCTGTAGATGCCGTAGGAATAGGCGATGGGCAGGAGGACGGCCGCGCAGAATATACAGAGGGTAGCTGGCAGGATCAGGCCGTCCGGCAGAAATA
>CANQIJ010000270.1 GCA_947624025.1 uncultured Lachnospiraceae bacterium | reverse complement strand
ATTTTTCAGCCGGTCGTACTGCGCGATGAACATCTGCTGCACCACATAGTCCGATGTGATCTCTTCAGACTCCATGACCGCCTGTGCACGGCTGCCGGATACTACCGTCTCCTGTACGAGCCGCAGCGGCCACAGGGAAAAGACCGCGCACAAAACAAATATCCACACAGTCGCGCAAATTGCCTGACTTTTATTTATGATCCTGTTCATTATCACACCTTGTCAAAAAATGATTACTCTTCAGTATATCATAACCGGATGATTTTTACAAATGCGGACATTAGATCTCCTCCGCCAGCATAGCAATAAACAGCGGCATACCGAACCAGAAGATCAGTACATAGCGGGGCAGGTATGTCGGGCCTAACAGCACGGTCATCCATATTAGCAGCACCGTCAGGTACGGGATCACGATATGATACCTTCTGCGATACAGCACATAGGCGAATACAAAGGCGATACACCAGAAGATCCCTCCCGGAGAATACAGCATGGACCAGATCGGTATTTTTTCCTGCGAGATCTCCAGTGCCAGTTTTCTGTAGGCTTCATCCAGCCACGGGATCTTGCTGTCACGCACACCCGGCAGCTCCACCTCGTAACCGAAGTAAGAGCTATCCCCGTAGGTAAACGTGAAAACGGAATTTCCCGAATACACATCGATCACGGTATCGGGATACCAGAAGCCGTAGGAATTGACCAGCCACGCATTGAGGTAAGACAGCGGCTTCTTTAAGCCGATGCGCAGCCACAGGCTTATATATCTGGACCTGTCCGCCGCAAAAGCCTCATTGCGGAACTGCACCTTCACAGGATCGGACAGCTTGGGATTATATAAGACAAGCGCCTCCTCGGGAAGGATCTCGTGCAGCGCATCGATATCCTCCGCCGTAAAGACCTCCCTGTTAAATTTGTAGGTCCTTGCGAGCTGCTGGATCGGCACGGTGAGCATTTCCTGATTTTCCCCGCTCTGTGCATGCAATATAACCGCAAGCCCGGTATTGACCAGAAGATAAGACAGCAGGGCGGCCGCCAGAAGGAGCGCCGTCTTCTTCCTGTATTTTCTGTGGTACAGCAAAAGCACCGGACATAAGAGGACAAAAGCATAGACGCCGTTTTTACGAAGCAGCATCATAACCGCCGCGCTTAAGACAAAAAGAGCCATCTTCTTCCCGGACGCAAAGAAGCCCTCCTGAAAGGCGCCCATATCAAGCAGCATCATCAGCAGCAGCAATAACGCCACAGCAAAGAGAGTGTCCTTCGCCGAGCAGAGGGTAAACATGACAATAACCGGAAAAAAGGCAAAATAGAAAAGCGAAAGGATGCGTATCCCCTTGGAAACTCCCCTCCTCCGCATATAGGAGAGCAGATAGGTAAACCCTCCGGATACGATCAGCATCTGCACGACCATATAACAGGCTATCCCAAGATTATAAGAGCCCGTGACCTTATGCACGGCACAGATCATGCCGCCCAGAAGAAGCACATGCACAAGCGGATGATGTGTGTTAAAGGCCCTCGACGCCACCTGTACCCATTCGTCCTGCGCATCGTACACGAAGAAGCCCGGATATACGGCTAGAAATACCGGCATCCAGCACAGAAGCAGGAAGACAAACGTCAGAATGTTCCGATACCGCGCTGCCCCGGCAGGCGTTTCGGGAAGCCTGATATTCGCGGCGAGCCTTCTCTTGCGTTCCTCCATACCGCTAAGATAATCCCAGCACTTCCGGATCAGGATCGCAAAAAGGCCCGTCAATACCGCCAGTGACACCCACAGACGCCAATCCTTGAAATCCACGTTTCCCACCGCATCGAGCCGGACTCCGAACAGCATCGCCGTCGTAAAACAAAAGGCATAAATACCCGCGATAAGCCAGCCCCTCTTATCATGCAGATCGATCGACCGCAGCGTCCGGCTGACCGCATACAGCAGCAGAAGCCAGATAAAAACAGAAAAAATACTGTTGGTGAATCCAAGCGCATTTTCCTTCAGGTTCAGCGCCTGCGGAAGACACAGCGTTCCCGCCGTTGCGATCAGAAAAGCCGCTATACTTAATTTTAATCTTTTTCTGTATTCATTCCCGCTCATTTTCTTTGGTTCTTTCTCCACATGCCGGCGCCGTTCCCCTGTCGGCATTGAGACACTCGCTGACGACATACTGCGGAGAGCTGTTGATCGATATATAGATCCTTCCGACATATTCTCCGATCATGCCGAGCATGATCATGATCATACCCCCGATAAAGACAAGCATCGCCATCATTGCGCTGAATCCGACCGGCACATTCGGATTGACGAACTTCTTGACCACCGTATAAACGCCGTACAGAAAGCCCGCACAGGCGGACAGGAAGCCGACAACGGTGGAGATACGAAGAGGTATGATGCTAAACGCGGTAAAACCGTTGAACCATAATCCAAGCAGCTTGCCGAACGTATAACCGGAGGTTCCGTTTTCTCTCTCCCGGTGTGTCACATCCACATTCGTGATATTTTTGGTTGTGCGCAGCACCAGCCCGATCACGTACGGATAAGGATTCTCATACCGCAGCATCTCTTCCGCCACAAACCTGCGTACCGCAAAATAGCTGGACACATAAAGCTCCTTGGGCTTTTCCAGCAGAATCCTGGCCATGCGTTCGTTTACCCTGC
>CANQIJ010000269.1 GCA_947624025.1 uncultured Lachnospiraceae bacterium | reverse complement strand
CGAAAAAGAGCCGCGGGAGCCGGACACAGGCCTGACAAAACGCCGCACAGCAGCATGATATCCGTGCAGCTGTGTGTGATTCTTGCCGCGCTGGTCGCTATTGTGATCAATTCCGCCAACAGTTACGATAAGATGATACAGCTGAATCAGTCGGCGGAGGAGGTTTTTTTCGCCATGGAAAACCAGGAGGCGCAGGATGCGCCCGCAGCGGACGAGACGGCGGGTGATGTCGAAGTCGTCCGGGAAGATATGCGCGCGGAGGAGGATCTGAAGCTTGTCGCTCTGGAAAATGAGGATCGGCGGGAGCCGGACGACAGCGTACCGGCCGGACAGGAGGATGCAGCTGAGGAAACAGATGCAGGAACCGATGCGGCCGTAGAGGAGGACGCGGACGGAAATGGGGAGGATGTGTCTGAGAAAACGGAAGAAGACACAGAAACCGATGCGGGCGCCGATGATGACGCGGACGGAAGCCGGGAGGATGCGTCTGAGGAAGCGGATCCGGGAACCGATACGAGCACAGCTGAGGAAGCGGCCGGGGCGCCGGAGGAATACGATGAGGTCGAGGCATTTTCCAGAAATGTGGCGCGGTATTATGAGGTCGAGAGAGGCGATACTCTGTATACGATCAGCCGGGCGGTCTACGGCGACACCGATCATGTGAAAGATATCTGCGAGCTGAATGAAATATCCGACCCGGACCGGATACGGTACGGACAAAAAATAAGACTGCCGTAGATAAAAACAGTGCTGCGCAGATAAAATAATATTGCCGCAGGCAGATAAAAATATGGTAAAGAACGGGCTGTCATGATATGATATACGCAGACATTTCCATGGGGAAGAGGAACAACGGATGATAAACGTTAGAGACTACCTGAAAAAGAAAAAGGGCAGACAGGACGAGCGGATCAGGATCAGTTACCGCGAGAAGATCAAAAGCCATAAATTCACTCTTTTTTACAGGGGTGTACTGGTGATCGTCCTGATCGCCGCGGTCACCGCCGCCCTGTATGTGCAGTGGAAAAATAAGATCTATACGCAGATGAACGTGCTGGCCTCGGCTGATATCAGCATTGCGCAGGGCTCCAGCCTCCTGCCTTTTTCGGGGCATCTTCTGACCTACAGCAAGGACGGAGCGGCGTGTATGGATATCAAGGGAAACGATGTCTGGAATCAGACCTTTGAGATGCAGAATCCTATGGTCGATATCTGTCAGAACGTTGTCGCCATAGGGGATTACAATGGCCGGAATATCTATGTGATGGATACAAACGGCGTTATAGGAACCATAACGACGAACAAACCCGTAAGGAGCTTTCATGTTGCCGCCAATGGCATCGTGGCGGCGGTCCTGGACGATACGGACACGACCTGGATCTATCTGTATGACGTACGGGGCAAGGAAACCGAGCTGGCGTGGATCCGGACTACGATGAAGGAGAGCGGTTATCCCGTCAGCGTGTCGATCTCTCCCAACGCCCAGCTGGTGTGCGTGTCTTATTTGTATGTTGACAGCGGACAGGTCAAGTCCAGCGTGGCCTTTTATAATTTCGGCGATGTGGGCCAGAACAGCACGAACAATTATGTCAGCGGTTATGATTATCTGAACGTGATCGTGCCTTTTACGGCATTCATGGATAATAAGTCGATGTTCGCGGTATCCGACGACCGGATCATGTTTTATGGTGGAGCGCAGAAGCCGGTCAGCATAGCGGAAAACCTGACCGACGAAAATGTTCAGGGCATCTATTATGGAGATGAGTATGCGGGGCTTGTGTTTCACAGTACCGACGGTGACAACAAGTACAGGCTTGACGTATATCATAGATCAGGGGAGCTGGCGCAGTCCATCGGGTTTGATATGGAATACAGCGATATCCTGTTCCACGAGGATCAGATCATCATTTATAATGAATCGGAGTGCAGCATCTATAATATCGATGGCGTGGAAAAATACAGCGGGCAGTTTGAAAAATCCGCCCTGGTGCTTATTCCTCAGAGCGGCGCGTACCGTTATATGATCGTAACGCCGGATTCCGTCGATACGGTCGAGCTGCAGTGATGTGCTGCGGTCAGGGAGGATATGCTGTTCTCTGTTATGCGAAAGACGGATGTGCCGGGAAGATATTCTGTTATACCAAAGAAATCCGCGCCGGGAAGTTGAGTGTGAATGACGAAATTTATCTTTGTGCTTATCGTATTTCTTTTATTTATATGGAGGATCAGAAAAGGCTTCCGCAATGGAATGATGCGTGAGGTCGTCACGGTCATTTCGGGGGCTGCCGCCCTTGTCAGCGCGGCGCTTGTCTTCTTCGCATACTCCAGCTACCGGGAAAAAGCGCCGAGTCTGTTTGCACTGTGCGCGGCCGGCCTGGTGATCGTCGGTGTTGTCTTCAGGCTGTGCAGTCTGATCTTTCGGCCGATCTTAGCCTTAAGCAATTTCTCGGTGATCGGAGGGCTTAATAAAGCTCTCGGAGCTGTTGCGGGGGCGGCGGAGGCTGCGGCGCTTTCTTTCCTATTATACTATGGGCTTGACCGTCTTGGGATCTATGTATTATAGACGGCGGCAGGTCTTAATCCGAAGCCTGCGGGCATGAAGCGCGATCCGTCGCGGGCGGCAGATTACTTTCCCGAAAATCTGCGATTCCCATATTGACAAACAGGAAAAACTGGTGATAAAATAAAATTCCACCGCCGGAAAAGGAAGGCCCGGAAA
>CANQIJ010000268.1 GCA_947624025.1 uncultured Lachnospiraceae bacterium | reverse complement strand
CAGCTTCTCATAGCAAGAATCGTCCGGCTGATCAGATCATCCAGTTCCCAGCCGAGCATCGCCGCTCCGCGTTCAATGATTTCTCTGGAGCATCCGGCGGCAAAATTCAGGTTTTTATATTTTTTCTTGACTGATTTCAGCTCCAGATCAGATACACTTTTGGACGGGCGCATCAGCGCCACTGCGCCGATCAGTCCTGTGAGCTCATCTGTGGCATATAGAACCTTTTCCATTTCATGCTCAGGTGCTATATCTACCGTTATTCCATAACCATGGCTGGCAGTGGCATGGATGATGCGTTCATCTATACCGCGTTCCCTCATAAGCTCCTGCTCCTTGATACAGTGTTGTTCCGGGAACTGTTCAAAATCAAGGTCATGCAAAAGACCAACAATTCCCCACAAGTCCTCTTCATCAGAATATCCAAGCTCCCTTGCAAAATAGCGCATAACGCCCTCTACCGTCAAAGCGTGTTTGAGATGAAAAGGTTCCTTGTTATATTCTGTCAGCAGCGCCCAGGCCGCCTCTCTTGTCAGTGTTTTGGCCATAAATATCCCTTCTTTCTTTTACCATCCTGTCAGCCTCTTTTAGAATAACATATCTTTAGCAGGTTTTCAATGGACGGCGCCGGAGGGTTCTTTGATCTGGTTTCAGCTTTTTGGTTTTTCGGATTTAGGAATCATCAGCCTGTTCATTGAGGATGATCAGAATATCGCGCTTGCCGTAAAAGAATATTTGGAGCCTAAAAGTTTTCAGAAAAAAAGAAAAGTGGTATCATAAACATGACACACTGCTGTCATGTTTATTTTGCTATGATAGAAATGGAGCGGAAAAGCTATGAAGATAGACAGGCTGATCGGGATCCTGTCGGTCCTGTTGCAGGAAGAAAAGACGACAGCGCCCAGGCTGGCAAAGAAATTTGAGGTTTCGAGAAGAACGATAAACCGGGATATCGAGGCCCTCTGTCGGGCGGGGATCCCGGTCAGGACGATACAGGGAGCCGGCGGCGGCATCTGTATCATGGACGGTTACCGGGTGGACAGGACAATCCTGACGTCAAAGGATATGCAGGGGATCCTCGCCGGTCTGCGGAGTCTCGACAGCGTGAGCGGAAGCCGATATTACAGCCGGCTGATGGAAAAGCTTCAGACCGGCGCTTCGGAATTTGTAAGCGGCAGGGATTCCATGCTGATCGATCTGTCTTCCTGGTATAAAGGGTCGCTGGCGCCGAAAATAGAGATGATACAGGATGCGATCGAAAACAGGCGCCTGCTTTCTTTCCGGTATTATGCACCGTCGGGTGAAAGCACCAGAACGGTCGAGCCCTATTACGTTGTGTTCAAGTGGACAAGCTGGTATGTGTGGGGCTGGTGCACGATGCGCAGGGATTTCCGCCTGTTTAAGCTCAACCGCATGGATCAGGTATCCGTTTCCGGTCAAACCTTCGTGTGCCGGAAGGTCCCGATGCCGGAGTTGTCCAATGAAAAGATTTTTCCGGGCGGCATTCGGGTCAAGGCGCTTTTTGATCCGGAGGTGAAGTGGCGTCTGGTGGAAGAGTTCGGCCCGCACTGCTTTACCGAAACGGAGAATGGGCGCCTGCTTTTTCAGGCGGATTATACGGACATGGAGAATCTCATGACATGGCTTCTGACCTTCGGAGAAAAAGCGGAGGTGCTGGAGCCGGTGGAAGTGCGGGAGAGGATTTGCCATATCGCGGAGGCTGTGGGAAGGATCTATCAGGAACCTGTAAAAAGAACCAGGGAAGGGAACCGGTGAAAGGAACCAACGCAAGGAATCCATGAAAAGAATCCATGATGGAAAGCAATGAACAGAACATACGGGAGGAAGCGATCATATGAAATATGAATGGGTGGACGAGTATCTGATGAAAAAAGCAGGAGTGACCAGAGATCTGCAGAAGGATTGGAACTGGATGCGTTATCAGATCGGCGGAAAAATGTTTGCCGCCATATGCATGGACCGAGATGGCAAACCTTATTACATTACGCTGAAGTTGGAGCCGCTGGAGGGCGATTTCCTGCGGGAACAGTATGAAGATATCATTCCCGGCTACTATATGAACAAAACGCACTGGAACTCAGTGAAAGCGGACGGGAATGTGCCGGACGATCTTTTAAAAGACCTGTTGGATAAGTCGTATCGGCTCGTGCTTGGAGGCCTGAGCAGGAAAAAGCGGAAGGAGATTCTGGAAACGGCAAAAAAGGACGATCCGGTCAGCTGCTGCGGTGCGGAAAGCTTCCCTGTGAGTTGATCCTGGGGACGAGGGATCCGAGCCTGTCGGAGGTGGAATTCATGCAGACGGTGTCTGACAGAGTAAAGCGGTTGAAGGGGCGATAGAGATGAGCATTGTCCGGCGAAAAATTCGCATTGACAAGCAGGCACAGTCCGTGGTATAACATATGCGAAAGCAATGAACAGCGTGAAGAAGGCGTACGGAGAGCGGCTGGCAGACAGTCTCTTTGGACGGCAGCTTCCGGAATAGAAGATGAAGAGTGAAACGAAGACGTTTGGAATATCCGGACGTCTTTTTTTGACGGATCGGGATGGACCCGGAAATGCGGCGGGAAAGCGAGGAGGAGCGATGAAGGATTTTGAACTGACCAGACAATCGGAAACGGTCAATGAGCTGTTGGCACGATACGGTGTGAAATTCGGAATATATAAGAATCATGAGTTTAAAGAGCAGTTGTTCCCTTTTGACACGA
>CANQIJ010000267.1 GCA_947624025.1 uncultured Lachnospiraceae bacterium | reverse complement strand
GCCGGAGCGTCACAAATTCCCCTGATGGCAGACGCGAATTTGAGATTCGCGTCGCCCCGTCGCGTAAACGCTCCGGAATGGAGAATATTATGGCTGTTTCAAGGATAAAGGCAGTATTTACGGCAAACATACAAGAGGTTTGGGGCATTGTTACCTCTCTGGAAAACTATCAATGGAGAAGTGACCTAAGCAGAATAGAAACGCTGAACGAAAAACAGTTTGTCGAATATACGAAGGCGGGATTTCCTACGACCTTTACCGTCACACTGTCAGAGCCATTCAAAAGATGGGAATTTGATATGGAAAACAGTAATATGCGCGGACATTGGACCGGCGTTTTTACGGAAAAAGACGGACAGACGGAAATTGATTTTACGGAAGAAGTAACTGCAAAGAAGTGGTTTATGAAACCCTTTGTAAAAGCATTCCTGAAAAAACAGCAGAAGCAGTATGTAGCCGATCTGGAGAGAGCGTTGCCGGATAACGAAAGCAAAAATAACAAAGTCAATGCCGAAAAAAACAGCGCTACAGCTATTAAATATGCAAAAAGCTTTGGCAGGAAATTAGACTATTCAAAGGACAGCATAAAGGCTTTGGAAGAAATACTGGATTATTATGCAAATGATATTTCCAGGAGCAAGCCAACGGAAAATCAGATATGGAGTATGGCGGTTATATTTGGCTCTTATCTGGGCGAGACAATGCTGAAAAACGGTCTTGATCAGAGAGGTTATGTCTGGGGAAAAGACAATACTTCCGATATACCGCTGCTGTCAGGAGCCGATGGCAGCTATGTCACCCCGAATGACAAGGTATATAAAAGGCTGGTAAACGGAAAAGAAGATGATATTGTATCCTTTTACGATGTAGTGATGGAGATGAACGGAGGGAAAAAGGCACTTGAGTAATTTGTGAATTTCCCGATATCAGAACGTAGTATAAGGGATTTTTGGGTTGTATTCATGAGTGTGCCAGAAAATAAGGGGAAACATGAAAATGAAAGAAATGAAAATAGACGCTAATGGAACAGAAATCAGAGTGATGGGTGATATTGTTAATGAGGATGCCTATATTTCTCTTACAGATATTGCAAAATATAAAAATCCAGACAATGCTTTTATTGTGGTGGCAAACTGGATGCGTAACTATTCCACGATTTCATTTTTGGGTTTGTGGGAGCAGATTCATAATCCTAATTTTAAACCTATCGAATTCGATAGGTTTAAAGCAGAGTCAGGGGATAATGCTTTTACGCTGACCCCGCAACAATGGATAAAAGCGACAGATGCAATCGGCATTATTTCAAAATCGGGACGATATGGCGGGACTTATGCTCATACGGATATAGCTTTTGAATTTGCATCGTGGATTTCACCAGAATTTAAGCTATATATCATCAAAGACTATCAGCGATTAAAGAAAGATGAAGCGGATAGACTGGCAATAGGTTGGGATGCAAAAAGGGAGCTTTCAAAGATTAATTACCGGATCCATACCGATGCGGTAAAGGAGTTTTTGATAGCACCAACATTATCCCCGCAGGAGATGGCATATACATATGCTTCAGAAGCAGATATTTTGAATATGGCTTTATTTGGAAAAACGGCGGCTCAATGGAGAAATGAAAATGGTATAAGTGATAAAACACCTAATATCAGAGATTTCGCATCAGCAGAAGAATTAGTGGTGCTTATCAATTTGGAAGATACAAATGCTGATTTGATAAGACAGGAAGTGCCTAAAATTGAGCGATTGAAGATACTTAGAGAAAAAGCATATAGGCAGTTGGAACTTCTTAAAAAGAATCAAGATACCCTTGAAACACTAAAGAAAAATCTTATTGAAAGATAATATGGAGATACTCGATAAAGCTCCTTCGATTTATTATCCAGTCATTTGTGAGGACCGCAGCCCTGAAGAAATCCAGAGGATGGAAGAAGAGAATGCACTTCCGCACGGCTGGGAAAGTATGTCCTATGAGGACTTCTTGATCAAGCGCAGAAAGCTGATGGCGGCAAAGATAAAACAGGCCTTTGAGATTTTGAAGAATAACGTCAAATGAGATGTGGAGATAAGCATATGACGGAACAGACCTCAACTTGCTTTTTCACACATCTCGCGATATTATATAATAGAAAAATGCAAGTGGTTGCAAAAATCTATTGTAAAGGACCGCAATATGGAAATCAAACGTGATTTATATCTGAATAAACTGATCAAACGCAAAGGGAATGGGTTGATCAAAGTGATAACCGGGATCAGAAGATGCGGTAAATCCTATCTTCTGAACACGTTGTTTTACCGTCACCTTTTGGAAAAAGGCGTGCCGGAAGATCATATCATCCGATTTGCTTTTGATTCGGCAGATGACCTATATCTGATCGGGGAGAATCTGATCGAACTGGAAAAGAGAAACAGGAGAGTCGATCCTGAAAAATTTATGGCATATGTACGTTCCAAAATAACAGACTCTCAGATTTACTACCTTCTTCTTGACGAAATACAGATGCTTGACTGCTTTGAAACGGTTTTGAACGGCTATCTCCGCAAGGATAACATGGATGTATATGTTACCGGGAGCAATGCAAAATTTCTTTCCAGTGATATCATAACAGAATTTGCCGGCAGGGGTGATGAAATTCATATGTACCCCTTAAGTTTCGCTGAATTTATGTCTGTTTATCCGGGAGATAAATATGAAGGGCTTTCACAATATATGCTGTATGGCGGGATCCCGATG
>CANQIJ010000266.1 GCA_947624025.1 uncultured Lachnospiraceae bacterium | reverse complement strand
GACTGCCCGTCACCTCAAGCGGTCTGATCCTGCCCTGCGGCGCGTCGGGACGCTGGACAGGCGTTCGATAAACTGACGCCTGCTGCTCTTTACCTTGACAACCCAACGCCGAGCACGACTATCGCCAGGGCGATAAGGATCCACAATCCAAGCATAACGGCCATCATGATCAGATAAGCCTTAAAGAAATTAGATTTGCTCTTCTTTTCCGTATTGCCAAACGCCCACACAAACACCATGATTATATTCACACAGGGAATCATAAGAATGATCCATGACAGGATCCACTCACCGATCGTAACCGGCTCTTCTAAGCCGGCCCCGCCCTGATCATACTGCTGCATACCGGCGTAAGGCTGATACTGCTGATACCGGTTCTGATCCCGGTACGGATCCGGGCCCTGGTACTGGTATTGGTTCTGGTACTGGCTCTGACCCTGGTATTGTTCCTGGTTCTGGTACTGGTTCTGACCCTGGTACGGATCCCGGTATTGCTCCTGATACGAATCTTGATTCGCGGAAGAGCCGTTATCCGGGGATTCCGTGTTCATACAGGTGTTGTCCTGCCTGTAATCGCCATTTACATTCATATTGTTGTCGTCCATATTTATCCTCCCATAATTTTAATATGCTTAAGATGTATTTTCTTACTAATCTCCATTCCGGAGCGTTTATGCGACAAGGGGCATGAAGTAAATTCTTTCAGAATTAACTTCGCCATCAGGGGAATTTGTGACGCTCCGGCACAAATTCCCGATTGAAAAATAAGCTATCGAGCTTATTTTTCAATCTATGTACTTCATTAATATATTTCACATATATAATTTCATATAGAAAAGATAGAAAGAAAATATATTTCTATTTCATATGCATATGTGATGTAATATTTCTGTAACATATGACACGTATGTCAAATACCTTGTATAAGTGCGACACTCGGTATGACATTCATGTCTTTTACCTCATCTCCTATTGCCGCCCGGCTGTCTGCCGGTATGCCTCCCATATATGCGCAAACATGTTATCCTCCGTATAAATGCAGGGGACTCTGTTCGGAAAATAGAGATACATGCGTACACCATATACCGCGATCATCAGTATCAGCAGCGACACTGCAATAGCCTTGATCCCGGCCGCCCGCCGCCCTATGATATAGCGGTTCCAGCCAAAATACACGGCCGCCGCCATAACCGGAAAGATCACCGGATTCATCCGCCATGCCGCCGCCCATCTGCCTGTCAGAACAAGAATCGCCGCTCTCGTCATACCGCACCCCGGACAGGGCACTCCGCAAAAGATGACAAGCGGACAAAAAGCATGAAAGATCAGATTGACCGCCAGCATATAAATGACCGCAGCGGTCAATGCGGGACCAAACTGCCTGACGTCTGCGCCGATTCTTTCCATGATCGCCGCAGCTTTCTCCTTTCTATGCACCGTCTCGATAAACGCCGCTATTTTTCTCATCACAGATACCGCCTTGTACCTTTTGCTTCCTTCAATGATCTCGCTGCCTCTTTTTCTGGTTTCGCTGCTTCTTTTTCTTCCTTTTCTTCTTCCATCACTGATGCTTACATCCGCCACAGTCTATCGGTGCGCCCCGCTCCACATCGTTGACCGGATCGGTCATATCGCACTGCTCACAACTACAGTCGTTATGACCGCAGGAACCGCGTCAACCTCCGGCGACCAGCCGCGCCACACCATGCAGCACTAACAGATGAACCGGGTAAAAGCCGTAACAAACCGCCTTGGGAAGCTGTCTGCCCCTCGTTCCATCATACAACGCGATCGGCACAAAAGCAAATAAACCATATAATTCTCTTAAAGAAAAACGAAACAGATATTCTATCGAATATTCTCCCGCATACCGCAGGCAGTTGGCGCTCCAGATACCCAACAGCATCACGATCCCTGCGGGAACTGCCCGAAAAGGCAGGCTGCATCTGCGCGTCACATAGAATGTGAAGATGAGCAGTACGCCCATATACTTATAGTCTGTATGCAGGATATATGCTGCCGCACAGCACAAAGCCACGCTCCCCAGCCGGACGCCCCAGATCAAACACACGCATATCCGCCAGCACACATCCCCGGTATGCCGGCTCTGATAAAACATCCTGATATTCCGTCCCGACCACTCCCATGCAGTCATCGCAAGTACACCGAGGAATAAAGTAAAAAATATGTTTTGACTGCTTGGGTCAATCACCTTGTTTCCGAACGCCAGATCAAAAGGCACCTCAGATAGAACCGCAAACATGGCAAGTCTCCCCAAGTACTTTCCTTTGCTGCGCGTGTATACGAACCCCTCCGCCGCCAGAAAAGCGAACAAAACAAAGGAAATACGTCCCACCGCCCTGCCGGCGGAATAGACCTGCATCAACCGCTCCGTTTCCTGCCCCGCCGCAGCGCACTTGCGCACGATGGTCAGAAACACAACGGCATAAAAATGATCGATGAACATGGTCGCGTATGCGATATTCTTGATAACGGCATTGCTCAATGATGGTATTGTTCTCATGCATTTTAAATTGGCTGTACTAATATCGCGTTTTCATGCCAACCTCCCTGTGATGACCTTATTATATCTGCTTTTTTCTGTTTAGGAAATATAAATGCCAAAAATATTTCCTATCGCGCACAATCCTGTTGCGGTTTAAGAATATCCCGTTTTCAACACTTAAAATAATTAATAAAGCCGGAATCCCTTGCAAAATAAGGAGATTTCGGCTTTTGATATT
>CANQIJ010000265.1 GCA_947624025.1 uncultured Lachnospiraceae bacterium | reverse complement strand
CAAGGCGGCGGGGATCATCCATCTGGGCGCGACCTCCTGCTATGTGGGCGACAACACCGATATCATCGTGATGACCGAGGCGCTGAAGCTGGTGAAGAAAAAGCTGGTCAATGTGATCGAAAGGCTGGCGGACTTTGCCGGGAAGTACAAAGACCTGCCGACGCTTGCCTTTACGCATTTTCAGCCGGCGCAGCCCACTACGGTAGGCAAACGGGCAACTCTGTGGGCACAGGAATTTTGTCTCGACCTGGAGGATCTGGATTATGTGCTGTCCACGATGAAGCTGCTCGGTTCCAAGGGAACGACGGGGACGCAGGCGTCTTTCCTGGAGCTGTTTGACGGCGACCAGGAGACGATAGACAAGATCGATCCTATGATCGCCCGGAAGATGGGATTTGAAAAGTGTTATCCGGTATCCGGGCAGACCTATTCCCGCAAGGTGGACACAAGAGTATGCAACGTTTTGGCCGGCATTGCGGCGTCCGCGCACAAGATGTCCAACGACATCAGACTGCTGCAGCATCTGAAAGAAGTGGAGGAGCCCTTTGAAAAGAGCCAGATCGGTTCTTCCGCCATGGCCTACAAGCGCAATCCCATGCGCAGCGAGCGCATAGCTTCCCTGGCGCGGTATGTGATGATCGATGCGTTGAATCCTGCCATCACATCGTCCGTGCAGTGGTTCGAGCGGACGCTGGACGATTCCGCCAATAAGAGGCTGTCCATTCCGGAGGCATTCCTGGCGATAGACGGTATCCTGGATCTGTGTCTGAACGTGGTGGACGGTCTGGTGGTGTACGATAAGGTTATCACGAAGCACCTGATGAGCGAGCTTCCCTTCATGGCGACGGAAAACATCATGATGGATGCGGTTAAGATGGGCGGCAACCGTCAGGAGCTCCATGAGAAGATCAGAGAGCTGTCCATGGAGGCGGGTGCGAACGTGAAGCGGGAAGGCAGAGAGAATAATCTGCTGGATCTGATCGCCGCCGATCCTTCTTTTAATATGTCGAAGGAGGATCTGTTAAAGACCATGGATCCGGCAAGATATATAGGACGGGCGCCGCTCCAGGTGGAGAAATTCCTGAAGGAAGTGGTCGATCCGATCCTGGCGGAGAATAAAGAGCTGCTCGGGGTGGATGTGGAGATCAATGTGTAGGAATGCGGCGCCGTTTCCCCGAATATAAGGGAAAGAAAATAGCCGGGATCGGATACGGTGATCGATCAATTTTTCGATTTTCATACAAAAAATATTGAAAACCTGTGCTTTTTATTATATTATAATAAAAGTCGGACGATGATGAACGGCATATTTCATTATCGTCCTTTTTTATCATCATATCATTTTCGATACAGCGGCGCAGGACCGGACGGGGCACAGACGCCCGCAGAGGCCGGATCCCGGGAGCTGCTGCTTGTGCAAGGAGTGAAAAAATGTACAGATACATCATCAAGCGGATCTTACTCGCTGTCGTAACCGTTTTTATCATTGCCGCGATCACGTTTTTTACAATGAACGCTATTCCGGGCGGGCCGTTTGCGTCGGAGAAGGCGCCGAGTCCCGAGGTGCAGAAGGTGCTGGAAGAAAGATATAATCTGGACAAGCCGGTCGTGGAGCAGTTCTTCATCTATATCGGCAATTTCCTGAGGGGCGATCTGGGCGTATCCCTCAAAAATGCCAGAAGTATCTCTACGATCATCGGTGAGTCGTTTCCGGTATCCGCCAAGCTGGGCGGCATGGCTGCGCTCCTGGCAACCGTTGTCGGCGTGGTGCTGGGCAGCATCGCCGCTCTGAAGCGCAATTCCTTCATCGACAGGATCATCGTATTTTTTACAACGCTTTTTACGGCGGTGCCGAGCTTCGTTCTGGCGACGGTGCTCCTGTATGTGTTCTGCCTGGCTCTCAAGTGGGTTCCGGTCTGGAGCGTGGAGAATACGAATTATACCCTTCCGGTGATCGCGCTTTCCCTCTATCCGATGGCATATATCACCCGGCTGACGAAGACGAGTATGCTGGACGCTCTCGGCCAGGATTATATCAGGACGGCGAATGCCAAGGGAGTGGCCGGCTATAAGGTGATCTTCAAGCATGCGCTCCGGAATGCGGTCATTCCGGTCATTACCTATGTAGGGCCCATGCTTGCCTATATCATTACGGGAAGTCTGGTCGTTGAGAATATCTTCACGATCGGCGGTCTGGGCTCCAAATTCATTTCCAGTATCAATAACCGTGACTATACGATGATCATGGGTACGACAATGTTCCTTGCGATCCTGATGGTCACGATGAACCTGATCACGGATATTATTTACAGCATAGTCGATCCCAGGATCAAGCTGGACGACTAAGGAGGATAAACGGTGGCAGAGAAGAAAAATATTTTCAGTGCGCAGATAGATCTTTCCAAATTTGAAAAAGCGACAGAGGAAGAAAAAAGGCAGCAGGACGTCATGAGCGAGTCCACGACCTTTTTCAAGGACGGTATGAGAAAGCTGATGAGGAATCCGCTGGCTGTCATGAGCATCATCATCCTGGTGTTTCTCGTCTGTGTGATCACGGTGGCGCCTCATGTAGTGCCCTATAGTTATTCGGAGATCATTTCCGTAAACGGCAGAAGGGATAAGGGGGCCAAGAACTTAAAGCCCTTTGAATATTCCGAGAAGGAGCTGGAGTACATAGCGGAGGGCGGCAAGGTATTCCCCCATATTATGGGAACCGATGCCATGTGCCGGGATTATTTTATCCGTG
>CANQIJ010000264.1 GCA_947624025.1 uncultured Lachnospiraceae bacterium | reverse complement strand
CCTTCGCCGTATCCTCTTTTTGTGCGGCGTCTGCGCCAAGATGCTTCCTTACAAGCGCGATCGCATCGTCCTCTATGGAGCTTTGCGCAACCTTTACCTCATATCCTTTATCCTGCAAAAAAGCGATCAGCTCCTTGCTCTGCTTACCCAGCTCTTTTGCCAGCTCATGTATCTTCATTTTCGCCATGCTCACTACCTCCAACTAATTCCGAATCTAATAAATGCTTCCGTATCGAATCTGCAAGTCCCTTATCAGTCACGGCGAGACAGGACCTCTCGCCTTTGCCGATCGCGTACCCCAGCATCTGTTTGTCACTGTAGTACACGCAGGGCACTCCGTAGTAATCGCTTGAATTCCTGAATTTTTTATCGGTGTTGTCTGAAGCGTCGCCCGCTATAATGACCAGCCGGGCTTTTCCCCGCTTCACCGCTTCTTCCGTTGCAAATCCGCCGCTGACAACATTTCCGCCCCGGGCAGCGAGCCCAAGCAATGATAACACCCGATCTTTATTCGGTTTGCTCTGCATACCCGCCCTCCTCAAACTCTTTTTTCAGATTCTCATAGATCTCATGTGGGATACGCATTTTAAAAGACCGTTCCAAGCCCTTATTCTTGATCGCCCTGTCCAGACACGCCCTGTTCGTGCACAGATACGCGCCTCTGCCGTTTTTTCTTCCTGTCGCATCCAGAACGATGGAACCGTCCTCACCTCGTAAAACGCGCAGCATTTCCTTCTTGCTCTTCATTTCACCGCAGCCCACACACTGACGCATGGGAATCTTTTTTGCCATTCTTCTCCCTCTCCGGACTCTTACTCTTCATCAACGGCTTCATCTGCAGCCTCATCCGCCGCATCGGCCTCATAGTCCTCATCCGTATATTCAACGTCCCCGGGATCAGCCTCATCATACTCACCGTCGTAGTCCTCTTCGCTGTAGCCTTCTTCGTCGTAGCCTTCCCCGTCATACTCATCATACTCTTCATCGTCATATACGTAATCTTCATATCGGAAGCCCGGCGCATCCTTCGCCTGGGTCTCGCTCTTGATATCGATCTTGTATCCGGTCAGCCTGGCCGCCAGTCTGGCATTCTGGCCTTCCTTGCCGATCGCGAGCGAGAGCTGGTAATCCGGCACCACGACCTTCGCCGTCTTCTCGTCGGGATCGGCAAACACTGCCACGATCTTAGCCGGCGACAATGCGTTCTGTATCAGATTACCCGGATTTTCATCCCAGTTTACGATATCGATCTTCTCGCCGCACAGTTCATCCACAATGGAATTGACCCTGCTGCCGTTGACGCCGACACAGGCGCCCACCGCATCCACGTTCGGATTGTTGGAACGGACTGCCAGCTTTGTTCTGCTGCCCGCCTCTCTGGCGATGCTCATGATCTCCACCGTGCCGTCCTTAATCTCCGTCACTTCAGCCTCAAACAGCCTCTTGACCAGTTCGGGATGGGTACGGCTCACAAGGATTCTCGGTCCTTTCGGTGTATTCTTCACTTCCAGAATATATACCTTGATCCTGTCGGTCTGTCTGAAATGCTCAGTCTTGACCTGTTCACTCTCATTCAAAATAGCATCCGCCTTACCGAGATTGATGGAGATGTTTCTGCCGATATAGCGCTGTACGATACCCGTCACCACATCTTTCTCCTTCTCATAATACTGATTGTAGATGACGCTTCTCTCTTCCTCGCGGATCTTCTGCAGAATAACGTTCTTCGCATTCTGCGTTGCGATACGCCCGAACTCCTTAGACTTGATCTCCACGCGGACGATATCGCCCACCTTGGCCTTGGGGGAGATCTCTTTTGCATCCTCCAAGGAGATCTGCAGCACATCGTCCTCCACTTCCTCTACGACCTCTTTCTCGGCATAGCAGAGGAAATCGCAGGTTTCTCTGTCAATCTCCACCTTTACATTGTCGGCCTTGCCAAAATGGTTCTTGCACGCCGTGATGAGAGAATTCTCGATCGCCTCAAAAAGAGTATCCTTGCTGATCTCCTTCTCCTTCTCCAGAATATCCAGCGCCTCCATTAACTCCTTATTCATTTTCCGTTATCCTCCTCGTCTCTGATCTGTATTTCAGTGTCCTGATCTTAAAGCTCAAGCGCAAGTCTTACCAGCGCGATCTCTTTTCTCTGAAAAACACGTTCCGTGCCCTCTTCTTTCTCCGAAGGCGCTTCTATTGTAATCGTATCGGCATCATAAGCCTTAAGCTTACCCGCAAATTCCTTGCAGCCATCCAACGGCTTATAGGTCTTGATCTCCACCTCTTTGCCCAGACTCTTTTCAAGATGCCTATCCTTCTTAAGCGTCCTGCCCAGCCCCGGACTGCTGACCTCCAGTATATAGGCGTCCGGTATATAATCCTCCGCATCCAATACATCCGACAAGGCACGGCTCACATTTTCGCAGTCGTTGATACTGACCCCCTCCGGCTTGTCAATATAGGCCCGCAGATACCAGTCCCTGCCCTCTTTAACATACTCTACATCATAGATCTCTACGCCGAACCTGTCAGCGATAGGAGCCAAAAGCTGTTCCGTCCTGGATTCGTATGTCTCCCTGTTCGACATATGCGCCTCCTTATCATGTAAAAAAGTGGACTCGCAAGTCCACTCTCTATCGTAATCTTTATTTAGAATACATAAGGTATTGTAACACCCTTTTCCGGAATTTGCAAGAGGGAGTTTACCTTGTTGACGCAAGCCTTGTTAAAAGATCCGCAGGGCTTAACAGCTCGTAGGGGAATCGAACCCCTGTTTCCGCCGTGAGAGGGCGGCGTCTTAACCGCTTGACCAACGAGCCAT
>CANQIJ010000263.1 GCA_947624025.1 uncultured Lachnospiraceae bacterium | reverse complement strand
CTGTCTGCGCCGCAGCAGCCTCTGTCTGCGCCGAAACGGTACAGACAGAGGCTGCTGCGGCGCAGACAGCAGCGGGCAATGCGGAGGCTGCGGCGGCGGAAACAGAAACGCCTGCAGGCAGGAAAAAAAGAAAATGGAATTATACGCTGATGCTCTTTGCTGACTCCAGGGAAGGCAGGATACGTCAGATGGGGATCGGCCCTGCAGCGGTGGAGCTGACGGCTCTGCTTGTGCTGACGGTGATCGCTGTGCTGGTGATCGTCTGTCTGGCGGGCAGCAGGCAGATCCGCGCTCTGGAGGACACGGTCCTTGAACAGCAGAAAAGCATTGAGTCGCTGACATCACAAAACGAGGAGCTGACGGAGGAAAATGCGGATCTGGTCTCTCTGAGGGAAGAATTGTCAGATAAAGTGGTCGTCCTGAGCGATACGATCAACCGTAAGGTGGAGGAAGAAGAAGCGCTGGAACAGGAGAAGGCTCAGGCGCACATGCCGGTGGGTTTCCCGATGTCCTCATCGGCCTCTCTGGAGGTGACGGACGGCGAAGAACCGTTGGTTAAACTCAACGGTACTGAGGGCAGCAGTATTATTGCGGCGGCTGACGGTACAGTGGTCTCGGTTGCAACGGACAGCACATATCTGCACTGTATCAAGATAGATCACGGGAACGGTTATAATACCATTTACCGCAATGACGGCGATGTCATGATCAAAGAAGGCGATGAAGTGGTCAAGGGTGCGATCCTGTATGTGATCGGGGAAGACAATACGGAGCTTGGCTACCAGATCACATATGACGGTAAATATATCGATCCGATGGAGCTTATCAATATCGACGGTTAGGAGGAAGCGCCCATGCGGTCCAACACCATTTCGTATCCGTCGTTTCCGTAATTGAGCGAGCGGTTGACACGGCTGATGGTGGCTGTGGATGCACCGGTCTTTTCTGCTATCTCAAGATAAGTGCTGCCGCTTTTGAGCATGGCCGCGACTTCAAATCGCTGGGAAAGGGACAGCAGTTCGTTGACCGTACACAGATCTTCCATAAAATTATAGCATTCATCTCTTGTCTTCAGGCAAAGTATGGCGTCGAACAATCTGTCAACAGCTTCGGTTTTCAGTTTTTTATTCATATGGCGGATCCCTCCTGAATGATCTACAAGTGCAGAAAAACAGCAGTCGGCTCGCGGCCGCTTTCACACATTAAAGCTTTAATGCTTTCATGTATGAATATAGCACAGAACGGTCGATTTGTAAATGACGCAATGTCTGATAAAATACTTGTCATGTAGTAATAAAAACTATATAATGAGATATACACATAACAATCTGCAAAAAGAGTGGGAGCAAAAATGACGATAAATACCGAAGATCTTCTTGGCAGCATAATGAGCAGCCTGGACAGGATAGATTATATCAAGGCGGAGGATATACCGGGCATTGATCTGTACATGGATCAGGTGACGACGTTTATGGAGTCGCATCTTAAGAATTCTACCCGTTATCCGGGGACAGACAAGATCCTGACAAAGACGATGATCAATAACTATGCGAAGAATGACCTGATCCCGCCGCCGGTGAAGAAAAAATATTCCAAGGAACATGTCCTTTTGCTGGTTTTCATTTATTATCTGAAAGGGATACTGTCGATCAGCGATATTCAGCAGCTCCTCAAGCCGATCACCGATCAGTTTTTTGCAACGGACGATGCGTTTGATCTGGAAACGGTATATGAGGAAGTCTTCGGGCTGGAGAGCAGACAGACCGATGCCCTCAAGGCCGATATTACGGAGAAGTTCCGGCTCGCGGAGCAGACGTTTCAGGATGCACCGCCGCAGAGCAGGCAGTTTTTGCATTTATTCTCCTTTATCAGTATGCTGGGCTTTGACGTCTATATGAAGAAGCTGCTGATCGAGAAGCTGATAGACGGATTCGCGGACGGCGCCGGCGGGCAGGAAAGAAAAAAATCCAAAAAACAAGAAGACAGTAGCCAAAGTGATGAGTAGTATGATATGATATCCATAATGTGTTGCTTGTTATCTTTTAACAGAATGGAGGCTTGGTATGGAACCGGTTCGTAAAATTGACGATTTAGGAAACAGGGGATTCGACGTCGAAGAAGGGATTGCGATGTGTGCCGGGGATGAAGAGATTTATATGGAGGTTCTGGAGGCGGCTCTTGAGGAAGGGCAGGAGAAGCTGCCGTTAATCAGAGAGTGCTATGAACAGAAGGACTTCGCGCGCTACGGCATAGAGATGCACGGCCTTAAGAATGCCATGAAGTCGATCGGAGCCAATCGGTTATCCGAGGCGGCGAAGGAACAGGAATTTGCAGTCAAGGAGAACAACCTTGCTCTGGTTGATGAGCGTGTGGAGGCTGTCCTTGCGCAGTACCGGGACGTTGTGGACGCCTTGGCAGAGCTGTTTGAGCATGCGGAATGATCCGATCCTTACGAACAGGCTGTGCAGTGTGTAGGAAGCGCTGCGGACAGATAACCTTATGAATCAGAAAACATTATGTATAGCGATCACAATGCCCGGCGCAGTAAACGCCGGGTATTGTTGTCGATTGCCGGGATGCCGCCGGACGATGTTCGGTCGCCGTACGCAGCATGGTATATCACTCTGCCGCTTTTTTGGCAAAGTCCGTGTCAACCAGATCGGCGTAGGGTACTCTTCCGTCCAGTTCGCCGGCCTCCTCCAGAATGTTCTGCAAAAGATCAAAGCTGTCCTCTTCAAAGATCAGATCGCCCTTCCAGGTGTCCTGGGAAGCATAGCGTTCCACGATAGTAGTGACAGTCGCCGTATCCGTGTCGTTAAAC
>CANQIJ010000262.1 GCA_947624025.1 uncultured Lachnospiraceae bacterium | reverse complement strand
CTCCGATGAAGTGGCGGCTGCCCTCAAGGGCGCAGATATGGTATTTGTCACCTGCGGCATGGGAGGCGGTACCGGCACGGGAGCCGCGCCTGTTGTCGCTAAGCTTGCCAAAGATATGGGTATCCTCACGGTCGGGGTGGTGACCAAGCCGTTCCGTTTTGAAGCGAAGGCGCGTATGACGAATGCCATAGCGGGCATTGACAAGATAAAGGATAACGTAGATACCCTGATCGTTATTCCCAATGACAAGCTGCTGGAGATTGTTGACAGAAGAACGACGATGCCTGACGCTTTGAAGAAAGCCGATGAGGTACTGCAGCAGGCGGTGCAGGGCATTACGGATCTGATCAATGTTCCCTCCGTTATCAATCTTGATTTTGCCGATGTGCAGACGGTTATGAAGGACAAGGGTATCGCTCATATCGGTATCGGTACGGGCAAGGGTGATGATAAGGCGAGCGAAGCGGTCAAGATGGCGGTGGAAAGTCCGCTGCTTGAGACGACGATTTCCGGCGCAACGCATATTATCATCAATGTTTCCGGGGATATTTCCCTGGCGGACGCATCCGATGCAGCTCTCTATGTCCAGGAGCTTACCGGCGATGATGTGAACGTCATCTTCGGTGCGCAGTATGATGCCAATATGACGGATACCTGTAATATTACGATCATTGCCACCGGAATAGAAGAGAAGGCAAAGCAGGTGGGCGGTCTTGGGTTTAAGTCCGGGTACATAACTCCTACGTCACTCCAGGGAAAGCAGATCGCAGGAACGATACCGGGCGCCGGACTGGGCAACTTTGCGGTTCCGGGGATGGGAACGCGACCGGCCGGTCCTTCTGCGGGACAGGCTCCCTCACAGCTTAAGACGATAGGCAGTATCAACAGAACGACAGATATTAAGAGCTCTGTGGAAGAGAAATCTCTTAAGATACCGGATTTCCTGAAAAGTAAATAATAAGCAGCGCGCGCGGTGAAGAGTGAGAGCGTTTGGAAGATGCATTGACCACAGGATGGGATATCCTGTGGTTTTTTGTTGTTATCTGTCTCTAAAAATATTGGAAATGCTCCCTGATTATGACAAAATATTTGTCCCGGTTTTCATATAATAGAGCCGAAACACGGAGGTGAGATGTGTATTACAAATTATATATTGACAGTGTTTTTGCCTTGCAGACGGCGGGTAATCTGTATTTATTGTCTCTCGCCGGACAGCTTCTCAAATGTACTGCCACGCATTGGAGAATCTGGTTATCGGCTGTGTTGGGAGCAATGGCGGTCTGCGTGACGATCATGGTGCCGGCAGGCACAGCGGGATGCAGGATCCTTGTGAGCGCCGTCCCTGTCAGTATGTGTATGTTGTGCGTAGCCTTTCGGATCCGCTGCATAAACCAATTGTTTCGCGCAAGTCTGGCAATGGCGGCCGGCGGATTTTTTTTAGGCAGCGTCATGATATGGATCATGAACCGTCTGAGAACGGTTCTAAAAGGGCACATAAGCCTGTTTATCACATTTGCGGCAGGGTATCTGTCTTACCGGCTTCTCCTGAAAGGGCTGATCATGATACAAAAGCGCAGGGAGAGCGATCTTAAGACGGTAGCGATCAACGTTCCGGGAGACGGGAAGCGGCTGCGCATTCAGGCGCTTCTGGACACAGGCAATCATCTGTCGGATCCTGTGAGCGGGGCTCCTGTGTGCCTGATCAGCAGAAGGCTGGCGGAGCGGATTCGCCCTGCCTTGAGGCCGGAAAAATACCACGCGGTACCTTTTCGGAGCATCGGCAGGGAAAACGGGATACTGGATGCCTATGAGCTGCCGGAGCTGGTCATAGAAGAACAGGCGCAGACCGTCAGAAAAGAACACGTTATAGTCGCAATTTGTAATACCGGAATATCAAAAGAAAGCATCTATCAGATGATATTAAACCCCCGGTTATTAGAAGACTAGGAGGAATGAAAATGGTTTTTAAAGTGGCAATTCCCGGGAAAATTCAGTTCAAAATGGTTCATAAGGATACGAGATTCCTTATGTCCAGACAGGGAGACATACATTACATAGGCGGAACGGAGGTTCTTCCTCCGCCCCTGGAGAGCGAGAAAGAGAATGAGATCATAAGTGACCTTGGGACGGAATATGAAGACGAGGCCAAGGCAATTCTGATAGAACATAACCTGCGGCTGGTCGTGTATATAGCCAAAAAGTTTGACAATACGGGAGTGGGAGTGGAGGACCTGATCTCGATCGGGACGATCGGGCTGATCAAATCCATCAATACGTTTAACCCGGAGAAGAACATTAAACTGGCAACCTATGCTTCGCGCTGTATTGAAAACGAAATATTGATGTATTTGAGACGGAACAGTAAGCATAAAATGGAGGTTTCCATCGATGAGCCGCTTAACGTGGACTGGGACGGAAATGAACTTTTGCTGTCGGATATTCTCGGTACGGACGAGGACGTGATCTACAAGGACCTGGAAGACGAGGTGGAACGCAAGCTGCTGGTTAAGGCAATCGCAAAATTGACAGAGCGGGAACAGACGATCATCAGACTCAGGTTCGGTCTGGGGAGCGCCGACAGTAAAGAGCTGACGCAGAAGGAGGTCGCAGAATTGTTAGGAATTTCACAATCATACATATCACGGCTTGAGAAAAAGATCATGCGCAGATTAAGGAAGGAGATGAGCAAAGATAATTGATTTTTGCAGGGCAAAATGGTATGATATGTTATATTATGTTTATATCATAAGTTTTTGATCTACATTGTGTGAAGGGGAAGGTGTTTTGTCAGATACGGTATACAGACAGGGTTGATGCAGGCGGGCGTATAGGCAGACATGTATGAGGGCAAATGAAAAAAATAATTTTAATTGTCGATGACGACAGACTGACACTGTCAACGGCACAAAATTTATTGGGAGATCTATACAAGGTTGTCGCAGTGAATTCGG
>CANQIJ010000261.1 GCA_947624025.1 uncultured Lachnospiraceae bacterium | reverse complement strand
GAGGAACGGGCGGACGGACCGGGAGGTTTCCCGGCATTTAACAGGAAACGTTGTCCGCAGCCCGACATGGCGCTTCGGAAAGAAGACCGCATCAAGATCAAGACCACAGGGACAAGCGAGCTGTCCCTTAACAGGGAGACCGTGGAGCTTCGTTATCTGGAGCAGTTAAAAGACAGGGAGCAGACGATGGCGCTGGCGTATCTGCTGCAGTATGCGCAGCTTAGGCTGTTTGACGGCACAAAGGATCTGGCGGCCGTCGGCGGGCTGTTGGAGGAGCTGCTGGATCAGAAGGGTCTGGAGAGCCTGTTTGAGCGCGGCGATGTGGCGGCGCAGCTGGCCAGACCGCGCAAACAGGAGATCCTGGCCTGCATCAACCGGTACAGGCAGCTAAGGGTTTAAGGGTGTGAGACGGCACCGGGGCCTTTGCACGGCGATACCGAGGCCCTTCCGCGTTCCTGTCTGCCTGTGCATGGTGTTGTGTGTGCGTGGGAATATTTGTGAATCGTCAACCTAATTATAAAACAGGTTGACAATATGCTGCCGCAATGCTAAAATATCCTCAGTTTTGGATGAACGGAGGAGAGCTGTGTGAGAAAAGAGATGACCGGGCAGGAGAAGAGGCGCAACGCGGAGAAACCGGGCGGGGCGAGGGCAGGCGGTATGCAGCGGGGAAAGACGTATGACATGGTTTACATCGCCTTTTTTACGGTACTGATCACTGTCTGTTCGTGGATTTCCATACCTGCAGCGATCCCGTTCACCCTGCAGACATTCGGCGTCTTTCTGGCGGTGTCCGTACTCGGCGGGAAACGGGGAACGGCGGCTGTCAGTGTCTACGTGCTGTTAGGCGCGATCGGCGTTCCTGTCTTTTCCGAATTTACCGGAGGCATCGGTATCATCCTGGGGAATACGGGCGGCTATATCGTCGGTTTTATCGTTGCGGCGCTTGCCATGTGGCTTATGGAAGCTGTTTGGGGCGGCAGGTCGTGGGTGCGGGCGCTGTCCATGGTACTGGGGCTTCTTCTGTGCTACGCTTTTGGCACGGTGTGGTTTATGCTCGTGTATATGCGGGCAAACGGTGCTGTGAGTCTGATGACGGTGCTTGGCTGGTGCGTGTTCCCGTTTGTCATTCCCGATGCGGTCAAGATCGTTCTCGCGCTGACGGTAAGCAGTATGCTGCGTAAGCCGCTGGCCGCAGTCACGGGGGCCAGGTAAGATGCTGTACAGGATCAGGGCACATCACGGCATGTGCTTTTCCTTTTATCAGGGGAAAGGCTACAGCGGCGAATTTACAGACCATATGTGGGCCATGAAAAGAAAGCTGGAACAGAATCCGGAGGTGATCCTGCTTTGCGGTGCGGACGATGTGTGCACATACTGTCCGAACAATCACGGCGGCTTATGCGTTTTCGCCGACAGGACGGAGCGGTACGACAGGCAGACGCTTGCGCACTGCGGACTTACCGAAGAGACGCGGATCCGATGGCAGGATTATGAAGAACTGGTCAGAGAGAAGATACTGGCGAAGGGCCTGCGCACGGCGATCTGCGGCGACTGCCAGTGGAATGCGGTGTGTTCGTATACGGAGCCGGCAGGATAGGGCTGTAGAAAAGGAGATGTGCGGGATGAAGGACGGCAGTAAGAGGAACGGCAGGAAGGATCTGACGGCGGCTCTGCTGCTGGAATACTGTCGGCAGCTTTGTCAAAAGGTGTGGGGAGATCTCCCCGTGTCATTCACACCCTAAAATCATCATTTCACAACATTTTCCCAAAAAGGGGCATGGAAAAATGATATACTGTGCAAAGAGTCAGCGTACAAAGAACGGGAGCCATCTATGAAGATCGGGATATGTGATGACGAGAGGGCGGTGCAGGACGATCTGCGCCGCCGGATAGAGAATATCTGCGAAGGCACAGGGATAAGCGCGGAGACGGTATGCTTTGCTTCGGGTGCGGAGCTGCTGGCGGCGGACGAGAGCGCGGACGCTGCGCCGGACATCCTTTTTCTGGACATCCGGATGCCGGGAGAGGACGGGATGGATGTGGCTAGAACGCTGCGTACACAGCGGCCGGATATGGTTCTGATATTTGTGACAGCACTGTCAGAATATGTTTATGACGCCTTTGATGTTGGCGCTTTTCACTATCTGGTGAAGCCTATTCGTGATGAAAAGCTGCGGGAGGTGCTGACAAAGGCTGCGGCGATGGTCGCAGAGACGGAACAGATGCAGGGCGGCGGCCCGGATGCCTGTGACGGCAAGACGGTACACCGCGCGCCTAAGCGATCGCTGCTTGCCAAGCGGGGCGGCGTTTCCACCAGGGTGTTTATGGATGATATCGTCTATGCGGAGGTGTTTAACCGCAAGGTCACGCTGCACACCGCAGACGGTGACATTGAGTATTACGGAAGACTGACAGATCTGTCAGAAAAAGCGGGCTCGGGCTTTTACAGAACCCACCGCGCTTATCTGGTGAATTTTCGGTATGTGGAGAAATATACGGCCACGGAGGTCTGTCTGGGAGCGGGGCGTACCGTACCGATCGCAAAGAAGCAGTTTGCCGGCTTCGTGCGTTGTTACATGCGCTATCTCGGCGGACAAAAGGACGGTTGAGGCAGCAGGATGGAACAGTATTACGAGATCGTCAACATGTGTAAGCGCAGCTGCTGGATCCTGCTGTCGGCCTTCTGCCTGACTGTTTGGATAAGACCGTTTCTGTGCGGCCGCAGGAACGCGTTTCGTGTGGGAGCCGCCTATGCGGGTATGATGCTGCTTTTGCTGTTTATGCCCTATAACATATCGGGCAGACTGGCGTATGCGCTGGGAAGCCTTGCCGCGTTTAGTGCCGCGTGGCTGGCGGATAAGCGATATGCGAGACAGAAGGCGTTTGCTGTCGCCGTACACTATTGTCTGGAAAAACAGGCGGCCGAGATCATAGCGAATCTCAGTTTTATCAGTCTGTTGGCGG
>CANQIJ010000260.1 GCA_947624025.1 uncultured Lachnospiraceae bacterium | reverse complement strand
TCAAGAAAACAGGTCTAAGGTCATTTTCCTTTAGGAACAATCTTTTTCATATCAACTGACAATTCGTTTACTTCATCGTTTTTGTGACGTTTTATGGACAAAAGCGCGCGGCGGAGTTATAATGAACACAGATTTCGGTTTGGATCGGAACTACCGGACGGAGGCTTCTATGTATATCAATAACCTTGGAATGAGAGATGAGCAGAATATCGGCAGCGTATCGGCGAACCGTACCGATGCGGCGGTTACCCGGACGGGCAGTACCGCAGCGGCGGACAAGACGGGGCAGAGCGCTAAGACGGATTTGGCGGACAGGACGTCAGAAGCGGGCTTGACGAAGTTCCCGACTACTCTCCAGCAGGCGATAGAGAGCCAGAATGTACTTTCTTCCGCATCTGCGGCGAAGATCGAGGAAGCGCTGGACCGTCTGAAGAGTAATGCGGAGTGGGAAGACGTCGGTACTACGCTGGAAGCATTGTATAAGAACCAGCAGACGATGCAGGCACAGATGAATCTGCTCTCTGCGGGCTATTCCGGCAGTTATGCAGGCCTGACGGGGCTTTCGGCCGGTACGCTGTACGGCAATCAGTCTGCACTGTCGTCTCTTTACAACGGCACGTTGACGTCGGGGCTTTTAGGAACCAGTATTTTCGGGGATATGCTCCTGTGATCTCTGCATTCCGGCGCATCTGTCCGGTCATTGCAGCAGTCGGACGATCCGCACGGATTTCCAAAAGATCATATAATTTATGAAAACAGTTGACACAGGCCGCAGACCTGTGTTATATTGTGTTAGTGCGTGAGTACACGTAACGATCAAGCAGAGTATCCGCTCTCACCTTGCAGCAAACGGGCTCGCAAGTGTCAACAGACCAAATGGACAGCCACATTCCGGCAGCAGTGCGTTATTGTCTGACCGAATGCGGAACGTCTGTATCATGGATGAGTGGATAGTTATGCTGTCCGCTTTTTTTATTGCAAAAGGCGCCCGGCAGACGGGCAGAAGTATTTTTCTAGGGTATTGGAGGGAAGAGTCATTAGCGAATTATTCATCAACGAACAGATCAGAGACAAAGAGGTGCGTGTGATCGGCGAGGACGGCGAACAGCTTGGCATTATGTCGGCCAGGGATGCTCTGAAGCTGGCGGAGGAAGCGGGCGTCGATCTGGTTAAGATCGCTCCCACTGCGAAGCCTCCTGTCTGTAAGATCGTAGATTACGGCAAGTTCAAGTACGAGCAGACGAGAAAAGAAAAAGAAGCAAGGAAGAAGCAGAAGGTCGTGGAGATCAAGGAGATCCGTCTGTCTCCCAATATTGACAAAAACGACCTGAACACGAAGATCAATGCCGCGAGAAAATTTATCGGCAAAGGCGACAGGGTCAAGATCACGCTTCGTTTCCGGGGACGTGAGATGACGCATATGAATACCAGCAAGCATATCCTCGACGATTTTGCGGAGGCGCTTTCGGATATCGCAGTTGTCGATAAGGCGCCGAAGGTAGAAGGAAGAAGCATGACGATGTTTTTGGCTGAGAAGCGTTAGCTGCTTAGTTGAAATAAATGATATCTTAGACCGATATCTCACAAATTTAATAATATAGGAGGAATAGTGAAATGCCAAAAATGAAGACAAGCAGGTCTGCTGCGAAACGTTTTAAAGTTACGGGAACAGGTAAACTGAAAAGAAATAAAGCTTATAAACGCCATATCTTGACCAAGAAGACGACCAAGAAGAAGAGAAATCTCAGGAAGCCGGCTATGACAGATGCGACGAATGTTAAGAATATGAAGAAGATCTTACCTTATCTGTAGAGCAGATCGCTGAGGTAGATCCGGTGTAAAGATTTATGTCATAAGGAGGAAAAAGACATGGCAAGAATTAAAGGCGGTTTGAACGCTAAAAAGAAACATAACAGAGTATTAAGGCTTGCGAAGGGATACAGAGGCGCAAGATCAAAACAATACAGAGTAGCAAAGCAGTCCGTAATGAGAGCGCTGGCATCTTCTTATGCAGGACGAAAAGAGAGAAAGCGTCAGTTCAGACAGCTGTGGATCGCGCGTATCAATGCGGCGGCGAGAATGAACGGCTTATCCTACAGCAGATTTATGTACGGCCTGAAGACGGCGGGCATCGATATCAACAGAAAGATGCTGGCTGAGATGGCAGTCAATGATGCCGAGGGATTTACCACATTGACCAACATTGCAAAAGAGAATCTGAAATAAGTAAAAGAAGGGACATGGAAAAGCATGTCCCTTTCTTTCGATCATGGGAGGTTATGGGATGAAGGAATCGAGAGCGCCTATGGGGTGGAACTCCTGGGACTGCTACGGAGCGTCCGTTACGGAAGATACGGTGCGCAGAAATGCAGATTTTATGGCGGCAAATTTAAAAAAATACGGCTGGGAGTATATCGTTGTGGATATCCAGTGGTATGAACCGAATGCCAGGACTCATGAATATTCGCAGTTTACCGAGCTGTGCATGGACGGGTATTCACGCCTTATCCCTGCGGAAAACAGATTTCCGTCCGCAGCAGACGGTCAGGGTTTTAAACCCCTTGCCGATTATGTGCATTCACTGGGGCTTAAATTCGGCATACACATTATGCGCGGGATACCCAGACAGGCGGTTCACAGGAATACGCCGGTTAAGGGCACTTCGGCCACGGCCCGCAGCATTGCCAAGACCGCGAGCATATGCGCGTGGAATACGGATATGTACGGCGTTGACCCGTCGAAGGAGGGCGCGCAGGCATACTATGACAGTATCTTTGAGCTGTATGCGTCGTGGGGCGTCGATTTTGTCAAATGCGACGATATCGCAAGAGAACTGCCGCATGAAGAGAGCGAGCTGATCATGCTCAGCAAGTCGCTTCACTCCTGCGGGCGCGATATGGTCTTAAGCCTCTCACCGGGGCCTGCGCTTCTGGAGAAGGCGGAGTTATACAAGCAGACGGCTGATATG
>CANQIJ010000259.1 GCA_947624025.1 uncultured Lachnospiraceae bacterium | reverse complement strand
ACGGCCCGGGGAGAGAAGGAGGATGCTCTGACAGGCGTGTGCCATAAGCTGTATTTTGAAGAGCGGATGAAGGTCATCGACCGTGCCGAGATCGTTCCCGTTGCCGTTATCAATATCAATATCAATGACTGGAAATACGTCAACGACAACTACGGGGATGAAGAGAGCGACAGGCTGATCAGAACCGTTGCGGACATCGTCAAGGAGAACGCCAAACCCGATTACGTGATCGGCAGGGTGGACGGCGATGTTTTTATCGTGCTCATCCCTATGGCTGAGGACGGAGAAGCGGAAGAATACTGCGGCAGAGTACAGGATGCCTGTCTTCGTTATGAGGATGCGGTACTGGCGCCGTCCGTGGCCTGCGGCGTTGTCTACAGGACAAACGTGGAGGAACAGATTGAGGAGAAGCTGGCCGACGCGGAATACGAGATGTTCAACAATAAATTTCAGGTCAAGAACGCGCCCGGCTACAGAGAGCGCCTGGAGAAGGGAAAACGTTAGTTTTTACAAGGGATGAAGGGATTTCTAAAAAAAGTATTAAATCCCATATTTCGGCATTTGATAAGAAAACAGAAGAAAATAAAAGAAAACGAGAGATAATTACATGATTACAGCACGTAAATGTCTCTCGTTCTGTTTGCAAAGTACCTATGTAAAAACTAATATATATTTTGTGATTAGCACTCAACATAAATGAGTGCTAATAAAATGGTAGATCAATAATTTTATATAAGGAGGCTTTTATCATGAAATTAGCACCACTTGGCGACAGAGTTGTTTTGAAACAGCTGGCGGCGGAAGAGACCACCAAATCCGGCATCGTCCTTCCGGGACAGAACAAGGAGAAACCGCAGCAGGCGGAGGTAATAGCGGTGGGCCCCGGCGGCGTGGTAGACGGCAAGGAAGTAAAGATGGAAGTGAAGGCCGGCGACCAGGTCATCTATTCCAAATACTCAGGTACGGAAGTAAAGCTGGATGAGGATGAGTATATCATCGTAAGACAGAGCGATATTCTGGCGATCATTCAATAGAAACAGGATCGCAGGGCATTTTTTCAAAAAGCATAAAAAGCAATAACGTTTATCAAATCAATCAGGAGGACATTGATATGGCAAAAGAAATTAAATATGGCGCTGAAGCCAGAGCTGCTCTGGAATCCGGCGTTAATCAACTGGCAAATACAGTAAGGGTAACACTGGGACCCAAAGGACGCAACGTAGTTCTTGACAAATCTTACGGCGCACCCCTTATCACAAACGACGGCGTTACGATCGCGAAGGAGATCGAGCTGGCGGATCCTTTTGAGAATATGGGCGCACAGCTTGTCAAAGAGGTTGCGACGAAGACCAACGATGTAGCCGGCGACGGTACTACGACAGCGACCGTTCTCGCACAGGCTATGGTAAACGCAGGGATCAAGAATCTGGCTGCGGGCGCCAATCCGATCATTTTGAGAAAGGGTATGAAAAAAGCGACAGACTGCGCGGTAGATGCGATCGCCAAGATGAGCTCCAAGGTAAACGGCAAAGAGCATATCGCGAGAGTCGCGGCGATCTCCGCAGGCGATGACGAGGTAGGCCAGCTGGTGGCAGACGCGATGGAGAAGGTATCCGGCGACGGCGTTATCACGATCGAAGAGAGCAAGACGATGCTGACGGAGCTTGACCTCGTGGAAGGTATGCAGTTCGACAGAGGTTACATCTCCGCCTATATGGCAACCGATATGGATAAGATGGAAGCTACGCTGGAGAATCCGTATATCCTGATCACAGACAAGAAGATCTCCAATATTCAGGAGATCCTGCCGCTGTTAGAGCAGATCGTACAGTCCGGTGCAAAACTCCTTATCATTGCAGAGGATGTTGAGGGCGAGGCTCTTACCACTCTGATCGTCAACAAACTGCGCGGCACGTTCAATGTAGTAGCGGTTAAGGCGCCCGGCTACGGCGACAGAAGAAAAGCAATGCTTGAAGATATCGCTATCCTGACAGGCGGTCAGGTGATCAGCTCCGAACTCGGTCTGGAGTTAAAGGACGCTACGCTGGATCAGCTTGGTCGTGCGAAATCCGTTAAAGTACAGAAAGAGAATACCGTTATCGTGGACGGTGAAGGCGATAAGGCGGCTATTCAGGCGCGTATCAGCCAGATCAAGAAACAGATTGAGGAGACAACGTCTGATTTCGATAAAGAGAAGCTTCAGGAACGTCTGGCTAAGCTTGCCGGCGGCGTAGCGGTCATCCGTGTGGGCGCGGCGACAGAGACAGAGATGAAGGAAGCGAAGCTCCGCCTGGAGGATGCGCTGGCAGCAACCAGAGCGGCCGTGGAGGAAGGCATTATCGCCGGAGGCGGTTCCGCCTATATCCACGCATCCAAGGAAGTCGCTAAACTGGCGGAGACACTGGAAGGCGATGAGAAGACAGGTGCGCAGATCGTTCTGAAAGCGCTGGAGGCTCCCCTGTACCACATCGCTGCGAATGCCGGTCTGGAAGGCTCCGTTATCATCAACAAAGTGTACGAGTCCAAGGTCGGTATCGGCTTCGATGCCCTGAAAGAGCAGTACGTGGATATGGTGGAGGCCGGTATCCTGGATCCCGCCAAGGTATCCAGAAGCGCATTGCAGAATGCGACCAGCGTAGCATCCACGTTCCTCACCACAGAGTCCGTGGTTGCCAATATCAAAGAACCCGAACCCCCGATGCCCGCAGGTGCAGGCGGCATGGGCGGTATGATGTAGCGAGCGCAGAGGGAAAACAAGCGCCGCGCAGCGGCATTTGTTTTCCCTGCGCCGCTAACGAACGAGCCGTCTGCGAAGCAGACAGATAAGCGCCGTAAGGCGCTGGCTCGTGAGTTTAAAGCAGGCTCAGCGCCCTTAGCGAGCAAGCTGCCTGCGAAGCAGGCGTATAATTACCGGAGGGATAAATGCCATGCGGCATTTCAGACTGTAGACAAAGTCCCGGGGGTTCCCGGGATTTT
>CANQIJ010000258.1 GCA_947624025.1 uncultured Lachnospiraceae bacterium | reverse complement strand
TATTCCACCCACTCACTCATCTCCTGCACGGTGCCGCTTCCCACGTTGCCGTTTACATAGGTTTTACAGCCAAGCTGTCTGCACAGTTCAAAATACTCATGGGTGCCGAAGCTGTTGTCCTCGACCACGCCGCCCCAGTGGGTATTGATCATCTTCTTACGCTTGTCTTTGGGCCCGATGCCGTCCTTCCAGTGGTATTCATCCGCAAAGCAGCCGCCCGGCCAGCGCAGCACCGGGATCTGCATTTCCTTAAGCGCCTCCACCACGTCCGTGCGCATCCCGTTTACATTGGGAATATCGGAGTTCTCCCCGACATATAATCCCTCATAGATGCATCTGCCCAGATGCTCCGAAAAATGCCCGTAGATCTCGGCGTTGATGTGACCCTTTTTCTCTTTCTCATTGATGTGTAATACCGCCATACTTTCCTCCATCTTGAATTAACATATTTATATCTACAAATCAATCTATAGTTTATAGCAAATCAAAGATATCCGCAACCTTTTCCGCAATATATGTCGCACCCGCCGCCTCCAGCTCCTGCCTGTCGCCATAGCCGTAGAGAACGCCGATAGAGTCCATACCGAACGCCTTTGCGCCCAGGATATCATACTCCCGGTCTCCTACCATCACCGCCGTTGACACATCTGTGATACCGCAGGATGTAAGCGCGTATTCTATAACCTCCGTCTTCTTCGTCCTGGTATCGTCCATCGCAGCACCCGCAACAAAATCGAAGTACTGTGCGATGCCGAAATGCTTTAGTATCCTGTCAGCAAACTCTTCCGGCTTGGACGTTGCGAGCACAACCTGCCGTCCGGAATCCTTGATCTGTTTAAGCAGCCTGTCCATGCCGTCATACAGTATATTTTCAAAAATCCCTTTGTCCCGGTAATATTCCCTGTACCAGACTACTCCCTGTTCCTGCTTGACCTCGTCAAATCCGTAATACTTATGATACGATTCCTTGAGCGGCGGACCGATAAAAGGATACAGGCTTGTCCGGTCCTCCACCGCTATCCCGAATTTATGAAGCGCATACATGATCGAATTGGTAATGCCGATCCCCGGATCCGTCACCGTTCCGTCCAGATCAAACAATACTGTTTTATATGTCATTCTAAGCCGCCTTTCCTCTCAACCGTACTGCCCCCCCCCTATCTGTCTTCTTGAGTATAGCAAAAACGCCTCCGGCTTTCAACCGCATAACGCTTTCTGCGCGATATTTCCTGCCACGCGATCTTGCCGCCCGCAGGCAAAGCAAAAGCACGGGCACCATGTCCCGCGCTTTTACTAAAATCAGTCAGCCTTTTACGCCGCCGGCCACCAGGCCGTTCTGGATAAATCTCTGCAGACACATAAACACGATCATAATAGGAAGAGAGGAAATAACGGCAGCCGCTGAGAACAGGGTCCAGTGCGCCGCAAACTGATCGCTGATAAAAGACTGCAGCCCGATCGCCAGCGTCATCTTTCCCGGCGTCTGCAAAAAAATAGAGGTGATGACATATTCACTGTAGGTCGCAATAAAGGAAAACAAAAACAGCACCGCCAGCTGCGGCATGGCAAGCGGCATCACGATCTTGTAAAACACCTGAAAACGGTTGGCCCCATCTACCAGAGCCGCCTCGTCCAGCTCTACCGGTATTCCGTCGATATAGGATTTTAAGAGCCAGATATTAAACGCGCTGCCGCCCGCCAGAACAAAGATCAGCGCCAGGCTGCTGTCCACTAGGCCGAACTTATAGATCAGGATATAATACCCCGCCACGGCCATGCTGTTTGGAAAGACCTGCAGGACCAGCAGGGACATCAGGCCGTATTTTCTGCCGGTAAAACGCAGCCTTGCAAAGGCATACGCTGCCAGTGAAGTAAGCGCCAGCTGCAGGATGGCCACGATAAAACAAAATTTCAGTGAGTTAAAGACCCAGAGCAGGAAATTGGTTTCCGTAAAGAGGCTCACATAGTGTTCTGTACTGAATTTTTCCGGAAACAAAGAGGACAGAAAGAAGCTGTCCCCGGCTGAAAAAGAAGACATCACGATCCACAGCGCCGGAAAGACCACCAGGACAATGACAATCCAGACCACAACACGGAAAATCCACAAGATTCGCTGCTCCGCAGACGAAATTTTTTCTTGATGTTTCATGATCAGTTTACCTCCTTAAAAGAGCCGGATAAATGCATATTGATCAACGTAAAGGTCCCGACAATGAGGAAAATCAGCACACTGAACGTTGCGGAGAGCTCATACCGGTTCGACCATGTCGTCATTTTGTAGGTGGTGCTGGCCAGAATATCCGTATATCCCGCAAACTGATTGTCAACTCTCGCGGGACCACCCTGCGTTATCATGTAGATATTGCCAAAATTGTTAAAGTTCGAGGCAAAGGATGATATCACCAGCGGTACGGAAAGCCTTGTGACCATCGGCAGAGTAATCTTCTGGAAGCACTGGAAACGCGATGCCCCGTCTATCCTGGCCGCCTCGTAATACTCCGCGGAGATCGCCTGCAGGCCGCCCAGGCAGACATTCATCATGTAAGGAAAACCCAGCCATACATTGACGATGATGATGCCCGTACGCGCCCAGAAAGCATTGGTCAGCCAGGGGATATTCTCTGCATAGCCCAGAAGGTGCAGCAAATTGTTGATCCCGCCATACTGCTCGTTCAGCAGACCCTGCCACGCCAGAATGGCAATGGTAGAAGGAAGAGCCCATGGCAGGATCAAAACAGCCCTGTAGAATTTTGCTTCCTTCATATGAGGATTATTTAACAGGATCGCCAGGATCAATCCTGCCGCATAGGAACCGGCCGTACTGATCAGGGCAAAGCAGATCGTCCATCCCAGCACCGGAAAGAACACGCTCCTTATGCTGCCCGAAAGCACTGTCAGATAATTCTCCAGGCCGATAAAGGAAAAATCACTCAAATGATACATATTATAATTGGTAAATGAAATAATGACCGTATATACGATCGGCA
>CANQIJ010000257.1 GCA_947624025.1 uncultured Lachnospiraceae bacterium | reverse complement strand
GATATATCTGCAGTTTTCAAGGTGCCTCGGTGCCTTTTTCCTTTACCTCAGACTTTCATAAATCACTTGACACTACCGCCTCACGGGTAAAACCTGCCAGGCCCGCTATGGTCCTGGAATAATCCGCCACACGCGAGGAATGTCCGTTGGTATAGGTGTCCTTGGCATCGATGGCGCCCGCCAGCGCCATAACGACCTGTGTGGACAGTCTGGTGAGCTTCCTGGTCTGCGCCAGCACTTCCTTCGTTTTCTCCTCCACCTCATGCGCCAGATCCGCCTGCAGACAGGTCAGCTCTATCGCGTGGTTTACCCGTAAGAGCAGTACGTCCGGCACAAACGGCTTCTTGATAAAATCCATAGCGCCGGCCTGAAGTCCTCTTGTCTCGGTATCGCTGTCATCGTCTGCCGTCAGGAAGATCACAGGGATGTTGGAGGCTTCCGAAACCGCGAATCCCTCCGTATGTCCGGAGAGGTTCTCTCCGGTTCCCTGTCCCCCTCTGATAGCCGCAAGTGTCTCAAATCCGTCCATCCCGGGCATATGTACATCCAGAAGGATCAGATCCGGTTTATTCATCTTTAGAAATTTAATCGCAGCCTCCCCCGACTTGACACAGCTGACCCGCATTCCTTCCGCGCTGAGCATACTGTTCGCCATCGTGAGATTCGCCGTATCATCGTCAATAACCAATATCCACTTCTCCGCCATTGGGCATCTTCCTCCCTGTCAATTGCTTCTGTTCACGTTCCTTGTCCGTTCGGTGCAAAGCTTGCCTGTTCATGCGCAGACAAGACCCAAGCATTACTTTTTATATTAAACCTAAGCCCCCCCCCACAATGCAACACAATTCTTTCTTTTCACTTGTTTTTCATGCTAAATCACTTGTGTTTTCTTATGTCGTGCTCTATAATCATATTATTGGAAAATTACAGAATAATCAGAATATGTCATGGAATGGAGATTCGTACGAAAAATCACATCGATGTGCTGATTTTTCAAGAGGTTACTATGAAAACAGACGAGATCATCAGACTTTCTATCTATATCATAACGGAGTACTACAGGAACAATCTGGAACCGTTTTTTGAATATGTCAGCGACGACATAATATGGATCGGACCCGCCAAAGGGCAGCTGCTGCGGGGCCGGGAGAACCTGATCCGGACATTTGCGGCGGAGAAGCATTCTCTTACCTTTACGATGGGCGACATTAAGGTTCTGTGCGTTTCCCCGCACACGCATGTGAAGGAAGTCCTGCTCCACTATGACATTTACACCCATTATCCCAGCGGCAATACGTTCAGGCACGACCAGCACCTTCACTACACATGGCGGGAGAAGAAAATCAAAACCGCCGACGGGCTTACGCAATACCGCTCCCGAATCGTGTGTCTGCACATCAGCAACGCATGGCCGTATGACAGCCGGGATACCATTTATCCCGTCCACTACGAGAATGTGTCCGAACAGATGCGCATTCCCGCGCAGCAGGAACACTACATTACCGTAAAAGCATCGGACGGATGCACGCACCGGATCAATGCCTCCGGCATCCTATACATCGCAACGGTCAAGCATTCCTCCAAGCTTCTGCTTCACACGCAGAGCGGCACGCTCACCGTCAACGGAACGCTGTCCGGCTTTGAACAGCAATACCCGTCTCTTTTCCTGCGCATCCATTCCGGCTACCTGGTCAATCCCTGCCACGCAAAAAGCATCAGGCGATTCGCGCTGACCCTGTCCGACGGGACAGAGCTTCCCATCCCCGAGAAGAGGTACACGCAGGTCAAGAAGCTGCTTTGGCAGTCTCCTGCCCGCCTGTCATAGATCTCTCCGGCGGCGCATCCGGACACACCACGGACTCCGTTCGGGTCTTAACCGCCCAGATACGCCTTGCGCACAGCATCGTTATGGAGAAGCTCTTCTCCCGTGCCGCTTACCGTAATGCGCCCCGTCTCCAGCACATAGCTTCTGTGGGCTATGGAAAGCGCCATCTGCGCATTCTGTTCTACCAGCAGTATAGTCGTTCCGGACTTGTTCAATTCCCCAATGATCTCGAAGATCTTTTCCACCAGAATAGGCGCCAGACCCATTGACGGCTCATCTAACATCATAAGCCTCGGTCTGGACATCAGCGCGCGCCCCATAGCCAGCATCTGCTGTTCGCCGCCGGAGAGCGTACCCGCCACCTGTCTGTAGCGTTCCTTAAGCCTGGGAAAACGGTCGTACACATCCGCGATCAGATCTGCCGTTTCGGCGGACGGACGGGTATAGGCGCCCATCTCAAGATTCTCCTGTACGGTCAACTGCAGAAAAATACGCCTTCCTTCAGGGCAGAGCGCCATACCTCGGCTTACGATCTTATGCGCCGGAACGTTTAAAAGAGACTGCCCCTCAAATTCAATATTGCCTGTGGCCGGCTTTAACAGCCCTGCCACCGTGTTGAGCGTAGTGGATTTACCGGCGCCGTTAGCGCCGATCAGCGTTACGATCTCACCCTCGTTTACCTCAAAAGAGATTCCCTTGATCGCATGAATGTTTCCGTAATAGACATTGATATCGCTTACTTTCAGCATGCTCATGGCGTAACCTCCTTCTTCTTACCCAGATAGGCCTCGATGACCTGCGGATCATTCTGTATCTGAGCCGGCGTACCCTGCGCGATGACCTTGCCGAAATTGAGCACGGCGATCTGTTCGCAGATTCCCATGACCAGACTCATATCGTGTTCGATCAGCAGCACGGCAATGCCGAATTTATCCCTTAGCTTGCGAATATTCTCCATCAGCTCCGCCGTCTCGGACGGATTCATGCCCGCCGCAGGTTCGTCCAGAAGCAGAAGCTTCGGACCCGTCGCCAGTGCGCGCACGATCTCCAGGCGGCGCTGCGCACCGTAAGGAAGCGAACCGGCGGTCACATCCGCCAGATCCTGCATGTCGAAGATGGACAGAAGCTCCAGCGCCTGCTCATGGCTTTTCTTCTCCGCGCTCCAG
>CANQIJ010000256.1 GCA_947624025.1 uncultured Lachnospiraceae bacterium | reverse complement strand
TGTCTCGTCGCTCAGGCCGCGGTTTTTCAAATACGCAAGGGCCCGCTCGCCCTGAGGGGAGCGCAGCATATAATAATAATATCTCGCCGCTTCCTTCTGGATCTCCAGCAGCTTGGCGCGCCTGCTCTCCCTCTGCCTGGCTTCCTCGCCGTAATCAACCTCGGGAAGACTGATGCCCGCCCTGTCAGCCAGTATTTTTACCGCTTCCTGGAAGGTAGCGTTCTCATATTCCATAACAAATGTTATTACATTGCCTCCCGCACCGCAGCCGAAGCAATAATACATCTGCTTGACGGGAGACACCGAGAAGGAGGGGGACTTTTCACTGTGAAACGGACACAGCCCGAAATAATTGCCGCCCTTCTTCTGGATGCGGACACAGCCCGAGACCACGTCCACAATATCATTTTTTACTCTGACTTCTTCGATCAGTTCGTCAGGATAATACATTGTACCTCAACCTCTATCCGTGTCCTCGCCGCACTGCAATGCTATCCGTGCCATGTCTTGGGAATATAGATTTCCTGATACTGTGCGATAGCAAACCTGTCCGTCATGGAACCGATGTAATCGCACACGATCTTCTCAAGCGGTTCCTCCTCGTCCAGGAGCCTGTATAAAAAGTCCGGCAGCTGCTTTGTGTGATTCATATAGTATTCATACAGCGTGATGATCAGATTCTCCGCTTTGTTCTCTTCTCCCTTGGCGACCGGGTTTTTGTATACATTACGGAACATGAAGTCCCGCATTTTATGCATTCCTTCTTCCGCCTCCGGCGACATACATATGTCATTCCTGCCCTTACTGTTAGTCACGATATTATGAATAAAGAAATCCAGGCGCTGTCCGCAGCTGTAACCGATCACGGAGCCGATCTCCTCCGGCACATCTTCCTCCTTCAGGATACCGCCGCGTATGGCATCGTCCATATCATGATGGATATAAGCGATCTTATCCGCCAGACGCACGATCTTGCCCTCCAGCGTAGCCGGCATGCCCGAGGTCTGGTGGTTTAAAATACCGTCACGCACTTCTACGGTCAGATTGATGCCCTGCCCGTCCTTCTCTAACAGGTCTACCGTGCGGACGCTCTGTTCATTATGCTTAAAGCCGTAAGGACACACCCTGTTAAGCGCCCTCTCCCCGGCATGTCCAAATGGCGTATGCCCGAGATCATGACCGAGCGCGATCGCTTCCACAAGATCCTCGTTGAGCTGAAGCGCCTTGGCGATCGTCCTGGCCGTCTGGCTGACTTCAAGCGTATGCGTCAGTCTGGTCCTGTAATGGTCGCCTTCCGGCGTCAGAAACACCTGGGTCTTATCCTTCAGCCGCCGAAACGACTTGCTATGTATGATCCTGTCCCTGTCCCGCTGGAATACCGGTCTGATATCGCACTGTTCTTCCTCTCTGAGTCTTCCCGCGGAGTTCATGCTGAGCATCGCATAGGGGCTTAAGTATTCCTTTTCCCACTGTTCCAAGCTTTCCCGTATGTTCATGGCGCTGCCTTCCTTACATGGCATATGATGCATATGATATGCAGATCGTCCTATCAATGATTATTCTGCGCGCATCGGAAGAATCCTTTTTTTCTTTTGCAGATTCTTAATGATCAGATACAGATGCTGTAAATAAACTCCGCGGTCTTGTCCATCGCTTCATAGGCGGTCTTAAAGGGAGACATCTGGAAAACATGCCACATTCCCTTGAAAACATCCAGCTTGACGGATACATTTGCCTTGAGCATCTTCTTATACAGCAGCACCGAATCATCCTGCAGGATCTCATTGCCTCCCACCTGGATATAGACAGGCGGGAACCCCTCGAAATCCCCAAAAAGCGGCGAGATCATCGGATCGGTGACATCCTGCCCGTCCGCATAATTGCGGATCATCTCCTGCAGATAAGCCGCATCCAGCACAGGGTCCACCGATGCCTTCGTGACATAGGACCGGCCTGAGGAAGTCAGATCCGTCCAGGGTGACATCAGCACGAGTCCGCCGGGCAGAAAACGCCCCTCCTTTTTCAGCTGCAGGGTCAGAGACAGCGCGAGGTTTCCGCCCGCAGAGTCTCCGGCAACGATGATATCCCTCGCGCCATATCCAAGAAGCATCAGGTGATCCCATACCCTGACGGCGTCCTCAAGCGCCTGCGGATACGGATGCTCCGGCGCCAGAGCATAGTCAAAGCTGAGCACATCCATGGACGCAGACATCGCCAGTTTTCCCGTCAGTGTTCTGGCATACAGGCTGCTCCCCGTAGAATAACCGCCGCCGTGACAGTACAGGATCATACATTTTTTCATATGCGGTCGGTTTACATAATTCCATTCCGCGTGGATGGGCTCGTCCTCGCCCGACCGGGCGGGTATGAAAAAGGCTTCTGTCACAACATCCTTATTGTTACCCAGGATCGCGCCGAAATGATCCTGCGACTGGCGGTGTTTCTCGATATCCGTATTCTCCACGAAGCCGTGCATCCGCTTGATCAGATGCATCAGATTGGCATTCTTCTTATCCGTAAGCGCCATATGATCCTCCCCGACCGCAACGGTCATGTCCGGTCAAAATAATAAAAATCTGTAATTACTATAACATAAAATACCTTATTTATGATATTATATCTGTAATATGAAAAAAACAAGGCATGAAAATACGTTAAACCAGCGAACTAAGCATAACAGCAGGAACCGGAAGGACGTCTGGTACAAGCTGGATCTGTCCGCCATTGTGTATCCAACCCTTCAGCGGCGCGACTTTTCCTCGGTATACCGTCTTTCCGTCGTCCTCAAAGATACGGTCGATCCGGATATCCTCCAGCGTGCGCTCGACATGACTCTGCCGCGCTTTCCCACCTATAAGGCGGCTATCCGCAAGGGTCTGTTCTGGCGGTATCTGGAGCCGAACAACAGACCCGGTCCGTATGTCCGGGAAGATATCAAAAATCCCTGTATGCCTATGCCCTTCAAGAGTAACAACCGTTATCTTATACGGGTAT
>CANQIJ010000255.1 GCA_947624025.1 uncultured Lachnospiraceae bacterium | reverse complement strand
ACCGACGATATGCTCAACGCGTATGAGCTGGCAAACCGCGACCTGATCATCGCCTATGAAGAGGAACAGGGGTATCGGTAGGATGAAGAAAAGAAATACATCGGCGCTAAGGCTTGCGGCAGTCTTCGGCATCAGTGTTCTTTTGCTTATGGCCGCCGGCTGCGGCGGAAAGGAAGCGGCACAGACTTCGGAGCAGGCTGCGGAGATCACAGAGGAGACACAACGGCCGACACTCACAGAGACAGACAGCGAGGACGCGGGAACGGCAGACGGCGAAGAGCCGGAAACGGCAGACAGCGAGGACGCGGGAACGGCAGACAGCGAGGACACAGAAACGGTCGGAGAAAAAACCGCGTCATTGCAGGAGACGACGGCACCCGCTCCTGACGGGACGGACGAGGTCACACAGCCAGAGGACGCTGAGGAAGCAACGGCGGTCAACGGTTTTCTCATCGTGATTGATCCCGGACATCAGGGCAAGGGCAATAGCGAAAAAGAGCCCATCGGGCCCGGAGCGTCAGAACAGAAGGCCAAAGTCTCTTCCGGTACCAGCGGCAAGGCAAGCGGCCTGTGCGAGTATGAGCTGACGCTGGAGGTGTCGCTCAAGCTGCAGACGGAGCTGGAGAAGCGGGGCTACGAGGTCGTGATGACCCGCACCACGAACGACGTCGATATCAGCAACGCCGAGCGGGCACAGATCGCAAACGAGCGGGAGGCGGACGCCTTCGTGCGGATTCACGCCAACGGCTCGGAGGACAGCAGTGTCAACGGGGCGATGACGCTCTGCCAGACACCGGACAATCCGTACAACGGCGCGTTGTATCCACGCAGCAGGGCGCTTGCCGACTGTGTTCTGGACGGGCTGACGGAGGCTACGGGCGCAAAGAAACGGAATGTGTGGGAGACGGATACCATGAGCGGCATCAACTGGTGTCAGGTGCCGGCGACTATCGTGGAGATGGGATATATGACAAACCCGGAGGAGGATCTGCGCATGGCGGACGAGGAGTACCAGGAGAAGCTCGTCTGCGGCATTGCGGATGGCATAGACGCTTTTCTGGCAGAATAATTTCCGTTCTCAAAACCTATGAGGGGAGAAAAAAGATGTTTTGTACAAAATGCGGAAGAGAGATCAAGGATGGTGCAAGGTTCTGTACGGGCTGCGGTGCGCCGATAATAGCGGCATCGTCTGTGACAGAAGCGCCTTCTCTGCGCGGCAGTATGCGGGAGCAGTCTGCCCCAAACGGCCGCAGGCCGCAGGGCGGTTCCGAGGGCGGTGTGCCCAAGGCGCTCTGGTACGCGCTTGGCGGCGTGGGCGTGGCGGCGGTGGTGATCGCAGCGGCAGTGCTTGGTTACCGGGCGTTCCATGGGGACGATGCGGCGGCCGGGGCGACCGCCGAAAGAGGAACCAAGCAGACCCTGACGGTGGACGATACCGAGACGGCGGCTTCCGAAAATGAGGACAGCCTGATTGAGACTGAGACGGAAGATCGCGCACAGGCGCAGCCGGAGGAAGCTGCAGAGACAGCGACGCAGGACAGTACAGACCCAGCGCAGGAAACAAGAGAGGCGGATCCTCTTTTCAAGGAGCTGGCTAAGTGGGAATTTTACTTTTCCAGCGGAGCGGGAGCATGGGGTACCGAACTGGAGATCCATGAGGACGGCAGCTTTAACGGGGTATATTCGGACAGCGATATGGGAGACACGGGCGAGGGCTATCCGGGAGGAAAGCAGTACTACTGCAGCTTCAGCGGGCAGTTCGCGGAGCCTGAAAGGGTGGACGAATATACCTATTCTACGAGGATACTGGAGATCCGATATGAGGACGAGGTCGGAAAAGAGGAGATCATAGACGATGTTCTTTATATTTATACGGACGTCTACGGACTGGAAGACGCGGAGGATATTCTGATCTATCTGCCGGGCAAGCCGCTGGACGAGCTGTCTGAAGCGTTTTTAAGCTGGATGTTCCTCTATGACTATGACGGAGACGAGCTGCCTTTTTGTGCGTTGAACAATGCAGTCAATGAAGAAGGCTTTGCCGGCAATAAGAGGAAAGTGTCCCGGGAGGAACATTCCGTAGGTGAGAGCGCGGCCGTACAGGACGAAGGCTCGATTCACACCTATGAGATCGTTATGGAGGATATCTCATGGACGGACGCCTATTATGAATGTCTGGCGCGCGGGGGCTACCTGGTGCGTATCAATTCGCCCGAGGAGTATGCGGCCGTGACAGCACAGATCGCCGCCGCTGATCTGGAGAACGGTATGTTCTGGCTGGGCGGCTGCCGGGGGATAACGGAGGAATACAGATGGCTGTATGAGGACGGCTTTGCCGGCACAGAGATCCTGAACGGAAAGGAGTACTGGCTGAAGGGCGAGCCGAGCTTTTATGATGAGAGCACTTCCTCGATGGAGACGGCTATGCTGATGTTTCACAGTTCTGCGGATTCCGGCTGGGTGTGGAACGATGTGCCGGACGATGTTCTTTCTGTCGCGCCTTTCTATGCAGGGAAGCTGGGGTACATATGTGAATATGAGGACTGATAGGTATGTGAACCGGCTGGCCTGCGAAACAGTTGCTCTTCTGCTGTTTCTCCTGCTGGGTCTGACAGGCTGCGGACGTCGTGAGAATACGCAGGAGACTGTGGAGAGCGTGGAGAAGGATTTCTTACAGTCTGCCGAAGAATCGAAGGGTGCGGAGACAGATCCGATAGAGGCTGCAGGCGGATCGAAGACGGACGCCGACGCAGAGGGTGTGATGAGCGGAATGGATCTGAAGACTGTAGAGGCGGCAGACGGCACGGATGCCGGGAATGCGCAGGAAACCCGGTGGGAAGAGATCCTGGCGGGCATGAGCCTGGAGGAAAAGGTCTGCCAGCTTTTTGTACTCACGCCGGAGCAGCTCACCGGCGTGTCCGCGGTGACGGCTGCGGGAGAGACGACAGAGAAGAGCCTGCGGCGGTATCCCGTCGGCGGGCTGATCTATTTTGCGGGAAAT
>CANQIJ010000254.1 GCA_947624025.1 uncultured Lachnospiraceae bacterium | reverse complement strand
TTTTTCTTGTACCCTTTTTTACTGGTTTTGGGGTTATTTCTTTTTCAATTTACTCTTGACATATCACCAAATTGCTTACTCTGCATCTATTCCTATTTCTTTCAAAATGTATCACAGCAGACATATCCATGTCAATTTGATCATTTATATCATTTATTAGATTTTAACTTTTCCTGCCTTTCCTTTCTCTTTCCTCCGCATTTTTATAAATAACATAAACAAATCCGCCGCTTCTTTTGAAAGTTCTGTCTTAAATGATGCTTTTTCACCATATTCCGGAACAGCTTAAAATCTGCTCAATCATTCCTGATAATATTTCTGTAATATATAAAATGCCGGTTTCTTGTACTTCTTATCCGGAGAAAGCAGTCCCTTGCGGTTATAGTAGCCCTGGATCACGCTGGTGCGCCGCGGGCAGCGGAAATCATACAGGATCCAGGGAGTCGTTCCTTTCACGTAATCAATGTCTCGCAAGATCTCGACCTGCCGCTCATAGACATAGGCCTGATATTCTTCGGTGCCCTTATCCTGAATGGTTCCGTGGTGTTCCGGCATGGCATCTGCACCGAATTCTGTGATGATTACCGGCTTTGACGGGGCGCTGTTGGCGAAAAGCTGAGGCAGTTGATCGAAATCAGGAGAATACCACCCGAAATATTCATTCAGACCGATAATATCCAGATACTCCGCCAGACGGTCAGCGATAGCCAGCTGATCCATGCTGACCAGGCACGCGGCGGAAACCATACGGGTATCGTCTGTTGCGTGGGCGCAGTCGGCCAGACGCTTCATAAATGCAAGGCGTTCGTCGGAGTCTGCGTTCTCATTTCCAACAGACCAGATGATCACACTGGCACGGTTCCAGTCACGACAGATCATTTCCTTAAGCTGGTTCTCGGCGTCCTCATAGGTTGCCTCGCGGGTGAAACGAATCGCCCAGTAGACCGGTATCTCCTCCCAGAGAAGAAGACCTTCTCTGTCAGCCAGCTTCGCCATACGCTCATCGTGTGGGTAATGGGCCAGACGCATGAAGTTGCAGTTCATCTCTTTTGCCAGACGAATGGTTTCCAGGCGTTCTTCATCAGTGAGTGCCTTACCGTTAGCAACGCTCTCTTCGTGACAGCTGATGCCGCGAAGGTAAATAGGGCGGCCGTTTAGGAGAATCTCGCGTCCCCGTACGCGGATCTCTCGGAAACCGACAGTGTCGCTGACGGCGTCCTCGCCGCAGGTGAGGAACACGTCGTAGAGCCGGGGATTTTCCGGCGACCACAATTCCGGTGCAGCATCAATGACGAGCTCGCCATAGCCGTCTGAAAGCGGAATCTTTACGAGGAGGTTCAGTTCCGGGATGCGCAGCTTTGCGGATAATGGCGCAGTACCCGGCACTTTGACGGACTGCATATTTCCGTCATCCGAAAGTCGTATACGCACCTTGATTTTTGAGAATGTTCCGTCTGGCACCAGTGCTATCTGGAACTGCTTTATGTATGTGGCCGGAACCCGTATCAGTTCAATATCCCGATAGATTCCGCCGTAATTGAACCAGTCTGTATTCTCCGTAGGCACCTGTTCCGGGCGTCGGGCGCTGTCAACCTGGATCAGTATCCGGTTCTCCGTCTGCAGCGCATCGGTCACTTCAAAATACGCCGGCGTCGAGCCGCCCCTGTGCATACCGATGTACTGCTTATTCAGAAATACTCTGCAGATATAATTGGCTGCGCCGATCTTTAAGAAGACGCGCTCCTTTTTCCCTGTATGGGCCGTTTCCATGTCTGTGTAACGGAATGTGCGCGTAAAGACCATGCTGCCTTCATAGAGCAGAAACATTTCCTTCTCTGTGTTCCAGCAGCAAGGCAGATTCATGGTCGGCCATTCATTAAAGGAATAATCTACCGGCAATGTGAAGCCGTTCCCGTCCTGATACCGCTCCTCAAACCAGTGCTGGCGCAGACAGGTATCGTACTGATCAACGGCGTAATGCCAGACACCGTTTAAAGATTCTTTCCTACGGCCGCAGTCGAAGAACATATCATCGACCGTGGCCTGAGACCCTTCATATTCGCCCAGATAATCTTCCAAATTGATGTCGGATACATTTTTCTGCTGATATCTTTTCATATAGGATTTTTCTCCCCTCTTTATCTCTCCCTTGCGAAACTGCACCGCCGTGAGCATCATTACCTTCCAATTCATAATAACTTACCGGAAACCTTTGTAATTCTTTCGCATAAACCATGTTCACTAAATAATACAGTCATCATAGCAATATGCCCGCCTGATGAATTTCCCATCAGAAAAATATGTTCCGTATCAATATGAAAATTCTCTGCAATAGATGGAATAAATTTAAGTGCATTGCAAACGTCTTCTATCTGTGCCGAAAAAGGTGCAATGTCAGATTCACGGTATTCCATTGCCGCAACTACATACCCTCTCTTTGCCAAAGCTGCGTACTGTGGAATATCGTTATACATCTCCCGCTTATGCCAGGCCGAACCGGGAATGAAGAGAATAAGAGGATATTTTTCTTCATTCTTCATTCCATTCTTATACGGAAAAATAATTTGTAAATGCCTTGATTCTTTTTTTTCATTATTTCTCTCCAAAGTTCAAATGATCACTCTCATCGAACGCCAGAAAAATGATTTTTGTTTTAATTTCAACGCAGCAAATTCTTTACTAGTATCCTGAATGCCATTTCAGGCACAATAGAAATGCGTGAGTTCATGACAGAGCGTAGCCGCCACGTTTTCCACAGGGCGGTCAAGATGCTCCTGCGCCCTGGACTGTAAAGTTATATGAAATGATCTGATAGACAGCTCGACGATATACCGCTATGCGGATCAGCCGACTAAAACAGAAAACGATTCATGATAATACCCAATGTTTCCATGATCATTACACCTTTTGCAATCTTCCATCCTCAATTTCCCTCTGAAACGCCCACCCACGCTCATTGTAAAAATTTCTTCTTTTATCTGGTGTCATATCCTTCGTAAGATTG
>CANQIJ010000253.1 GCA_947624025.1 uncultured Lachnospiraceae bacterium | reverse complement strand
GGATTCAAATCGCGATGATGGATGTTGAGGAATACAGGCTTTTAAACGGCTGGAGCAGGGATAAGAAAAAAGGCTCCAGCCGTTACGACAGGATGCCGCTTTCGCTGTATGACGAGGTGGCGATCGACAGAACGGAAGATTTCATGGGGCTGATACCGTATGATCTTGATGATGCTTTTACCGTTAAGGAATTTGCAAAGGCTGCGGGAATACATAACGAGCTCGCATCGGAAGTCCTGCCGCTTCTGATGTATATGGGGCTCCTTGCAAGGATAGGAAAACGGGGAAGGGAATATCTGTATGAAGTGCCCGAACAGTACAGATAATTTAAACTTGTTTCTGCGCGTTTTGTCGGATATAATATAAAAGGTATGTCTCTGCATACGACAATCCGGTATGATAAAATATAAGAGGATGTATTATGAATGCAATAGTTGCGCTGCACGGGGCAGGCATTGTCATTGGAATGATTCTGATCGCTCTGGTTCTTCGGGCCAAGCCGTCGGAACAGCAGAAAATACTGTTCGCGGGATCACTGTTCACTCTTCTGGATGTGATGGGGTATTTTTATGAGCTTCAGAGTACAGAGCTTGCAGAGGCATGTCTTGCGGTTAAGATAGAATACCTTGGAACCACGATGGGACTCTTGTGCTTCCTTTATTTTGTATGTCTGTACAGCAACCATCAGCATAGTACGGTCATCAGATGTATCAAGGCGTTTTATGCCGTCAATAATCTGTTTATTCTGGCGTTGGTATTTACGATGGATTATCATACGCTCTATTACAGGAGTATCGACTACATCATAGAAGACGATATCTATCTGTGGATATATGAACCGGGGATCTTCTATTACTGGTGGACGATCACGATTACCGTTATGGGGATACTGATCGCGCTGATCATGCTTCAGTCCGTATTGGAGCATAAAGGAGAAAAACGTCCTGAGCTGCGGCTTATCCTTGTGGCGTCGCTTGTCCCGATCGTGATCTGGATCCTGCGCATGGCCGGGGTATTTGGCAGTTACGATTCCTATCCGATGTCCATGATGATCGCCGAAATGTTCCTTGTTGTCGTGATGTTCCGATACAAGCTGTTTGATACGGTTAAAAACGCAAAGGACAGGGTCATCGATGAGATCAGGGAGGGAATACTGGTAGCGGATGAGCTCGGTTCTATTGTGTATTACAACAAAGAGATCGAGACCGTGTTCCCGAATATCGACTGGAATAACAAGAGCGCGGTCGACGAGCAGGTGTTTCATTTTATGGATCTGCACGTTGACGGCTTTATCATCAACGACAGATTTTACAAATGGCAGAGTAATGAGATCTATGACGATAATCAGCGAAAAGCCGGTATCCTGTACCGTATTTTCGATATGACCGACAACTATCTGTATACGAAGCAGCTGATCGAGCTGAAGGAAGAGGCTGAGAGGGCGAACGAGGCAAAAAGCTCGTTCCTGGCGAGAATGTCGCATGAGATCAGGACCCCGATCAACGCGGTGCTGGGCATGAATGAAATGATCTTAAGAGAGGCGGATTCGGACAGCGTCAAGGAGTATGCGACCAACATACATAGCGCCGGCAAGGTCCTGCTCTCCATCATCAACGATATTCTGGATCTTTCCAAGATCGAGTCCAGCAAAATGGAGATCACGGAGTCAGACTACAACCTCGGCAGCCTGCTGTTGGATATTGAGAACATGCTTTCCCTGAGGGCGGAAGAGAAGAATCTTAATTTCAAGATCGTGACGGATGGGAAGCTTCCCAAAATGCTGCACGGCGATGAGAAGCGCATCAAGCAGTGCATTACCAACCTGTTGACTAATTCAGTCAAGTACACAAAGGAAGGCTCCGTGACACTTCAGGTTGATTTCGTGGATAATAAGGACGGCACGATCAATCTGTGGGTATCGGTATCCGATACGGGTATCGGTATCAAGGAAGATGAACTGTATCTGCTGTTTGATCCGTTTACCAGGCTTGATCTGAATAAAAACAAGAACATTGAAGGTACGGGGCTGGGCCTGAGCATCACTAAGCGTCTGCTGGAGATGATGGGCGGCAATCTGACCGTGGAGAGCATCTATGGCAAGGGCAGCACTTTCTCCTTCGTTGTTCCGCAGAAGGTGGCGGGCGATGAATGCCTCGGCGATTACAAAACGACGGCGGACGATACGGACAGCGGGAAAAACGGTGACAACAGGAAGTTTGTGTCGCCCGGTGCGCACATACTGGCTGTTGACGATACCCGCGTAAACATCACGGTTGTAAAGGGGCTGCTTAAGCGTCTTAAGGTTCAGGTTGACTCCGCCCTGAGCGGACAGGAGTGTCTGGATAAGGTGAAAGCAAACCGGTACGACATCATCCTGTTAGATCATATGATGCCTGAGATGGACGGGATCGAGACTCTGCACCACATGCAGCAGATGGAAGAATATCAGAAGAACAAGCCGATCGTTATCGCGCTGACGGCCAATGCGATCGTGGGGGCCAGAGAAGAGTATCTGCGGGAAGGCTTTACGGATTATCTGTCCAAACCGATCGATTCCGCACAGCTGGAAGAGATGATCCACAGATATCTTCCGGATGAACTGATAGAATATATATAGTCTGTGCGCGTGATCCATATGAGGCGTATGATCTGCGCGGAGGCATATTGATACAGAGGTAAATTATGGGAAAGACAAATTCAGAAAATATTTATGACGCTTCCAGCATTACGGTTCTGGAAGGGCTTGAGGCAGTGCGTGTAAGACCGGGTATGTATATCGGCAGCGTATCCACCAAGGGCTTAAATCATTTGATCTACGAGATCATGGACAATGCGGTGGACGAGCATCTGGCCGGGTACTGCTCTACGATATGGGTGACGCTCGAGGCGGACGGCTCCGCAACGGTATCGGATAACGGACGTGGGATTCCGGTAGGAATGCACGAGAAGGGGATCAGCGCGGAGAGGCTTGTCTTTACCACACTGCATGCGGGCGGCAAATTCGACAACGAAG
>CANQIJ010000252.1 GCA_947624025.1 uncultured Lachnospiraceae bacterium | reverse complement strand
GTATTGATACCGGACAGCTTGGTTGCCTTCTCATTGCCGCCCACCGCATAGAAGTAACGGCCTATCGTGGTGTTGGAAGTAATATAGGAATACACAAGTATCACGATCATAACCCAGATCAGCACACTCGGTATGCCCTTATGCTGTGCCAGTCTGACCGTAAAAGCAAGGATGACCGCACTGATCAAAACAGTCTTAACGATCATTCCCACAGGCTTCTCCAGTTCATATCCTTTTTTCTTCTTATTCAGTCTTCCGATGATCTGCGCCGCTATAAAGATCAGCATGGCAATGACGCCCACCACGATACAGGTCAGGTTGATCCCGTTGCCGCCAAGCACGTCGGGTATGTAGCAGTTGGCGCCGCCGCCGAACAGATTCACAAAGGTTGTGCAGTTCTGGATGGAAACCGTCATGCCGTCCAGGACAACATTGCTCAGTCCTCTGAAGATCAGCATACCTGCCAGTGTGACGATGAAAGGAGGTATCCTGACAAATGCGATCCAGAATCCCTGCCATGCGCCGATCGCGATACCGATCAGAAGCATGATCAAAATGGCGAGTGCCATATTCATGCCCTTATTGACCATAAGGACCGCACCGATAGCGCCGACAAAGCACACAACGCTGCCGACCGACAGATCAATGTTACCGCCGGTCAGAATACATAACAGCATACCGGTTGCCAGAATGAAAACATATGCATTCTGTGAGATCAGGCTGCTGACGTTCATCGGCAGAAGGATCGCACCGTTGGTTCGCCACGCAAAGAATGCCGTGATCAGGACCAGCATAAGAATCATGGTATATTTCTTTACTATATCTAATGTTTTTGCCTTATTCATACTTCCTTACGCTCCTTTACCACTGGATTTTAAAATGTGTGACATGATGATCTCCTGCGTCGCCTCGCTGCCGTCAAGCTCGCCCACGATCCTGCCTTCGTTCATAACATAGATCCTGTCGCACATACCGAGGATCTCCGGCAGCTCCGAGGAAATCATGATAACCGTCTTTCCCTCAGCTACCAGCTGATTGATGATACAGTAGATCTCATACTTAGCGCCCACATCGATACCTCTTGTCGGCTCGTCGAGGATCAGCACATCGGGATCCGCAAACATCCATTTTGCCAGCAGCACCTTCTGCTGATTGCCGCCGCTTAAGTTGCCGACATTCTGTTCGACGGTGGGGCATTTGGTCCTAAGCTTCTCTTTATATTCTACCGCCACACTGTACTCTTTATCTTTATCAATGATACTGTGGCTGCTCACACCGTCCAGATTTGCCAGGGTTGTATTGATCTTAATGGGATTACTCAGGATCAGGCCGTTGCCCTTGCGGTCCTCCGTCACATATGCCAGCTTGTGCCTGATGGCATCATGCACCGAATTTAAATGAACCTCTTCGCCGTTGATATAGACCTTGCCGCTGATATTGGTTCCGTAGCTCTTGCCGAACACGCTCATGGCAAGCTCTGTGCGTCCTGCGCCCATCAGGCCCGAGATACCCACTACCTCGCCCTTGCGGGCGTTGATGCTGACGCCGTCCACTACCTTCCGCTCCGAATACAGCGGATGGTACACGTTCCAGTCCTTGATCTCCAGATTGACATCACCGATATGCTTCTCCCGTTTCGGAAAACGGTCCGACAGTTCACGGCCGACCATGCCCTTGATGATACGCGCCTCCGAAATATCGTCCTTTTCTTTATCCAGTGTCTCTATCGTCGCCCCATCGCGGATCACGGTGATCTTATCAGCCACATAGGAGATCTCATTTAATTTATGGGAGATAATAATGGAAGTCATTCCCTGTTTCTTAAATCTGAGAAGCAGATCCAGAAGCGCTCTGGAATCCGTCTCGTTCAGAGATGCCGTGGGTTCGTCCAGAATAAGGAGCTTCGCGTTCTTGGCAAGCGCCTTGGCGATCTCCACAAGCTGCTGCTTGCCTACACCTATATCTTTAATCAATGTCTGGGGCGTCTCCTGCAGACCTACCGTCTTTAACAGCTCGCCCGCACGACCAAATGTTTCATTCCAGTCTAATTTATATTTATGTCCTCTCTCGTTACCGAGAAACATATTCTCACCGATCGTCATATACGGAATCAGCGCCAATTCCTGATGAATGATCACGATTCCCTTCTCTTCACTGTCCTTGATCTGATTGAATCTGCATACCTCGCCGTTATAGATGATGTCGCCCTCATAGGTTCCGTATGGATATATGCCGCTCAGCACGTTCATCAACGTGGATTTGCCGGCGCCGTTCTCGCCTACCAGAGCGTGGATCTCGCCCTCCTCCACCTTCAGATTCACATTATCAAGCGCCTTAACACCGGGGAAAGTCTTGGTAATATTTTTCATTTCCAGTAAAACGTTTGCCAATGGTATCCCTCCCAATCACTATACATTCAGATCTCATATCCGTTCGGATATCAATCCTTTTGAAAACCGGCAGGCGAAAAAACCGCCTGCCGTATATTTACTTCTCTTCTCATCATAAGCTGCAGGGCAGCTTTACGAGTTTCCTTGCGAAGCGGTCTTACTGAAGATCGCTCTCTGCATAGTAACCGGAGTCTACCAGCAGCTCTTTGTAGTTGTTGGCATCTGCGAATACGGGCTCACACAGATAGGAAGGAACAACACCCTTACCGTTATCATATGTCTCGGTATCGTTGACCGGCGCTTCTCCGCCCTTCATGATCGCGTCAACCATCTCTACGACCTTGGAAGCAAGAGTTCTTGTATCCTTAAAGATCGACATAGACTGTTTGCCTGCGATCATGTTCTTAACGTTGGCGATATCGCAGTCCTGACCCGTAATGATCGGCCAGTCGCCTGTGTAGTTGGCTTCCAGAGAGTTCTCAACGCCAAGCGCTGTAGAGTCGTTGGAGCAAAGAACAGCGTCTAACTTCGTGCCGTCCGCATAGTTAGCGGAAATGATGGCATCCATTCTCGCCTGCGCCGTCTCTGTGGACCAGTTAGCCGTTGCAACCGTCTCGAAATCGGTCTGGCCGGACTTTACTACCAGCTTG
>CANQIJ010000251.1 GCA_947624025.1 uncultured Lachnospiraceae bacterium | reverse complement strand
CCAGACTCAGGCTGCCGCCCATCATCTGTACGAGGCGGCGGCTGATGGCGAGGCCAAGCCCGGTTCCGCCGTATTTCCTCGTGGTGCTTCCCTCCGCCTGCTCAAAGGATTCAAAAATACGCGACTGGTTTTCGGGGCTTACGCCGATACCGGTATCGCGGACGGAGAACAGTATCTTCCCGTCGTTTTCCTGCTGAATGGTCAGTCTGACGCTGCCGCCTGCGGGCGTAAATTTGATCGCATTTCCGAGCAGGTTGATCAGTACCTGGTTCAGATGCAGGGAGTCTCCTGTCACATAAGGGCAGCACAGGGAGATATCCGTGTCAAAGGCGATATCCTTCGCCTGTGCCTGCGGCTTGATCAGGGTGGTAATGCTCTCCGTCGTGTCGTTTAAGTTAAAGCCGGTATGCTCCAGCGTCAGCTTGCCGCTCTCGATCCTCGACATATCCAGGATATCGTTGATCAGACCCAGCAGATATTGAGAAGACTGGCTGATCTTGTTGAGGTCCTCGGTGATCTTTTCCGCATTGCCGGTGTGGGTCTGTGCGATATAGGTCATACCGATAATGGCGTTCATCGGCGTACGGATCTCGTGGCTCATGCGGGACAGGAAATCGCTCTTGGCGCGGTTGGCGGTATCGTACCGCTGCCTGTTGATGTTGGCCTCGATGATCTTGACGACCTCCAGGATCTCCTTTGCCTGGTCCTCCGTCCAGCCGGGCGCCTGGGCGCTTCGCAGGAACAGAAACGCGCCCATACAGTTATTGTTGTCATAGAGCGGGAAAACGTAGCCTTCCCTTTCCTGTTCCATACGCAGGAAATAACGCATATCTTCGGTAAGCTGCGCCGTCGGAAGATAAGACGGCTTCTCGCCCCAGAGGGCCTGATCCAGGGCGTCATACTCCTGGGCGGTAAAGTGGATCAGCTCATGATCCGCAGGCGCATCGAAACGGTCGTGCCATTGATGCGTGGGCTTCACGGTGCAAAATTCCCTGTTCGCCGTAAGGAGCAGTACGTCCTCCGCCTCGAAATATCTTCCCAGCTTCGGAAGCAGTATCGTCAGGATGTCTTCTATCTTATTGCTCTTGTCAAAAAAGCTGAAGGTGATCGGTATGATACTGTGTGTATCGGCATCGGCGTGCTCGATGGGCGTGATATGCCGGGGCTCAATCTGGCTGTCCGCAGGCAGCTCATGATAAAACAGGCAGGGCATATTATGAGCGGAGGCATAGGCGAGCGCAAAGCGGGCGTCCGCTTCCAGCTTGTCATAATCCGGTCCCTCGCAGTATGCGCCGCCGCAGACTAATTCCAGCTTCAGGTCGCCGTCGGTATAGAGCTGTTCCGCCATATAGCAAAATTCCTGCGCGGCCGCTATTGCCCTGTCGGAGGAATAATCTTCAAGCCACAGCATGAACTCATCGCCGCCGAAACGGATCAGTACACTCTGGCCGGCATTGTTATTCTGTTTCCAGCTTTGAAACATACGACCCAGCTCTTCCAGGATCATGTCACCCACCGCCATGCCGTATTCCTCGTTGATCTGTAAGAAGCTGCGCACATCCACAAGGAGCAGACAGCCGCCCCGTCCGCTGTGGATCTGGCTGCGCACGATATCCTCACCGGGAGCGCGCAGGTACAGGCCTGTAAGGGAATCCAGGTACATAGATTTCCGCTCCGCCAGCTCCTGCACCTTCAGGTCATGGATGTTGTGCATGGAACCGATAAAAGTCTTATGCCTTCCATCGGCATCGGGCGGGATGCGTCCCGTCAGCTCGAACCATTGATATTCGTGGTCCTCTGTTCTCCAGTTTGTGCGGAAGGAGACGGAGAGGTCCGTCTGGATATTCCGGATGCGCGCGAGGACTACGCGCTTGTCGGCGGGATGGATATAGTCTCCATCCTCCAGCTTCTGCATCAGATTCTCTATGCGCGTCTCCGTGCTGCTGTTATCCAGATTGTAGAAGATCGCCAGGTCTTTTTCCGGATCGAAGGTTACCAGAATATCGGAGTTATTCTGCAGAGCCAGGCGGTAGCGCTCTCTTTCCTCCAGCAGATCCCATTCGATCTTTTTCTGCCGGTTGGTCAGATTATAAATAGTGTCGTACAGCTCGTCGATCTCGCTGATGGTGCCTTTATCGAAATGCTTCAGCTCATTTTCCGGACTGGTCCGTATACATTCGGACAGGCGGCGGATCGGAGTGGTGATATGTTTTACGAGCAGGTAGGACAGAAAGATCGCCACCGCAAGTGCAAAAAGAGTAGCGGCAATAAAGGTGCCGGACAGTCTGGAGCTGCTGCCAAACAAGGCATCATGCGTCTCCATTCCCGCCAGGTACCATCCCTGCTCATAAAAAGGCGTGTTGGTATTGTAAAGCGTCAGCGGTTTCAGCGTCAGATAGACCGGGTCCTGTCTGCCCGCGCTGTCGAGACGGTACAGGTCCTGCTGCGACGCTTCGGACAGACTGATCCTGTTCTCACCGTCGATGGAGTCGCCGGAATATAAGCCGGTGGCACAGATCACCCGGTAAACGTCTTCGCCGTCCTTTTGAAGCAGCAGATAGCCGCCGTCATGATTGGAGTTGACTTCCCGGTAAGGGAGATACTGTGTCAGAAGGGACAGGGACAGCTCGATCCCCATAACGCCGTATACTGTTCCGTCCTCTGTTCTCAGAGGGATCGAGTAGGTGATCATCCGGTAAGGATCGGTATCCGACCTTCCCTCCAGGCAGAAGGGCGTACTCCAGTAGCAGCAGTCCTCTGTTTTGGCATCGGGATTCTGTCCGGCGGTCAGACAGGGCTGATAGAAAAAGTCGTCCGCGTGGGATTCGCCGTAAGGCTTTATGGACAGATCGGTCTTCCAGTAGATATCGAAGGGAACCCGGTATTCCTTGGTGATCTGCGAGGGTCCTACCGTCAGGAGCAGGTCGGAATAGTCGGCGGGGTTGGCGTCGGGGTCGCTGTCGCGTATGTAGAGGGCGCTCAGCGTACCGCCGTCCTTTACCGCATCCGGCTGTCCCAGAATGATAAAAGCGCCTGTGGTGGAGCTTTTGCGCAGCATGTAT
>CANQIJ010000250.1 GCA_947624025.1 uncultured Lachnospiraceae bacterium | reverse complement strand
TATTTTCGATTTCCCTTAAAATCAAGGTTTTTACTAAAATTTAGCAATAAAAAACAGGTAGTTTTTTGACACTACCCTTCCATAAAAGGAGGCTGATGAAATGGAAAATACGAAGAAAGGTCAGTATTTGTTGTTGGAAACGTTCGTTGGCATCATGGATACTGCGGTGACGATAATAAGTATTATCGTCACCATCATCAGTATCTATGAAAGCCACAGGATACATAAACAGCAAAAAAGCAACCGCCACTCGACCAAAGGTAAAATTGCTTTTTGCTAGCAACTAATAACCAAGGCGAACCGTTTATTAACGGATAGCACCTTTTATGCTTTCATTATAACAGCATATGGTGAAAAGTCAAACGTTTTTTTGAAAAAAACAAAAATAAAATAAACGAAATAACGTTTATTGACAAACGTAAACAAAATGATATGATGGAGATAAGGGTGCTATCCGAAACGGTAAGCGGTTCGCCTTTCGCCGGAATGAGTACATTCTGAGAACTTCCATAAAAGGAGGCTGATGAAATGGAAAATACGAAGAAAGGTCAGTATTTGTTGTTGGAAACGTTCGTTGGCATCATGGATACTGCGGTGACGGTTATCAGTATTATCGTCACTATCATCAGTATCTATGAGAACCATAGGATACATAAACAGCAAAAAAGCAACCGCAGCTCGACCAAAAGTTGATGGTTGCTTTTTTGAAGCTACTATAAACCAAGGCGAACCGTTTATTAACGGATAGCACCTTTTATGGTTTCATTATAACATCATACAGTAAAAAGTCAAACGTTTTTTGAAAATTATCAGTAAATTATCAGTATGCGGCGTGGTACAGAGAATTTCCTTCCGGCAGACCGTTTCCACGCGCCGGTACTTAGCGAGGTATCTGCGAGCTTAGTACCGCTGCGCGCGGAACCGAGCGAGAGCGTGTCTGCCGGAAGGAAATTCTCTGCATAACGCCGAAAATCGCACAAACACGAACATTTTTTCGTCTAAAAAATTGGGGGGGGGGATTTGATTGAAAATTATAAAAAATTTTGGGGAAATTTCATAAAAAGAATTGCTATTTACACCGATTTATAGTAATATGGTACTAAACATTACTGTAGACGTATTATACATTTTTATAATTTTTGACTTACAGCTTGAAGCTTAACTTACAGCGTGAAACTTGATTTGGGGGATGAACATGGCGGTTTACGGATACGAGGCGATAGATAAGGCGGGAAAGACCCGGAAGGGCAGCGTGGAAGCCGAGTCCGTCGGCCTTGCCAGACAGGAATTAAAGAGACAGAACCTTACGGTGGTCAAGGTCTCCGAGCAGAATATGCTGACCAAGGAGATCAACATCGATATCGGCGGCAAACCGACGCCGAGGGATCTAAGCGTATTCTGCCGCCAGTTCGTGAGTATGACCAGGGCGGGCGTCAGCATCCTTGAGGCGATGCAGATGCTCTGTGAGCAGACGGAGAACAAGAAGCTCAAGAAAGCGCTGGAGGCGGTTCGCGCCAATATGGAAAAAGGTGAGTCGCTCTCTTCGTCCCTCGCAGAATTTCCGAAAATATTTCCAGGCATTATGGTGAACATGGTGGCGGCGGGCGAAGCGTCCGGCAGCCTGGACACGTCCCTTGACCGTGTGGCAACGCAGCTGGAGCGCAACAGCAAGACGCAGGCGCTTGTCAAAAAAGCGATGATATATCCTATTGTACTGATGATCGTAGCCATCGTGGTTGTCATCGTCATGCTGGTATTCGTTATCCCGCAGTACGCGGGGATGTTTGAGGAGCTGGACACGGATCTGCCGGCGCTGACCAAGGGCGTCCTGGCCGCCAGCGACTTCATCAAGGCGTGGTGGTATATGATTATTCTGGTGGTGGGCGGCGTGGCCTTCGGCATTAAGTTTTTCGCGGGCACCAGCGCAGGCAAACACTTCTTCGGCAAGCTGGCGATCAAGATTCCGGCGGTAAAAGACCTGACGACCAAGTCGGCGGCTTCCTCTATGGCGCGTACCATGAGTACGCTGATGGCGGCGGGCGTGCCGATGGTGGAGGCAGTGGACATCGTCTCTCACACTATGACAAACGTGTGGTTCAAGGAAGCGCTGGAGGACGCCAGAGACCAGATCGGTTTGGGCGTGCCGTTTTCGGTGCCGCTTGAACAGTGCGGGCTCTTTCCTCCGATGGTCTACCATATGACGAGGATCGGCGAGGAGTCCGGCGCCATCGAGGATATGCTGGATAAGCTGGCGGACTATTACGATGAGGAAGTTGAGATGGCAGTGCAGTCGCTGATGGCGGCGATGGAGCCTGCGATCATCATCGTGCTGGCGGGCATCGTGGGCGTGCTGATCGCATCCGTTCTGGCGCCGATGATGAAGATGTACGAGGCGCTCGACAGCCTGTAAATATGAATTAAACGCTTGGTAGGGCGGGCGTTTAAGATAAAAACATAACAATATATAATAAGAAAGAAGGAGATTGAAATGAAAAATCAAAAATCTTTAACAAACAAAGGTTTCTCCCTTGTTGAGTTGATCATCGTTGTAGCGATCATGGCTGTCCTGATCGGTGTATTGGCTCCTCAGTACTTAAGATATGTGGAGAAATCCCGTCTGCAGAAGGATAACACCTCCATCGCAGAGATCGCTGACTGTATCAAGATGATGAGTGCAGAAGAGACTCTTGTTGATAAGTTTTCAACTTCTGCTACTACTCCTACAAAGTTTAGCTTCACCAGTGGGGCGTTCACTGGTTCTGGTGTTGATGAATTGGACGCGGAATTGAAAGCGACTATTGGTGATTGGACTACTAAACCGATTAAACTTTCTTCTAACACATATGGTAAGACCGCTAACCTTGATATTGAGGTTGTTGTAGATCCAGACACAAAAGTTATGACAGTTCAGTGCAAGAAGTGGAAAGAGACAGTTGGAACAAAAGACGAAGATGCTACTACCAAGATTTTCTAATCACCACTGTCACCGCCACCCGACAGAACAATAACGTTCGTTATTAACTGCCGGGCGGCAGACAGCATCCGACGCCGTACAAACATTGGAAAGGACACCCGC
>CANQIJ010000249.1 GCA_947624025.1 uncultured Lachnospiraceae bacterium | reverse complement strand
CTCGGACTTCATGTTATCGCCGTCCTGGTTCCATCTCTGCAGATCCTTGGTAGGCATCGCCACACCTACTTTGCCGCCGCCTGCTGCAGACGTATCTGCCGCTGCCGCATCATCTGTAGACGTATCGGCTGCCGCCGCATCATCTGTAGACGTATCGGCTGCCGCCGCATCATCTGTAGACGTATCCTCCGTTGTCGTTGCAGCCGTGCTGCCTGTCTCGGCAGAGGAACCGCCGCCGCATCCTGCTAACAGGGTTGCGGTCATTGCCGTGGCCATGAGCATACATAATAATTTCTTCTTCATGTTTTTCCTCCCTTAATTTGTGAGATTTGATTGGTTTTGTCACAGATACCGAAAGCTCTGCATCTGCCACAAGTCCAATCTATCACAAACCGGATAGGAATAACTTGCGATTTTCTGTATATTTTTATGCCGTTACCTGTACAGAAAAAGAAAGGATTAGCACAAATTTGTCAAAACGCGGCCGGTATACCGCAAAAAAATCCTATTGCATTTTCAGAATACGTTCCGAAATCCTACTGCGGCATTTTTTCCGGCACGTTCAGATATACGTCCTCTTTCAGATGGAAACCGCTTCCGATGATGACTTCGTCAATATTGTCCCGGTCAACGCTTATGGGCTCCAGACCGATATAAGGTATCTCGTGGCTGCCGTTTTCCAGCATCGTAACATCCTCTGCACTCAGGTCTTCTCCCCTGGCCAGGGCAACGGATGCCTGCGCGGCTCTGGTGGCAAGCCGTTCGACCGGCTTATACACCGTCATGACCTGTGTGCCTTCCACGATACGCTGACATGCCGCCAGGTCGGCGTCCTGCCCGACCACGAGGATATCGCCCGCCATCCGGTTCTCCGCCAGCGCGCGTATGGTCTGCGTGGCCAGATCGTCGTTGCCGCACATGATGGCGTCTATATCCGTAAGCTCCGCGCTGTGGTCGTATATGTACGCCGCCGCCAGCTCTGCCCGCCACCCTTCCGCGTGCGCGCTGTCCACGATCGTCACATCGTTATCCCGCATCACTTTGCGGAAAGCATCCTCCACGAGAGGGACATTGCTGTCCGTGGGAGAACCGCCCAGCATAAGCACATTGCCGCCCGCGATGCCGGCGTCAACAAGCGCCTGTCCCATCATGGTTCCCACCATGGAATTGTCAAAGGAGATATACAGATCGATGTCCGCATCCTTGATCAGGCGGTCGTAGGCAACGATCCGGATCCCCTCGGCCTTGGCCTTTTTCACGGATTCCTTAAGCGCGTCGGAATCGATACAGACGATGACGATCACATCCATGCCCTTCTGGATAAAATAATCGATCTGCTTCTTCTGTTCTTCGATGTCTCCGTTGGCATTCTGCACATTGACCTCCGCACCCAGCTCCTTGGCCACAGAGACGAAGATATCCCTGTCTCTCTGCCATCTCTCAATGACGAAGGAGTCAAAGCTCATGCCGATCCGGATCTTATCGTCCTCTTCCCTGCTCTGTGCGCTGCCGGTTTCCGTCTGTCCGCATGCCATGCAGCAGATCAGAAGTGCTACGGCAAGGAGCGCGCCGGTACATCTTCTCAACATCGCTGTTCCACGCTCCCTTCCGTCTTATATTCCGTAGGTGTAACACCCACGTTCTTCTTGAATGACCGGCTGAAATAATTGGGATCCGAATAGCCTACCATGGAGCAGATCTCTTTCATGGAATACTCCGTTGTGGACAGCAGCTCCTTCGCCTTCTCCATGCGGACGCCGGTCAGGTATTCCACGAATCCCTCGCCCGTTTCTTCTTTAAAGATCTTGCTGAAATAATAGGGGCTGATATTGATCCGGCGCGAGACATCATCGAGCGAGATGTCCCTGCTGTAATTGTCCCGGATGTATTCCTTCGCCGTCTCCACCTGGCTGACGGACTTCTCGGACGCCTTGTGCAGGACGTTCTGGCATGCCTCACCCACCTTCAGGATAAACCAATCCCTGAGCGTCTGCGCATCGGCGGCGTTCATCACCTCGGGAAGATACTCGCTGCGCGTGTTAAACTCATAAGTCATGCCGCCGTTCTCATAGGCGATATGCTCCGCCCAGAGGACAAATTCAAGCACCTTTAAGCGGATAGCCATCCGGCTGTCGGGGTTGCTGTCCACCATCCAGTCATAAAATTCCCCTGCCGTCAGCACGGCCCGGTTCGGTTCCCCGTTCTTCACTTCCTCGAACAGGCGCTTTTCCAGATGGATCGGATAATCCCCGCCGTATTCGCAGTGGATCGGCAGGTCGTCCGCGTGTGCCACGCTTCCGGTCGTGCGGATCAGCGCACTGAGCGCTTCCGAATAAGAATTTTTCACTTCTCCCATCCGTTTGATAGAGCCGATGCCGATACGGAAATTGATGTCGGTCTTCCTGCGAAGCTCCCGGACCATCGCCCGCGATCTTTCGATCAGCTCTATCCTTTCGTTGTAATCCATGGACTCCTCGCCGCAGGGAACCAGTACCGCGATCTTATTCGCCATGACCGAGCCTGTGATGCAGCCCGGAAAACCTTCTTTTAACGCCTCGCGCACCTCCTGCTCGTGCCGGCTGATGCGGACGCTGCTTCCCACCGCATTGGTCAGACGGCTTCCCGCCTGCCCCTCGCCGCATACCACGGCCGCCATATACGCGTATTCCTGCCCGATGCCGAGCAGCTCCCTGTAGCTGTCGATATCTTCGGTAAAATGTTCCTGTAAAAGAATGTCGTATATCAGCCCGCTTTCTATGATCGGGACAACCGTTTCCAGCTTCTCACGGATCAAAAGATCGTTGCTGCGCTTCGCCCGCTCTCTGTCGATCTGCTCCATCGCCCTGCGGATCGCCGCCACGATCCTCGTCTTCTCCATGGGCTTTGTGATATATTCCAGCACACCCAGACTGATGGCTTCCTTGGCATAGTCAAACTTGTCATAAGCCGACATCACGATAAACACGACGCTCTGATTGGTCGCCCGTATCTCCTTCATGGCCTCGATGCCGTTAATGCCGGGCATCTGGATATCCATGATCGCGATATCCGGCCGGTAGTTCTCCGCCAGCTCGATCACGCTCCTGCCCGTCTTGGCATACTCTATCATGCACTCGCTGCCAAATTCCTTCTCGATAATGAATTTAAGCGAATCGATGACGATCCCCTCATCGTCCGCCAACATGATCCTGTACATACCCTGTCT
>CANQIJ010000248.1 GCA_947624025.1 uncultured Lachnospiraceae bacterium | reverse complement strand
GTATCCGCGATTTCCTCGCAGGATATTCCCTTGTCCTGAAGCTTATACGCCGTTGCCCTGGCCTGTTCCATCCTGCCTGCCGAAACACCGGAGTCATACCCTTTATTATAAACGCCCGCGCTTAAATTACACAACTCAAACACCTCCTCGCTCATTTCCCTGCTCACGCTGATCTTAAACTCGTTCTGCAGGGTGTCCAGCTTATCCTCGTAGCTGAGGTTCGTAGAGAACATCCTGCTCAACAGCCGGATCGCGTCATCTTCACTTTCTTCGCCCCTGCGTCCAAGCCGCATCACCACGACCGTCATCAGGTCATAGTCCTTCTTCTCCTCCCGGAAGTTCCCTCTCAGGCACTCCTCCGTAAAAGAATACCGGTTGATCGTACTGAAATGAGGTGTTTTCATCAGCCACTTTTAGATTCTGCGCGATCTCGCTCGGCACCGGTGCCTTGCTGTGTTGTTCCTCCCCGAAAGAATCCGGGGGCTTTTGCTGTCCGGTTAAAGCCAGAATATATGAACACGAGAAAAAGACCTTTCCCCGGAATAATTTCCTAAGAAAGGTCCTCATTTTACGTGTTTTCTATTTACTAACCTTACTTGTCCAAACTCTTCATCACAGGAAACAGCAGCACATCCCGGATCGCCGGCGAATTCGTAAGCAGCATCACCAGCCTGTCAATGCCGTACCCGATACCGCCCGTCGGGGGCATACCGATCTCCAGCGCGTTCATAAAATCCTCGTCCGTGGTGTTGGCTTCCTCATCGCCTGCGGCAAGCGCCTCCTCCTGCGCCTTGAAGCGCTCCCTCTGATCGATCGGATCGTTCAGTTCAGAATAAGCGTTGCACATTTCGCGTCCCGTGATAAACAGCTCAAAGCGCTCCACATACCCCGGCTTGTCCGGCTTTTTCTTAGTAAGCGGAGAAATCTCGATCGGGTGATCCATGATAAAGGTAGGCTGCACCAGATGTTCCTCCACGTATTCTTCAAAGAAAAGATTCAGGATATCGCCCTTCTTGTGGCGTTCCTCATAATGGATCTCTCTTTCGTCCGCCAGTTTTCTGGCCTCTTCGGTATCTTTCACCGTGTCAAAATCCACGCCCGCATATTTCTTCACGGCTTCCGTCATCGTCATTCTTGCAAAAGGCTTGCCGAGATCGATCATCTCGTTGCCGTACGGAACGGTAGTCGTTCCGCACACTTCTTTGGCCACATACCGAAACATATTTTCCGTCAGCTCCATCATGCCGTTGTAATCGGTATATGCCTGATAAAGCTCCATCAGGGTAAATTCCGGGTTATGCCTTGCGTCCAGGCCTTCATTTCTGAACACGCGCCCGATCTCGTAAACTCTTTCCAGACCGCCCACGATCAGTCTCTTCAGGTACAGCTCCAGTGATATACGAAGCTTTACATCTTCGTCCAGCGCATTGTAATGGGTTTCAAAAGGTCTTGCCGCCGCGCCGCCCGCATTGGCTACGAGCATGGGAGTCTCCACCTCCAGGAAGCCTTGTCCGTCCAGATAACGTCTGATAGAGCTGATGATCTTAGAGCGCATTACGAAGGTTTTCTTCACCTCTTCGTTCATGATCAGGTCGGTATATCTCTGACGGTAACGAATGTCGGTGTTCACCAGTCCGTGATATTTTTCGGGAAGGATCTGAAGACTTTTTGACAGGAGTGTCACTTTTGATGCGTGGATGGATATCTCGCCGGTTTTCGTCGTAAACACTTCTCCTTCAATACCCACGATGTCTCCCACATCATATTTTTTGAAATCGGCATACGGCTCTTCGCCGATGCTGTCCCTCGCCACATAGGACTGAATATTTCCCTGCAGATCCTGAACATTGCAGAAGGATGCCTTGCCCATGATGCGCTTGGACATGATACGCCCCGCAACGGAAACGCTTTTGCCTTCCAGCTCGCCGTAACGGTCTTTGATCTCCTGACTGTGATGCGTCACGTCATATCTGGTTATCGCAAAAGGGTCTTTTCCCGCTTCCTGTAAAGCGGCAAGCTTTTCGCGTCTTACCTTCAGAAGCTGGTTAATGTCCTGCGCCTGCTGCCCGTTTTCCTGATTCCGTACTTCTGCCATGCCATTCTCCATTCCTTTCCGTTAGTTCGATCTCTGAATTTCCAATATCTTATACTGAATGGTGCCTACCGGCGCCTCCACATCTACAACATCGCCTACTTTAGCGCCGATCAGCGCCTTGCCCATGGGAGATTCATTGGAGATCTTTCCCTCCAGGCTGTCTGCCTCGGTAGAGCCTACGATCTTATATTCTACTTCTTCCTTCAGCTCAAGGTCATAGATCTTGACCTGGCAGCCGACATTGATCTTGTCCAGATCCACTTCGTCTTCAACGACTACTTCCGCGTTCTTGAGGATCTTTTCCAGTTCTTCGATTCTTGCCTCGTTATTGCGCTGTTCGTCCTTGGCTGCGTCATACTCGGAGTTTTCGGACAGATCGCCCTGCTCCCGCGCCTCTTTGATCTTCTGCGCCACTTCTTTACGCTTCACGACTTTACGTTCATGCAGCTCATCCTCATACTCTCTTAAGCCTTTATACGTTAATATATTTTTTTTCTCCTGCATGGTAATGATTCTCCCTTCCCACTTTAATTAACTAATCTATCATAACTATTTTTCACCATAGTGTCAAGATATTTCAACGGTGAAGCGTACTGTACACGGGGCGTCTTACGGTTAAGCAGGCGCTCTTTATCTCCCGATGATACCGCGTCAATGTACACCGTCCGGCCGTCGGGCAGGATCCCCGGATATCTGTACTGTGTGCCAAAATCTATGACCGCGCCCTGACACCTGTGCTTCCGGCATCTTTTTCCATTCTCCGTATCGGCATACGCTTCCAGCTGCGGCACCAGGCCGAAATCATAATAATAGTCGTCCAAATGATCTCCCAGCTCCACCCAGATATCTGTCTCTGCGGTCTCCTCATAGAAGACAAGCAGCTTGTTGACCCTGTGAAGATAGGGCTGCAGCAGTTCTCCGGCCATATCCATCTGCCACTGTATGTCGCCGGGTTCGCCCAGCAGCACTGCCGCCTCTCCGCAGCGCATCAGCGTGTCCGGCGCATACTGTTCCAGCAGGCGCCCCATCAGCCGCCGCATCGTGCTGTTGCGCGGGGTCCACCGTTCGCCATACCCGTCCGCAAGCATAGACGCGATCTGCGGATTCACTATGACATCCGCAAGCCCGTCCGCACTGTGCACGACCTTCTCCATCGTCTCTGACAGCAGCTGCGGCAGAGACGATGGAGAAGG
>CANQIJ010000247.1 GCA_947624025.1 uncultured Lachnospiraceae bacterium | reverse complement strand
AAAATCATTATACCTCAAGGAACCAATACTCTTTTTATTTATTTTCTGTCAACTGTCAATATCTTTACTCCATCTTCGTTTACTTCACCGGCTTCATCCTGAGCCGTTTCACGGTGCTACCGGTGGCGGTCGTATTTACGCTGGGCAGCTTGGGGACATTATCAAGTTTCCAGCCGTTCGATCCCCGAAATATCCGGGTCGATCGCCATAGAGTAGTTGGTATAATAGACTACGAAGCCGGGCTTTGCGCCGTTCGGCTTTTTAACGTCTTTTCTGCGCAGATAGTCGATCTCCACTTTATCCTGTTCCCTGCCTTTGGAGTAGTAGGCGGCAAGGCGGGCGGCTTCCTCGAAGGTGCGGTCCGGCAGTTCTTTGCCCTCGGTTTTCACTATGACGTGGGAACCGGGAATTTTTTTCGCGTGAAACCACCAGTCGCCGCCGTTGGCAAATTTGAAAGTGAGTTCATCGTTCTGGTAATTGTTTTTTCCTACATATATGTGAAAACCGTCGCTGCTGATATAGTGGAAGGGTCTGCTGGTGACCTTGACTTTACTGGCGCCGCTTTTTTTGCGGATATAACCGCTCTCGGCAAGCTCTTCTCTGATCTGCACAAGATCCTCCTCGCGGACGGCGATATCGAGCGCGGTCAGAATAGATTCCAGGTGCTCGATCTCTTCTTTAACCTGAGCGGTCAATTCTGACAACGCTTCGTAAGTCCGTTTCATTTTGCCGTATTTATCGAAATATTTTCTGGCGTTTTCCTGCGGGGTGAGAGTATCGTCAAGCGGAATAGTGACCGTCTCGTTGGTGTAATAGTTTAGCGCCTTCATGGATTTGGCGCCCGGCTCTATGTTGTAGCCGTAGGTGTTTAGCAGCTCGCCGTACACTCTGTATTTCTCGCGTTTGTCTGTATCGCGCATCTGCCTGATCTGCAGATCGTATTTCCGGATATCGCGCTCCAGCGCGGTCTGGACGATACGGCGCAGGTCCGCCGATTTCTGGCGGATACGTGTGAACGTACTTTTCTCCGCATAGTACTGTTCCAGCAAGAGGCTTATGGAATCGTATGGCTTCACGGCTTTGTCCCGGTAGATCGTAAGAGGCAGTGAGGCAAATTCCAGAGGCTCCCTGTCCTCGTAGATGACTGCGGGGGTAAAAGCGCCGGAGACGACCTGCGACATAATGCCGCTTAGTGAGCCGTGCAGGGCATGGAGCGCCTCAGAGTCCAGTGCATTGGCGGGCATGTCGCCGTCTATGCCTGCACGGAAACAAATTTCCTGGGCCATGACGGGCGACAGCCCGGTATAGGAGGTATAGAGCGCTTGATACACCGGCATGGGTTTTGCCCGCATATGCTCCGATAGGTTTACATAAGTAAGAGGCGTGCGGTCGTTTTCCTCTGTGATAAAAAGCTTTGCCGGACAAGCGTCGTCCGTGGTATCAGAGTTGTTCGCCATATCCGTGTATTCGGAGCAGAAGCGTAAGGGATTGTATTTATCCTGTGTCCGCGGAATAAAATATTCTCTGCCGGGCAGCACCTCGCGCACGGAGCTTACCATGCCGGAGATATGCTTAATACTGTCGATGATCCTGTCGTGGTCGTCGCAGAAGATGATGTTGCTGTGTTTCCCCATGATCTCTATGATCAGCTTCTTACGGCAGATGTCACCCAGCTCGTTTAAATGCTCCAGCTCCAGATGGATGATGCGTTCTAAGCCGGGCTGTGCGATCTTGACGATCCGCGCGTTCTGCAGATGCTTGCGGAGAAGCATACAGAAGCCCGGTGCAGTCATGGGGCTTTGTCTGTTCGTGCCCGTCAGATATGCCAGGGGCAGAGATGCGTCCGCCGACAGCACCAGCCGGTACTGGGAGCTGTTGTTCTTGACCGTGATAAGGAGCTCGTCGCTTTCCGGCTGTGCGATCTTGCTGATCCGTCCGCCTACGAGTGTCTCGTGCAGTTCTTTGGTGATGTTTGCGATGGTGATGCCGTCAAATGCCATGATCTTCTCATTCTTTCCTATGATTTTACATATGATAACGCTTAACAGTAACCACATTTTACACTACCTGCTCCCAACTTTCAACACCGCCTGTGCCCCAACACCGTCTGTTCTTCCGTAAGATCCGTTCCCGGGCATCTATTTCTCCCGGTCCTCTTTCTTGACTACTGCACTTAATTATTCTATAATAAAATCTGTACGCACAGGTGGAAGCGACGGGTGCATATTACGAGGGGGAAAGGCAAGTACAGGATTATGATAAAAAGCATGACAGGCTTTGGAAGATGTGAGATCGCCAAAGGGGAGCGGAAAATCACTGTTGAGATGAAATCCGTCAATCACAGGTATATGGACGTGACCATTAAAATGCCCAAGAAGCTGAATTTTTTTGAGGCGGCGATACGAAACGAGCTGAAAAATTATATTCAGAGGGGCAAGGTGGATATCTTCATTACTTACGAGGATCTTACGGAGTCAAATGTGTGCCTGAAATACAATAAAGAGCTTGCGGCGGAATATATGGGATACCTGGCGCAGATGGCGGAAGATTTTTCACTGGATAACGATATCCGCGTGTCCACCCTTTCCCGTTATCCGGAAGTGTTCAGTATGGAAGAACAGACGGCAGATGAAGAAGAATTGTGGCAGCTGCTGGCGGAGGCGGTAAGAGATGCCGCCGATAAATTTGTGGAGACGAGGATCAGGGAGGGCGAGAACCTGAAGGAAGATCTGCTGGGCAAGCTGGACGGTATGCTTGCGCATGTGGACTTTATCACACAGAGGTCTCCGCAGATCGTAGCGGAGTACAGACAGAAGCTGGAGGAGAAGGTCCGTGAGCTGATCGGTGACGTTCAGGTTGACGAGAGCCGCCTCCTGACGGAAGTCACGATCTTTGCGGATAAGGTGTGTGTGGATGAAGAACTGGTACGTTTAAGAAGCCATATCGAGACGACGAGAGAGAATCTCATCCAGGGCGGCAGCATCGGGCGCAAGCTTGATTTCATCGCCCAGGAGATGAACCGCGAGGCCAATACCATTCTGTCCAAGGCAAACGATCTGGAGATCACCAATCATGCCATTGAATTAAAGACAGAGATAGAAAAGGTGCGTGAACAGATTCAGAATATCGAATGATCTGAATTATGTCCTGCGCGCAGAAAGGCAGCGGATATGGGTAAACTTATTCATATAGGATTCGGAAATGTAGTTAATACGGGCAAGATCATTGCCATTGTCAGCCCCGATTCCGCACCCGTCAAGCGTATGGTGCAGAAAGCCAAGGAGGAAGGCATGGCGATAGATGCCACGCAGG
>CANQIJ010000246.1 GCA_947624025.1 uncultured Lachnospiraceae bacterium | reverse complement strand
AGGAGTCTATCCGTGCCGGCAAGGTGCTGACGCTTGACCATGTGAGTACGATCGCGGACGGCACAGCGGTGAAGACGCCGGGAGAGAATATCTTTCCGTATATAAGCAAAAATCTTGACGATATCATTACGGTGGAGGACGAGGAGCTTGTGGTGGCGTTCCTGGATATGGTGGAAAACCACAAGATGATCGTTGAGAACTCGGGACTTCTGACCGTGGCTGCGTTAAAGCATCTTGATGTGAAGAACAAAAAGATCGTTTCGATCTTAAGCGGCGGCAACATGGATGTCATAACCATGTCCTCTGTCGTACAGCAGGGGCTGGTGCTGCGTGACAGGATCTTTACCGTATCGGTGCTTCTGCCGGATAAACCGGGTGAGCTGACGAGAGTATCCGGCATTATCGCACAGCAGAACGGTAATGTCATCAAGCTGGAGCATAATCAGTTCGTATCCATCAACCGTAACGCGGCGGTAGAGCTCCGCATTACGCTGGAGGCATACGGTACGGAGCATAAGAACCAGATCATAGACGCTCTCCACCAGAACGGCTATCAGCCCAAGGTGGTCAGAGCCAGCATATAACGGCTGATCATATGGAATAAGGCGTTGGCGGGCGGCAGCCGCAGGCGAGGAGCTTCTTATCGCCGACGCTCAGGCGTTTCAGAACGGGGAATATTATGGACGGACAGTTGAAGGTAGGGAAAATCGTTACTTCAGAGAGCGGTAACAGGTATACGGTAAAACAGCTGCTCGGGTCGGGCGGCCAGGGAGAGGTATATTCGGTGGAATCCCGGGGTAAGATCTGGGCTATGAAGTGGTACTATAAGAATACCGCAACGGCGAATCAGAAGGAAATACTGGATAACCTGATCCAAAAGGGACAGCCCGACGTGTCGTTTCTGTGGCCGCAGGACATGATCTTTACGGCATACGGAGAGCCGTTCGGTTATATCATGCCGCTTCGTCCGGGTAACTATAAGAGCATTGTGGATATGATGAAAAGGAAGGCGGAGCCTTCGTTTTACTGTCTGTGCAGGGCTGCATATCATCTGACCAAAGGATATAACGCGCTCCATGCCAAGGGTTACAGCTACCGCGATATTTCTTTTGGAAACGTGTTCTTCGATCCCGATACCGGAGACGTCCTCATCTGCGATAACGATAATGTATCGTATAACGGCGCAAAGAGCGGCGTATACGGAACACCGCGTTTTATGGCGCCGGAGATCGTGCTTGGGAAGGCGAAACCGTCGAGAAATACGGATCTGTTTTCGCTGGCGGTCCTGCTCTTCTATATGTTCATGCTCAATCATCCCCTGGAGGGGAAGCGGGAAGCGCAGATCAAGTGTATGGATATCCATGCCATGAACCGGCTGTACGGAACGGACCCGCTTTTTATATTTGATCCCGATAATAAGGATAACAGACCGCTTGTGGGCTATCAGGACAACGCGCTGGTGTTCTGGGACTTATATCCGCAGAAATTGAGGGAGCTGTTTCTTACATCGTTTACGGTAGGATTGGGAGAGCCGAACCGGAGAGTGACGGAAGCGATGTGGATGGATACCTTTGCCAATCTTATGTCCGGGATCATTACGTGTCCGCACTGCGGCTGCGAGATCTTCTATGACGAACAGAAGGAGGAAAAGGGCGCTGCCCACACCTGCTGGAACTGTCAGAAGCCCGTGGCGGTCCCGGCGAAGCTCATAATAGGCAGGAGTATAGTGCTTCTGGCGAAAGGTACGCGGTTGTACAGACATCATATTGACGGCGGACACGATATGGATACCGTGGTCGGCGAGGTCGTGCAGAATCCGGCGAATCCCAATCTCTGGGGCATCAAAAATCTCACGAAGGACAACTGGACCTATATCAAAGCGGACGGTACGCAGATCCCGGTGGAAGAGGGCCGTTCGGCTGCGATAGCCAGAGATGTCAAAATAGATTTCGGGCAGTTGAAAGGAGAATTCTGTTAAGGTGGCTGTGCTGGAAGATCACAGAATATTGGCAAGGATCATAAAGGATTATCCCGATGCTCTTTCCGACCGCAGGAAGCTGCAGGCCCTGTTCCTGGATTTCTTTCCGGAGGACCGGTTGAAGCGCAACCTATTGATGATGGTATACGATGACGGTATCGTTGAAGAGATGGCGGGCATGGAACGGCTCGACAGTATCGCGATGCACCGCTTTGTCAAGTCGGTCAGCCAGGACTATGGCATCAGCAGGGAAAATGCCGCGGATGCAGTGCTTTCCTGGGCTAAGGCGCTCGGCGTACCGTCGGACGAAGAGAATCCGGGCAATACGGATCACAGTGCCGGTTCGGATAGCGGACAGACCGGTCAAGACGGCGAAAAGTCATATGAGTATGAAGAGACTCCGAGAGGATGGAAGCTGACCAGATTCCTTGATTTTGACGATGCGGTGGTGACGGTTCCCGGCATGATCGGCGGCGGACAAGTGGCTGAGGTCGGCAATCATGTCTTTAAGGGATGCGTCGGGATCGAGAAGATCATTGTCTCAGAGGGAATAGAGGTCCTGGGAAACGGAGTGTTCCTTAATTGTAAAGAACTAAGGGAGGTGGTTCTCCCGGGCACACTGAAACGCATCGGAACATCGGATGCCGCCGGATGCCCCAGGATACTGGGAACCATGACAAAGCTGGACGGGACTTTTGAATACACGTCGCTGGAGGATATAGAGATTCCCGACAGTGTTAAATATGTCGGCGAGTATGCCTTCGCCGGCTGTGAGAGGCTTAAGAGGGCGAAGCTCCCTGCCGGACTCAGAAGGATTAGTGAGAACGCCTTCCGTTTCTGCAGAGGGCTTGAAGAGATCGTTTTTCCACGGGAGCTTGAGGTCATTGAGAAGGAGGCTTTCGAGGGCTGCGAATCGCTTAGAACGGTCATACTGCCGGAGGGGACCAGAAGCATAGAAGAGGGCGCCTTCGCGGGCTGTAAGAATCTCGAAAGCATCTATATACCGGATTCCGTCACGGAGATCGGCGGCGGAAGAGGGAGCGGCTTTATACAGACCTTCGGACAGCCGGAAGAAAGGCATCCGAATTTTACGATATTGTGCAATGCAGGCTCATACGCCATGAGTTATGCGAGGAAACAGCAGATCAAATGTGCAAAGGCATAGAAGGAGGTATTCGATATGGCAGAAATGAAAAGACCGGGCGGGGAACTGGCAAGCAGACCGCTGCATTTTTTCTGGATCGTGGATTGTTCGGGATCTATGTACGGGGAGAAGATCGGAACCGTCAACCATGCGATACAGTCAACGATACCGGAGATGGTATCGGCGGCGGAGAATAATCCGAATG
>CANQIJ010000245.1 GCA_947624025.1 uncultured Lachnospiraceae bacterium | reverse complement strand
CTCCACGGGCTGGTCAAGCCGATGCACTACCCCGACATACACAGCGGCGCCTGTCTTTTGGGCCAGATAATTAGCGATCTCGCTCGCCATATCCGCCTGTCCGACCCGGGCTGTCTGCGTCGCGATGCCGGCGGGCTTATGGCATACGATGATGTCTTTGTCTTCATAGATGATTCTGTCTTTGATCATAATGTTTTCTTCGCGTCGCTTGTTTTTCTGTTGTGGGCGCTATATCTTAAATCTGTATCCAACGCCCCATATGGTTTCGATGTACTGCGGCTTGGCGCTGTCATACTCGATCTTTTCACGGATCTTCTTGATGTGTACGGTCACGGTCGCGATGTCGCCGATGGAGTCCATATCCCATATTTCGCGGAACAGCTCCTCTTTAGAATATACATGATTCGGATTCTCTGCAAGGAACGTCAGCAGGTCAAACTCCTTGGTGGTAAAGATCCTTTCCTCACCGTCCACATAGACTCTTCTTGCGGTCTTGTCGATCTTGAGCCCTCTGATCTCTATGATATCGTTGGCTTTCTGATTGCTTCCCACCAGTCTGTCATAACGCGCCATGTGCGCCTTGACTCTCGCCACCAGCTCGGACGGGCTGAAGGGCTTCGTCATATAATCGTCCGCGCCCAAACCCAATCCCCTGATCTTGTCGATATCGTCTTTTTTGGCGGACACCATGATGATCGGCACATTCTTTTTTTCACGGATCTTCTTACATACCTCGAAACCGTCCACTCCCGGAAGCATAAGGTCGAGAATGATAAGGTCAAACTCTTTGGCAAGCGCAGTCTGTAACCCCTGATCCCCGGTGTTCTCGATCTCCACCTCGAAATCGCTCAGCTCCAGATAGTCCTTCTCCAGATCGGCAATGGCCTCCTCGTCTTCTATGATCAGAATCCTGCTCATGATAATTCCTCCTTTATATATAGAATCTACTCTGTATCATCTGCTCCATGCTGTGTCTGTTATTCCTTCGGCGGCTGATATTTACGGATGACAAAATGCATACACGTTCCTTCGTTCTCTTTGCTTGTCGCCCAGATGTACCCGCCGTGATCCTCTATGATCTTCTTGACAATGGACAGCCCTATGCCGCTTCCTCCCTTGGAAGAATTGCGGGATGCGTCCGTCCGGTAAAACCTCTCGAAGATATTCGGCAGGTCTTTTGCCGCGATCCCCATGCCGTTATCTTCTATCTCGACTCTTATGGAATCCAGCTCGTCCAGTATCCGGATGTCGATCACGCCTTTTTCCTTATTCATATATTTTACGCTGTTGCTGATGATATTATTGATAACGCGCTTAAGCTGCTCGGGATCGGCGATGATCTGTGTGTCAGGCTCCACCAGCGCATCATAGTTTAATTCGATATGCCTGGACTCCAGGTCAAGCCCCACTTCCTCCACACAGTCCCTGAAGTAATCCGCCACATTGATACGGCGAAACGTATAAGGGATCCGGTTATTGTCTATCCCGGAATACGTGGTCAGTTCGTTGATGAGCCTGTCCATATCGTTCGCCTTATCGTAAATGGTCTTAATGTATTTATTCATTTTCTCCGGCGTATCCGCGACGCCGTCCATGATCCCTTCCACATAGCCCTTGATCGATGTGATCGGGGTCTTGAGATCATGGGAAATATTGCTTACCAGCTCTTTGTTTTTCTGTTCATGCTCTAATTTCTCGTCCGTGGATTCTTTAAGGCGAAGCCGCATGTCCTCGTAGTTGCGGTACAGCTCACCGATCTCGCCCTTTTCCTCCGTTGTCAGCATATATTCCAAATTTCCCTCGGCAATATTCTGCATCGCGGTGTTAAGCTGGTTGATCGGCGTAAAGATTCCTTTTTGGATCCACCATGTCAGCACGATACTCGTCAGGCACAGGATCAGAACCAGCGCAAATACCATTTCCCGAAGTGCATTTCTGGAAATCAGCGTCCTAACGCTCGTCACGATAAAAAAGCTGCCGTCGCTTCCGTCCCCAAACCGGAAATCAAGCTGCTTGACAAGCTTTTTCATATCGTTATAGTACAGACCCGTCTCCGAATCCGGCAGCTCGTTTCCGTATTCCGGCAACATATCGAATATTTTCTGCGCCGCCATATCGTTATCCGTATAATAGACGCCGTCGCCTTTTCTCACAATAATATAGGAAAATCTGTCATTGAGCTCGCCGCTGATCTCATCCAGATATTCTTTGCTTTCCAGCCTGGACGGATTCTCCCCGATCTGATCCTTGACCTTCTTAAGAACCTTCTCCGTCATCCTGCTGTAATTCTCTATCGTATAGGCAGAGGCAAGATTCTTCCTGTCCAGCAGCCCGGGATCGCTCTCTGCATCCTCCACATGACTCCCGACAACAATGAAGGCAATACTTGTCAGCAAAAAAGGAACGAGCACGATCGCGATCGATGTAACTAAGAGTCTCGTCTTAAACTTCACTTGCCATCCTCCCCGTACCGCCACAGGCAATACTGAACCTGCGTCTAGTATAGCACATTTTCACGAAAGAAAAATAAAACATGTTTGATAATCTTATAAAAAAACTATTAAAACTGTATACCGGCTGCGGCATACGGAATAATTTTTATTTTGTATTGACTTATGTTTCTACTTCTGTTATATTTAATAAAAATAGTAATCATTATTGATTTAGGAATATTATGGCGATCAAATACAGCAGACAAAGACAACTTATCAAAGATTTTTTAATGACCCGCAAGGACCATCCGACCGCCGATGTTGTTTACATGAATGTCCGGCAGAAATATCCGAATATCAGCCTTGGCACCGTATACCGCAATCTTTCACTGTTATCGGAGCTCGGTGAGATAAGGCGGCTTCGGCTGGGAGATGGCATCGATCACTATGACGCGGATACATCCGACCACTATCATGTTATCTGTACACAGTGCGGCGGCGTATCGGATGTAAAGGCAGACGGCATCGGTGATATATTGGGAAATGCAAACATTGAATATGACGGGGAAATACAGGGACATGTCACCTATTTTTACGGCATATGCGAAAAGTGCCTTAAATCTGCCGCCCGTAATGATCTGCTGATCGGCTGTTAAGACGCTTCCGGCTATCGGATGCCGTCTTACAAATATATAATATCATTTATAGAAAAGGAGAATATCATTATGAAGTATGTATGTCAGGTATGCGGTTATGTGCATGAGGGAGATTCTGCACCGGAGAAATGCCCGGTATGTAATGCGCCTGCTGAGAAATTCACGGCTCAGGGCGGAGAGAGAGAATGGGCTGCCGAGCATGTCGTAGGCGTTGCAAAGGGTGTCAGCGAGGATATCATGGCTGATCT
>CANQIJ010000244.1 GCA_947624025.1 uncultured Lachnospiraceae bacterium | reverse complement strand
GAACGGATATCAAAGGAGGTCATTTCATTATGATGAGATCACTTTTCTCTGGTGTTGCGGGTCTTAAGACACACCAGACAAGAATGGACGTTATCGGTAACAACATCGCAAACGTCAACACGACAGCATATAAATCACAGAGCATGGTATTCAACGACCTGCTCTATCAGACGACACAGTCTGCATCCGGCGCCAATGCCAATACCGGGCGCGGCGGCATCAACCCCAGACAGATCGGTCTGGGCGCTAAGACGGGCGCAATCTCCACGGCAATCTCGGGACAGGGTTCCGCCCAGTCCACCAACAATCCGTGGGATATCATGATCGAGGGCGATTCCTTCTTTATCGTCAACGACGGTTCCACCAACTTCTTTACCAGAGACGGTTCTTTTACCGTGGACGGCGCCGGTAATCTCGTTATGGCGAGCACCGGCTATACGGTTATGGGATGGCAGGTAGACCCGGATACGGGTGAGATCAGATCCGATGTGGTATCGGCGCTGCGTATCATGCACCCCGACAATCTGACGGCTGCGCCGGAGGCGACGTCCCTGGCGTACATGAACGGTATCCTGGATAAGACGGATACCTCCATCAACAGCACGGAGGGTACGGTCAGAACGCTCACCTTCTATGACGCGCAGGGTTACGAGTATACCGCCAAGTTCAGCGTACACGGCACGGGCGATGACGATATCTTCCGCGTTCAGCTCGATGATATCTTAGACGGCACGGGCATGTCGCTGGTGAAGAAATACAATCTGCAGAATATCAATGAGATCGCGAATTTCGGTGAGAATTCCATCAATGAGGTCACCAGCAAGTATTCGATCGATAAAAATGCCAAATATGACGCGGCCAACAATCAGTTTATACTGACCAAGGCGATGTCCGATATGCTGGAAGGCTACAGCCAGAATGCGCTGGTGGTGGCTGCGGGCGACAATATCGAGATCATAGATCCGGCGGCCAGCGGCAATGTCGCGGCAGGCGCTCAGGTGAAAGTGCAGGGTACCGTGTCGCTGTCGAGGGCGGAGCTGGAAGCGGAGCCCTATAATCTGATCTATAACGATGATGATTCGTCTTACTATACAAGAGATACAGACGGAAAATCCAAAAAGGTCGCATCGGATGCCGACTGGCAGGCTGTTCTGAAGGATATGAAAGGCTTCGATCCGGCGAATCCTCCCACGGTAGCTACAGATCCCGATGACCCGCAGAAGATCAATGTTTCCTTTACCGCCACGTTCCAGGCGACGCAGGAAGCCAACTATGACAAAGACGCGAAGTCCTTCGGCGTTACCCTGCCGAATGATGCCGACCACGCCAAGCAGATCCTGGAGGATGTGTACCATGTCAAGGACGGCGACGGCAAGACCTATGCGCTGGATTATGTGGGACCGGACGGCAGTGCGCAGATCAAGATGACGGAGCAGCACAGAGGAAACGAACTGGTGTTCGACCATGATACGGGACATTTCTCCTATATCGGCAGCCAGGGCAACAATACGGCGATGCTGACCTTCAATCCTTCGGCTTCCAGCCTGTCCGGCGAGACGGTGGATCTGTCGCAGTTCAGCAATATCGAGATCGACTTTGCATCCATTACCAACTACGGTAACGGCGGCAAGTGTACGCTGGAGATGACCAACGGCTCCAAGGAGAACAGCGCTATCGGATCCGGCCGCAAGGTGGGTGCGCTGATCGGTATCGAGGTAGGCCAGGACGGACGCATCACCGCGTCCTATGACAACGGCCTGACGAAGCTGTTAGGACAGATCGCAGTGGCGGAGTTCGCCAATGCATCCGGTCTTTCCAAGGCGGGCAACAACCTGTATTCCGCGACCCAGAACTCCGGCGAGTTCGACGGCGTAGGCGTTGACATCACGGCGAACGGCGGCCAGATGACGTCCGGCGTACTCGAGATGAGTAACGTGGACCTGTCCTCCGAATTTACCACGATGATCACCACCCAGCGTGGTTTCCAGGCAAACAGCCGTATCATCACCGTATCCGATACGATGCTGGAGGAACTGGTCAATCTGAAGAGATAATACGGATCATCCTGAAACAGTATGACGGATCGATCATAAAAGGGGCTTCCCGCAGTGCGGGAGGTCCTTTTTTAAATCAAACAGTTCGATTTTTTATAGAAATCTTATTGAAATATCAGTCATGATGATATATGATGCTAGTATAAGGAACAAAGGAGTACATATGAGAAAGGTACATTGCTTTATGACCAAAAAATGGAGATATTGGGTGATCGGCATCGTTTCGTTTTTGATGCTTGCGGGTGTTGTCTGCCTGTTTTGTGTGAATCGTGCTGACGGGCTGCAAGATGCTTTGACGAATCCGTTAAAGCTGGCGAATGTTTATTATGTTACACAGATAGTTACCGGTATGGCGGTGATCATAGGCGGGGTGATCGGCGTATGGCAGTACACGCTCACCGCCAGAGCGGAACGGGTTAAGTTGAACGTTGATCAGATCCAGAAGGCTATCGATCTTGCGGAATATTATAAAGATAATATTTTGAGAAATTTTTCGATTATCAGCTATGTCTATGAAGGCTCTGGTCTGCTGAAGGTGATCGAGAAGATGCCGAAGGACAAGCTGGAACATTTTGATGAGCAGGAATTGCGGGATATACTCGGACAGGAGGCAATGGATCGTATCCGGGAGATAACGGCATCGAAAGAATTTATTGAAACAGTGGTCAGCGCTGATGTAATATACGGTCTGAACCTGGATTGGGAAAAACGGGTCAGATTAACATTTGATGATACGAAAAGGACTGTGGAGACAAGTTTAGAGGTCAGATCTGTCGCTCAAAAATTTATGGGAACCATTGTGCAGGATACGCTCAATGATATGGAATTTTTTGCCATGCATTTTACACACAGGACAGCGGATGAATCTGTGGTGTATCAATCACTGCATCAGACGTTCCTGGAGATCGTATATGCATTATATTATGATATATCCTCGATCAACAGGGCAGGATGTTCTAAATATTATACAAATATCATAGAATTATACGAAGTGTGGCATGGCAGAGCGATCGACGATGAGGAACAGAAAAACAAGGTAAGAAGATATAAGCAGAAGGGCAGTTCGGCGGGAGAAATTGGCGATTGACATACTGCCGGACGGTGCATATAATGAAAACAGGAAGGAGAAGAACATTATGAACGTTGGAGGCAGTACTATTTTTGGGTAATTGCGTTATTGATTATATTTATCTCAGGTATCGTTAAAAGGGGCTTCCCGCAGTGCGGGAGGTCCTTTTTTATATAATAGGAAATTCCTCCTGCCGGAGGAATCTATAATAAAAATGCCCGCATAAAAGCGGGCACAAGAAT
>CANQIJ010000243.1 GCA_947624025.1 uncultured Lachnospiraceae bacterium | reverse complement strand
CGTCTTTGCTGACGGTCCCGTTCATGGCGGCGGGCATGGTGTATATCCAGGTCAAGGCTCATCCGCGCTGGCAGCTTTTCCGCAAAAAATCCGCCAACCTCAATGCGTTTATCCATGAAGATATGGCGGGCATACGGATCATACAGAGCTTTCATGCACAGAAGGAGACGGAGGATACCTTCGACGGGCTGCTGGGGGAGCACCGGGAGGCTTTCTGCGACGCGGTGCGGATGAGCGACGCCTTCGGCTCGGTGATCGACTTTTCCTGGGGGATCGGCTGTATTTTGCTCTACTATACAGGAATCGTCATCCTGGGTGCGGAAAACATATCGGTGGGAACGTTTATCGCGTTCGGCAGCTATTTGAGTATGTTCTGGCACCCCATCCAGAATATCAGCAATTTCTATAATCAGCTCGTGACCAATATTGCGGGCGCGGAGCGGATCTTTGAGATACTGGATACGCCGCCGGCCATCGCGGACGCCGGCGATGTGGCCGAGATGCCGCCCATCGTGGGAGAAGTGACGTTCGAGCATGTGAGCTTCTCCTATGACGGTAAGGCTAAGGTGCTGGATGACGTGAGTTTTCGGATCAGGCCGGGAGAGACGATCGCCCTGGTAGGCGCCACCGGAGCGGGCAAATCCACGATCGTCAATCTGATCAGCCGTTTCTATGATGTGCAGGAAGGAACGGTCCGCGTAGACGGCCGCGATGTGAAAGAGGTGTCCATCGAAAGCCTGCGCAGGCAGATGGGTATTATGACGCAGGACAATTTCCTCTTCTCGGGTACGATCAGGGATAATATACGGTACGGAAGGCTGGATGCCACGGACGAGGAGATCGTTGCGGCGGCGAAGGCGGTGAACGCCCATGACTTTATCATGAAGCTGGAAAAAGGTTATGATACGGAGCTGCTGGAGCGCGGCGGCGGGCTGTCCATCGGCCAGAAGCAGCTTGTGGCGTTCGCAAGGACAATGGTGTCCGATCCGAAGATCCTGATCCTGGACGAGGCGACGTCCAGTATAGATACCAGAACGGAGCTGCTGGTCCAGGAGGGCATCGAGCATCTTTTGGCAGGCAGAACGTCCTTTGTGATCGCGCACAGATTGTCAACGATCCAGAAGGCCGACCGCATTTTCGTGGTGGAGAACGGTAAGATCGCCGAGGAAGGCAATGCGAAAGAGCTGATGGAGAAGAAGGGAATCTATTATCAGTTATACATGGCGCAGTTTGCAGTCTGACAGAGGCCGGCGCAGTCTGACGGACGCGCAGGGGTCAGTGCCGCCGCTGCTGCAGGCGGAACTGGGCGGGAGTGGAATTTTTCCATTTGCGGAAGGTGCGTATGAAATGGCTGCAGTCCGAGAAGCCGAGCTCCTGACTGATCGAAGAGAGGGAGGAGTCTGTGAAAAGCAGCAGCTCTTCTCCCTTTTCTATCTTGATCAGTTCTACATAATCTTTACAGGAGCGCCCGTACAGCTCCCGAAAGCACTTGGCAAAATGGGAATAACTCATGTGGCACATATCGGCGAGCTCGTTTACCTTGAGCGGTTCACCCACATGCCTGTCGATATATTCCGTAATATTGTTGATGGTGGCTTCCGTCTCGGCACAGACAGAGAAGATTTTCTGCATGGATAGTCCGTCCGCCTGCCAGAGCCGGATGATCTCGATCAGAAGGGAACTGATCTCGGCGTGGACGCGTACATCGTAGCCGTACTCCTTGCGCTCGATCTCCCGGATACAGGCTTCAAAATGTCTGCGGATGGGAAGTCCGGCCAGGCGGTCTGATGTAAAAAGACAGTCCGCGTGATCGGATTTGCGGGCATACTGCAGTACCGCAGACAGCCGGGGAGTGTAGATGCTGTTGACGGACAGCCTGTTGCAGTCGAATTTTAATACCATGTACCGAAGCTGTCTGCCGGAAGCCGAGTAGATCGCGTGGACGTCTCCCGCGTGAAACAGGACGAGATCGCCCTCGGACACATAGAATTCCTGCCGGTTGACTTCGACAAACGCCGTACCCTCAAGCATATAGAGCATTTCCACAAAATAGTGCCAGTGCGGTTTGACCGGAAAGGTCTCCCTGAGCGTGTCGAACAGAAAAGCCTCATAGGGCGCATGCAGAATATCGTGTTCTTCATATAGGTAGTGCATGGGATCATCCTTTCGCCGTTAAACGGAAAACCGTTCCCGCAGCCCTGTGCCACGGATAGATCACATAGAGAAATAAGAGATTTATACAATTTATTTGTCATTTTATTATAGCATTGCGCAAGGGGAATTGCTATAGTGATTTAAGGAAAAGAACGTGCGGTATCTATGAGAAAACGCTTACCTGGGGTATGGAGGAGAGTGGTATGCAGTATATTAAGGGGATCACCTTCGGCTCCTTTGCGGGCCGGGGAAGCTTTGAACAGAATGCGGCGTATCAGAGCATGGATCTGCTGGTTCAGCGGATGAATGCCAATTTTATCATGCTTGTACCGAACGGTGTGCAGGAGACGCCGCAGTCGGAAACGATCGATTATTCGACGCCTGCGACTATGTCGGACGAAGAATTGACCAGAATGGTCGATTATATACACGGCAAGGGGCTGGCAGTCGGTTTGAAGCCTACGGTAAACTGTAAGAACGGTACGTGGAGGGCGCATATCAATTTTTTCGATAAGGATGTGCCGTGCGAGCCGAAGTGGAGCACATGGTTTGAGGCATACACGGATTTCCAGCTTCATTTTGCAAGGCTTGCGGAGACGACGGGCTGCGAGATGTTCCTGCCGGGCTGCGAGATGGTCATGTCGGAGCGGCGGGACAGGGAGTGGAGGCGCCTGATCGGCGATATCAGAACGGTATACGGCGGGCTTGTCTCTTACAATACGGACAAATATCAGGAAGACAATGTGACCTGGTGGGACTGTGTCGATGTGATCTCGTCCAGCGGATATTATCCGATAGATGACTGGGATAGTCAATTAGACAGGATCGAAAAGACTGTCCGAAAATTCAACAAGCCCTTTTTCTTCGCCGAAGCGGGCTGCATGTCTGTGGCGGGGGCGTCGAAGGTTCCCAATGACTGGAGGGTGCGCGGCGGGCAGGCGCTGGCGGAACAGGCTGACTGGTATGCGGAGATGTTCCGTAAGGCGGGCAGCAGGGATTTCGTGAACGGATTCTGCCTGTGGGACTGGGCGTGGCGTCAGCGTTCTCAGAAGGAGGCGTTAAAGGACTGCGGTTATGATTTCTGCGGGAAGCCCGCGGAGTCGGTGATCAGCGATTTCTACCGGAATGTTCTGTAGGGATCGCTGCCAAAGGATTCAGAATCTCTTCTTGTCGGAATGTGTAATTGTATGGTACAATGGACGCAGATTCAGCAATCTGCGTCTCAAGAA
>CANQIJ010000242.1 GCA_947624025.1 uncultured Lachnospiraceae bacterium | reverse complement strand
GTGCCGCCTTAGCTTCCTCTGCGGTAAAGTATACCTTACCTGCCGCTGCACCCGGTGATGCGGGAAGCGCCTGTCCGATCACCTGACCCGCTTTCAGCGCATCCGGATCAAAGGTCGGATGAAGCAGCTGGTCGAGGGACTTTGCCTCAATACGAAGCACCGCCTCCTCGGGAGTGATCTTGCCCTCGTCAACCAGATCACAAGCGATCTGGATCGCTGCCGGAGCGGTCCTCTTACCGTTACGCGTCTGCAGGAAGAACAGTCTGCCGTTCTCGATGGTAAACTCCATATCCTGCATATCACGGTAATGATCTTCCAGTTTATTGGCGATCTCTATAAACTGCTTATAACATTCCGGCAGATCCTCCGCCAGCTTGGTGATCGGCTGCGGCGTACGGATACCGGCTACCACATCCTCGCCCTGTGCGTTGATCAGATACTCTCCGTAGATGCCTTTCGCGCCGGTTGAAGGGTTTCTGGTAAAGGCAACGCCCGTGCCCGATGTATCGCCCATATTACCGAATACCATAGCCTGTACATTAACTGCCGTACCCCAGTCTCCCGGAATATCGTTCATTCTTCTGTATACGATGGCTCTCTCGTTATCCCATGAACGGAACACTGCCTTGACAGCCTCCATCAGCTGTACCTTCGGCTCCTGAGGGAAATCTTCACCTTTATTCTCTTTGTATATCTGCTTGAATCTGACAATGATATCCTTCAGATCGTCCGCCGTAAGCTCCGTATCGTACTTGACGCCTTTGGCATCCTTGATCTCGTCCAGGATCCTTTCAAAATAAGACTTGGGAATCTCCATAACAACATCCGAGAACATCTGGATGAATCTTCTGTAAGAATCGTAGGCAAATCTTGGATTACCTGTCTTCTTCGCAAACCCTTCCACGGCCACATCATTCAGTCCCAGATTCAAGATCGTATCCATCATACCCGGCATGGAAGCTCGCGCGCCGGAACGTACCGATACAAGGAGCGGATTCTCGGTATCGCCGAATTTCTTGCCCTGCTTCTGCTCCAGATTGGCAAGAGCTGCAAAAATCTGATCTTTGATCTCATCCGCGATCTGTCTGCCGTTACTGTAGTAGTCGGTACAGGCTTCGGTTGTTACCGTAAACCCCTGCGGAATCGGTAAGCCAAGATTGGTCATCTCGGCAAGATTCGCCCCTTTACCGCCGAGAAGATTGCGCATGTCGGCATTACCCTCTTCAAATAAGTACACCCATTTCGCCATAGTTTTTACCCTCTCTTTTCCTTTTAACTGGTCGACTTAAGCAGCCTCCACGTACTATTTTTATATTTTACCATATTTTTTCCAGTTTGACACTTATTTTTTTGTAATTATGCATAAAAATTACGGCCGGAAACCTTCAAAGATAAAAAGATCGAACTCCTTTTGCAGTTTTTCCGCTTCTTCGCGGCTTCGCACCGTCCATGCCGCAGAGGGTATCCTGTACAGTCTGCGGCATATCCTGCGGCCCGGCTCCCGCTCATACTCCCGGTCGTACGCGATAAAATCCGGTTTGGCCAGAAAATTGAACAACAAATGTGTCAGGAAAAAGGAAAGAAAACTATTATACTCACCGTTCTTATGCAGATCCGATGCAAGCTGCCCTCTTACCACCTCACGGTGGTAGCGTCTGAACCATAACAGCACCACAGGGTTAAAAGATTCTATGCAGTACGCTCCGTCATATGCCCGCAGCAGCTCATCGATCGGCGCACACAGCGATATGTCGGCGTCCTCGGATTTGATCTCCACAATTAACGGCACGCGCCCCTGCACCATAAGAAGCACATCCTCCAGCCTGGGAATACGCTCATTGGAATTCCCCAGCCTGAATGCCTGCAGCTCCGCATAGGTATAGTCCCTGATCTGACGTGTGCCGGATACACCGCACATGCGCTCCGGCGTATGATCATGGAATACCACGGGAATACCGTCTCTTGTCACATGCACGTCCAGCTCTATGCCGTACCCCGCCTCCACCGCTTTGCGAAACGCCGCCATAGAATTCTCCGGCGCATCTCCGGTGTTGTCATGAAGCCCCCTGTGGGCAAAATACTTTTGATCAAAAAGACTTGTATCGGGCCGGTGTGCCATGCGCGGCATGACCGCCAGAAGATATAAGGCGCATGGCGTAATAACCGCTTCCGCAAAATGTTTTAACTTCTTCAAATTATATTACCTCTTTTCAACCGTATCATTGTGTGCCTATAGAACAGCTTTCTGCCCGGCGGGCTTGCTCCTGCCCCGCCTTTTTCGGCCGGACATAAACTCCGGCAGCGCCGCTTTCCCGTTCTCCGTGATCGGCTTCACCCATTTTCCGGAATATAAATGGATCTGCATCAGCACATACCGGATGGGCTCATCGATATAGCAGCACAGAAAGATCGCCCAGTACGGCAGATGCAGGACGAAACCTGATATCAGCACACACGGCAGCATCAGCACATACATAAAGACGATTTCAAGCACCGTCCCGTAGACCGCATCCCCCGCCGCGCGGTAGGTGTCGTTCTGGATCCAGTTGCCCATGCGGATCACGGAAACCGCGCCGTAGATCAGCATCATCCGCACTCCCGCGTCATAGGATGCGCCCGACAGGCTCATATGGGTCAGGATCGGACGATGCACGGCAAACAGGATAAGATTTGCCGATAAGATCACGCCGCTGCACAGGTATACGAGCCGCCTGGCGCGTTCATATGCCGTAGTAAGTTCTCCGGCGCCCACACATTTTCCCACCAGTACGGAGGAAGCATTGGAAAATCCCGCGAAAAAGCCGATGATCAGGCCTTCCAATGTACGGAAAACGGCAACCGCTGCGATCACATACTCCGGCTGACGTCCCAAGGTGATATTGATCGCCATGTTACCGACCCCTACCAGTATTTCATTGCAAAGTATCGGAAAGCATTTTACAAAAAAATTCTTCAGATACGCACGGCTCCACCGGAAATGCCCCCGCACATGAAAAAGATACGGATATCCGCTCTTCCATGCCAGCAGATAGATCGTAAGCATATTGACCGCCGCCGCGCAGGTTGTCGCCAGAGCCGCTCCGCGGATCCCCATGGCAGGAGCGCCGAGATGCCCGTAGATGAAGACCCAGTTTAAGAAAAGATTCGTTGCGACGGACACAACGGACGCGATCATGGGAATACGGACCCGCTCCGTCGAGCGCAGCAGACAGCTCATCGCCATAGAAAACACCTGCATGATATAGGCAAACCCCACGATATGTAAGTACTGTACGCCGATCGTCCGGATCGCCGTCTTATCCGTGTAGACCTTCATCACAAGCTCCGGCGCAAAGACCGCAAGGCAGCCGAAGATCGCGGCCACCGTCATCATACACAGCCATGTCATCCCGTAGGAACGCTCGATCCCGTCGTCCTCCCGCGAACCCCAATACTGGGAGATAAACAGCATACCGCCGCCGAAAAAGC
>CANQIJ010000241.1 GCA_947624025.1 uncultured Lachnospiraceae bacterium | reverse complement strand
CTGTATGCCGACGTGCTGAAGGGAAACGGAAACGCTGTCGTTGCCGATACGCAGAAAGCGCTGGAGGACGGACTGGAGGCAAAAGAGATCCTCGACCATGTCCTGCTTCGTGCGATCAATGAGGTCGGCGAGCTTTTCGACAAGGGAAAATACTTCCTGCCCCAGCTGATCGCAAGCGCAGAGGCGATGAAGGCATCGATCGGGTATCTGGAACCGATGCTTATGACCGGACAGTCCGAAAGAGAGATGCCGACGGTGGTGATCGCGACCGTGGAAGGCGATATCCACGATATCGGCAAGAATCTGGTCGCCCTTATGCTTAAGAATTACGGGTTCAGAGTGATCGATCTGGGCAAGGACGTTCCCAAAGAAAAGATCATAGAGGCGGCAATAGAAAATAACGCTCAGGTGATCGCCCTGTCGGCGCTTATGACGACCACCATGCAGCAGATGCGGCATGTGATCGAATACGCCAAAGAGAAAAAGGTGGACGCCAAGATCATCGTGGGCGGCGCCGTGATCACTCAGGAATATGCGGACGAGATCGGTGCGGACGGTTATTCCCGGGATGCGGCGGAGGCCGTGAAGCTGACCAAAAGGCTCCTGCAGCTTGAAGATACAGGATACTGACATCAGTGATACGGCTTGATACGGATATCATAGGAGTGCGGGAGATCACACGGCTGTGCGGCCTTCCGCACGGAATGGAGAGGAATTATGTTAGGTGCAGACGCTATGGTAAAATGCCTTGAAGAAGAAGGCGTAAAATATGTGTTCGGTTATCCGGGGGTGGCGATATGCCCGTTTTACAACAGTATATTGAACTCGCGGATCGACACGATCCTGATACGGACCGAACAGAATGCCGCTCATGCCGCGAGCGGGCTTGCCCGTGTGACAGGGCAGGTGGGAGTATGCGCGGTAACGTCCGGCCCCGGCGCGACCAATGTGATCACGGGGATCGCCACGGCTTTTGCGGACAGCATCCCGCTTGTGTGCATCACCGGACAGGTCGACAGCGCCCTGCTTGGCTCCGATGTCTTCCAGGAGGCGGACATCACCGGCGCGGTGGAGTCTTTTGTCAAATACAGTTATCTGGTGAAGGATGCGGAAGAGATCCCGAGGATCTTCAAGGAGGCGTTCCATATCGCGAACTCGGGCAGAAAAGGGCCGGTGCTGATCGATGTGCCGATCGATGTACAGAATACCGCGATCTCCCGCTTCAAATATCCGCAGGAGATCAGTATGCGCACTTACAAGCCGACGGTGAAGGGCAATGCGGTACAGATCCGGAAGGTAGTGAAGGTACTGGAAAAGGCAAAGCGGCCGATCATCTGTGCGGGCGGCGGCGTACTCTTAAGCAATGCGGAAAAAGAACTGCGTCTCTTCGCGGAAAAATACCGTGTACCGGTAGTCTCTACCATGATGGGGATCGGCGTGATGCCCACGAAACATCCGATGTACTACGGTATGGTCGGCAATAACGGCCATCCTTACGCCAACCGCGCCATGAACGAGTCCGATCTGCTCATCATGGTGGGAGCGAGAGTAGCGGACCGCGCGGTAAGCCAGCCCGATCTGATCACGGAGAATAAGGTGCTTGTGCATATCGATGTAGATCCGGCGGAGATCGGCAAGAACGTAGGGCCGACGATCCCCCTTGTAGGCGACGCCGGACATATCATTGCGGATTTCATGAAAGAAGATCTGAGCTGTGAGCATGAGGAATGGATCAGGACGCTGGACGGCTACCGTGATACGATGGGACGCGTCAGGAAGCCCGATCCGGCCTATGTAGACCCGGCGGCATTTATCCGTATGCTGTCCGAGTCCATGGACGATGACGCGGTGTATGTAGCGGATGTAGGACAGAACCAGATATGGTCATGCAACTATCATATCGTGAAGAACGGAAGATTCCTGACGACCGGAGGCATGGGTACCATGGGGTATTCCATTCCGGCGGCTATGGGGGCGAAGCTGGCGGACAAAAACAGACAGGTGGTTGCCGTATGCGGAGACGGCTCCTTCCAGATGTCCATGATGGAGCTGGCCACCATGCGGCAGTTCGACATCCCGGTCAAGATCGTCGTGCTGAAGAACAACTACCTCGGCATGGTGCGGGAATACCAGCACTACACCTATAAGGACCATTATTCGGTGGTGGACCTGTCGGGAAGCCCCGATCTGGAAAAGCTGGCGTCTGCCTATGATATGAAATTCATGCGCCTTCCTGCGATGGAGGACGCACAAAAGACGATAGACGAATTTCTGGCAGGCAGCGGATCGGTGCTGTTAGAGTGTATCATCGATCCGATGGATCTGGTCAAATGATCCGCGCCGTCCGTCGGGGCGGCCGGAGGATCGGCAGGTAACAGAAACGGCAGAAGTCCGGAAAGGATAAGAGACGGTTATGAAAAAAATATATTCGGTTTTGGTGGAAAACAGATCCGGTGTGCTGTGCAAGGTGGCGGGACTTTTCTCCAGAAGATGCTTCAATATCGACAGTCTGGCGGTGGGAGAAACGGACGATCCGTCCACATCCTGCATGACGATCGTCAGCAGCGGCGACGAGCGGACGATCGAGCAGATCGAGAAGCAGCTCAATAAGAAGCTGGACGTCATCAAGGTCAAGACCTTCGATGAGAGCGCCAGCATCAGCAGGGAGCTGATGCTGATGAAGGTCAAATACAACAAGGGCAACCGCCGTGAGATCATGGAGATCTGTGACGTCATGAAGGCGCAGATCGTCGATATGTCCAAGAAGACCATGATCATCCAGATCTGCGATGTGCCGGAAAAGACCAGGCTACTCATCGATATGATGCAGTCTGTCAGCATCGTGGAGGTCGCCAGGACAGGAACGCTGGCGCTCCAGAAATGCCTGGAGACGGATACGTAGGCATGGAGCGCCGCCGCAGGGCAGCTATTGACATTTTTTCTTAAAATAGCTACAATCAAATGTTGTAGTGACAGCTTTGAAAAATATGGAAGATAAACAGGGGAAGAGCAGGAGAAAACGATTATGAAAAGAAGGATCAAAAGGAGCATGAGAAGAGGACTCGCGGTGCTGTTCGCACTGGCGCTGGCGGTGGGAACACTGCCGGCTGACGCCATGTATGTACAGGCCGCAGAGCCCGGACTGACGGAAGAAGGATCGAATGCCGGCGGCGGACAGACGGTATCTGAGGAAAGTCAGACGGATACCACCCGGGAAGAGCCCGGTGAAGACGGCGGATACGATAACGGGCAGGAAAAACCGGGCAGCGGCGATGAGCAGTCCGAGGAAGGGTCGGATGGCTCTCAGGATACGCCTCAGCAGCCGGGGGGGGCTCTCAGGACTCTCAGCCCGATGATACCGACGAGGGGGATATGACGGACGATCCCGACGGTGGAGATGCGACGGACGATCCCGGCCATACGGATGAGGAAGACCCTGTAGGCGAAGAACAGTCGGACGAAGCGGCCGAC
>CANQIJ010000240.1 GCA_947624025.1 uncultured Lachnospiraceae bacterium | reverse complement strand
GGGTGCTGCTCATCACAGATCGTATCGCCGGTCGTTGTGAGTTTGAAGCCTACCGCCGCAGCGATATCGCCGGAATACACTTTTTCAAGCTCGGCTCTCTTGTTCGCATGCATCTGCAGGATACGTCCGACACGCTCCTTCTTATCCTTCGTGGCATTCAGCACGTAAGAACCGGAGTTCAGCGTACCGGAATACACACGGAAGAACGCCAGCTTACCGACAAACGGGTCAGCCATGATCTTGAATGCCAATGCGGCAAAAGGCTCGTCGTCTGAGGAATGTCTCTCGACTTCGTTGCCCTGCGGATCGACACCTTTGATCGCGGGGATATCCGTAGGCGCGGGCATATACTCCAGGATCGCGTCCAAAAGCTTCTGAACGCCCTTGTTTCTGTAAGCCGAACCGCAGCAAACGGGAACCGCCGTACACTCGCAGGTTCCTTTGCGCAGCGCCTTCTTCATCTCCTCTACGGAAGGCTCCTCACCCTCCAGATACATCATGGTCAGATCATCGTCCAGCTCGCAGACCTTCTCGATCAGCTCTTCGCGGTATTTGGCCGCCTCGTCCGCCATGTCGGCGGGGATATCCGTGATCGTGATATCTTCGCCCTTTTCATCATTATAGATGTAGGCTTTCATCTCAAACAGGTCGATGATTCCCTTGAACTCATCCTCTTTGCCGATAGGCAGCTGAAGGATGATCGCATTTTTACCTAATCTGTTTCTGATCTGGTCTACTGCACCGTAAAAGTTGGCGCCTAAGATATCCATCTTATTGATGAACGCCATTCTCGGTACATTGTAGGTATCAGCCTGTCTCCATACGTTCTCGGACTGCGGTTCGACACCACCCTTAGCGCAGAATACGCCGACGGCGCCGTCGAGTACGCGGAGAGAACGCTCAACTTCTACAGTAAAGTCAACGTGACCGGGCGTATCGATGATATTGATACGGTGTTCCAGCGCACCCGGCTTGGGCTTGCAGTTTTCTTCCAGCGTCCAGTGACACGTAGTAGCGGCTGATGTGATCGTGATACCTCTCTCCTGCTCCTGCTCCATCCAGTCCATGGTGGCAGTGCCTTCATGAGTATCACCGATCTTGTAGTTGACACCAGTATAATATAAGATACGCTCTGTCAATGTCGTCTTACCGGCATCGATATGCGCCATAATACCTATATTTCTGGTTCTCTCTAACGGATATTCTCTTCCAGCCAAGGCTTTTTCCTCCTTTATTTACTCTAGAAGCGATAATGCGCAAAAGCTTTGTTTGCCTCTGCCATTTTGTGCATATCTTCTTTTCTCTTCACTGCTGCGCCTGTATTGTTCGCAGCATCCAGAATCTCGTTTGCGAGTCTTTCCTGCATGGTCTTTTCGCCTCTCTTACGGGAAAACATGACCAGCCATCTGAGTCCGAGAGCCTGACGTCTGTCAGGACGAACCTCGATCGGCACCTGATAAGTAGCGCCGCCGATACGTCTCGCCTTGACCTCGAGAACGGGCATGATATTGTTCATAGCCTCCTCGAATACGTCAACAGCCGGTTTCCCGGATTTTTCTTCTACCCGCGCAAATGCTCCATATACAATCTTCTGAGCCACACCTTTCTTACCGTCCAGCATAACGTTGTTGATAAGCTTGGTGACAACTTTATTATTGTATAAAGGATCTGCTAAAACATCTCTCTTTGCAATATGTCCTTTACGTGGCACGATTCTTCCCTCCTTATTATAGTGTCTCACGGACATAAATCTATCCGTGACAATAGATCACAGGTACTCACATGTGTCCTCTAATTCAATGTGTACGTGCGGTTTCTATAGACAAGAATACCAACACTAAATTAGTTCTGTTTGTGGTCCAAAATCCTGTTCCTTTCATGCTCTTCAACCTATACACCTGTATAGCAAAACTATGAAGTGAATTTACTTCGGTTTACTTCGCAGCTTTAGGTTTCTTAGCGCCGTATTTGGAGCGAGCCTGCTTTCTGTTAGCGACTCCCGCCGTATCCAGTGTGCCTCTGATGATATGGTATCTGGTACCCGGTAAGTCTTTTACTCTTCCGCCACGGATCAGAACAACGCTGTGCTCCTGTAAGTTGTGGCCTTCGCCCGGAATGTAGCTTGTTACTTCGATTCCGTTTGAAAGACGTACTCTGGCGATCTTTCTGAGCGCTGAGTTAGGCTTCTTAGGAGTTGCTGTCTTAACAGCAGTACAAACACCCCTCTTCTGCGGAGAAGCCGTATCTGTCGCCGCTTTGTGAAGAGAGTTATAACCCTTCAGCAATGCAGGCGCTGTTGACTTCTTTACGGATGTCTGGCGTCCTTTTCTGACTAACTGGTTAAATGTTGGCATTCTTTTCACCTCCTATGATAATAATATTGTCCGCATATGCCGACATTCTGTGCATTTTCGCGCACCATTAAAAAATGCATTCACATGCACACTAACATAGTATACTTGCACGTGAATGCATTGTCAATATATTTTTTTGCGAATATAGCCTGTTTAAGCCTATTTCACAACTTCTGCCTCCGCCGTCTCTACTTCTGCGGCATCTTCCTCCAGATCAAACGCGCCCTCATCCTCCAGATCATCTATATCTGCCAGATCTGCGGCATCGTCAATATCATCGGACAGTTCATCTTCAAAGCCGTCGTCGAAGTTCAGCTCATCTTCCGCTGTAAGGCGGCTGAACAGGTTTGCATCGGTACTTAATCTCGTGTCACGGTAACGCTTCATACCGGTTCCGGCAGGGATCAGCTTACCGATGATAACGTTTTCTTTCAGACCGATCAGGGAATCCACTTTACCCTTGATCGCTGCCTCTGTCAGCACCTTGGTCGTCTCCTGGAAGGATGCGGCCGACAGGAACGAATCCGTAGCCAGAGCCGCTTTTGTGATACCTAAGAGGATCTGTTTGCCTTCCGCCGGCTCTTTACCGTTCCTGATCAACTCCTCGTTCATATCCTCATAATCCAGAACATCCACCAGCGTTCCGGGCAGGAACTCCGTATCGCCGCTGTTCTCAATGCGCACCTTCTTAAGCATCTGGCGCACAATGACTTCAATATGCTTATCGGCGATATCAACGCCCTGCAGACGGTACACGCGCTGTACCTCGCGCAGCATATAATCCTGAACCGCACGGATACCTTTGATCTTTAACAGATCGTGGGGATTCACGCTTCCCTCCGTCAGCTCATCACCCGCTTCCAGCACATCGCCGTCGGCGATCTTGATCCGGGAGCCGTAGGAGATCAGATAGGTCTTGGACTCTCCCGTTTCTTCGTTGGTGATGATGACCTCTCTCTTTTTCTTCGTATCTTTGATCGTAGCAACGCCGCCAAACTCCGCAATAATCGCAAGTCCCTTCGGCTTACGCGCCTCGAACAGCTCCTCTACACGGGGAAGACCCTGTGTGATATCGTCACCAGCAACACCGCCCGTATGGAAGGTACGCATGGTAAGCTGTGTACCGGGTTCACCGATAGACTGCGCAGCAATGATA
>CANQIJ010000239.1 GCA_947624025.1 uncultured Lachnospiraceae bacterium | reverse complement strand
ATGTATCTTCCTATTATCAGGAGTGCGGAACAAATTACGATACTTATATCAGGCTTGATATTGCACCCGAGAGTAATACGATGTATACAAGCGTGACCAAGGATGCCACCCCCGGCCTGTTCAGCGGCTATTATGAAGACTATGAGGCTCCCGATGAAAGGGAGGAAGAGAAGCGCGGTAACGACTATATCAAGAGTATCGTGCTGACCAGTGTAAAGACTCTGCCGGATTATGCTTTTGACAGCTGTGAGCAGTTGGATTCTGTGGAATTGGGGGCCGTGGAAGAAGTGGGCGATCTGCCGTTCAGGGGCTGCCCGAACCTGATCCATCTGACCGGCAGCGAGAGATACCCGGCGCTAAACGGCATCCTGTATGAGAAGAACGAGGGAACGCCGGAGACTTACGATATTGTGGAATGTCTGATGTCCAGAGGCAGATCCGATGTGGGCGAGGAAACCATAGCAAAGAGCGTGATCGGACCGGATCCCGACACTCTGATCAGCAGTGTTGTGGAGATCAGGGACGGTGCCTTTGCAGACTGTGACCACATCTCTATCGTGGATCTTGACACGGCGGAAGGGCTTGCCATCATTCCGGAGGACTGCTTCGCAGAATGTATCAGGCTGGTGCAAGTGAAGCTGCCCAGAACCGTGACGCAGATCAAGGAAGGCGCTTTTAATGACGAGAACGAGGATGAACGCAACTTATCTGTGACGATACCGGGGCGTGAGGTGGATATCGCCGACAGCGCATTCCAGCCTAAGAACGGAGTTGATATCTATACCTATGAGGATTCGGCGGCTTATCGTTACGGCAAGCGCTATGAGAAGGAAGGAATGGTCGTTTATCTGCTGACTGCCTACCGTGTCATGTTCTATGACTATGACGGCACACTTGTAGGGGAGCCGCAGGTCGTAGATAAGACGAAGAGTCCGTATGCCACGGAGCCTCCGGAGGCAGAGGCCCTAAAGGAGCCCAACCACAGGCCGGGCTATACTTTCAGCGGCTGGGAGACCACGGGCGGCAAGACGCTGACTGATGAGATCACGGAGGACATGACGATCTTTGTTGCACAGTATACGTCAGACGGAACGATGGTCAACGGTAAGTATGCCATTGAGTTTATTGACGGCATCGACGGCAGACAGTTAAGCGGCCGCAATGCGAACGCCGATGACGGCAAATATTATATCGAGCCGGGCGCCAGCTTCGCGGACATGGGCTGGAACCTGAGCGATGAATTTACGATACCGGTACATGACGGTTATGCCTTCAAGGCGTGGAGCGACGGCTGGACGGAGAATACGCTGATCAACAGCGATACCCATAAGACGGTCATTGCCCTGTATTCGGCGCAGCCTACGAGCGGGAACTCGACGAATACCAGCCGTAACTCAGGCAACACCAGCAATAACAGCGGTAACAACAATAACAATAATAACAACAATAATAATTCATCGAGCAATTCGTCAACGTCGAGCAGTTCGACCAGTACGTCATCGACGACTTCCGGTTCCGGCTCTACGGTGGGCAGGTACACGGTAACGGTACAGAACGGCAGCGGCAGCGGCACTTATGAGGTTGGCTCTACGGTAGTCATCTCCGCGAATGAACCGGCGGCGGGCATGACGTTCCAGAAATGGACGACAGAGTCTAACGGCGTTACCCTTGCCAGCGTCAGTCTTCCGGCGACGACGTTTACCATGCCGGCGAACAATGTTACGGTAACGGCGAATTTTGTCGCAGCGGCGACTACAGCCTCAGCCAATTCTTCCGGAGACGGTTCGGGCAGCAACAGCGGCAGCGGCAGTACCCGTGTGGATATCACGAAGCCCGGCATTTCCAATAAGGATCTGGCAGCGGCGAATGTGAACGGTTCGACGGATAACTTTGTAGTCAAGATCACCGAGACGGATGAGGCGACCAGGGCTGTGGCGGCGGCACTGACGAATAAGTACGGCAGCCTGGACAATATCCTCTACTATGCAATGGATATCAGCCTGTATGATTCCACGGGAACGACGAAGATCACGGATGTGTCAGGGCTGTCCGTGGATATCACGATTCCGATACCGGATGCGCTTGTCGCTTATGGCGGCAACAATATGGCGGGCGCGGTAATAAACGGCGATCAGTTAGAGAACCTGAACGAGAACTTTACAACGATCAACGGTGTACCGTGTATCCGGTTTACGGCGACGCACTTTTCACCGTATACGGTCTATGTTGACACTGGCAACCTGACAGAGGGTATGCTGGATACGACGCCTAAGACGGGCGATCCGATCCACCCGAAGTGGTTCTTATCCCTCGGGCTTGCATGCTTGTCTGTGATCCTGTTTATGAAGAAGGATAAAGGTCCTAAGGTAAAAACCGCATAAAGGGTAGTCTATGGGGAAAACAATAAGAAATCTGATCGGCATACTGCTGTTGGCTACGGCGGTGGCAGTTACGCAGATCCCTGTATCAGATGTGGAAGCGGAGGATACCTCTTCCGCATCTGATTTTCAGATGGATAAGACGACATTAGTGAAATATACAGGCACGTCCGAGGACGTGTCTATTTCCAATTATGTTGAGAGGATAGAAGCGGAGGCGTTCGCAAACAATGACAATATTAAGCATGTGACGATCGGCGATCATGTGAAGGTCATTGCATCGGGCGCTTTTTCCGGCTGTGACAGCCTGGAGAGCGTTACCGTTCCGGACAGTGTGGTCACAATAGAGAATGCGGCTTTTTCCGGATGCCCCATGCTTAGCAGTGTGTCGGTGGGAACGGGTCTTGCAGAGCTTGGGAACGGTGTCTTTGCGGGCGATTACAGCCTTGAAAATGTGCATTTTGACAGTACGAACCCTCATTTTGCCTGTGATGACGGCGCGATCTATAATAAGAACGGCTGGACGACTCTCTATCAGGTGCTGGCAGGCAGAAAGGGTGACAGCTATGTGATGCCCGGTACGGTAGAGAAGATCAAGCCTTATGCTTTCTGGGGCGATTATAATCTGGAGAGCGTCAATATCAGCAGTCATGCCGGGGAGATTTCGGGGTATGCTTTTTCCAACTGTAAGAATCTGAGGTCGGTGGAGATCCCTTATTCTGTTAAGACGATAGGCGTCAAGGCGTTTGAAGATTGTGTGCGGCTGCGTGACATCGTGATCCCGCCGTCCGTCAATACAATCCACAGCACGGCGTTTGACGGCTGTACCAGACTCAATATTCAGGCGGAACCGGGTACTGTCGCGGATGATTACGCTCAGAATCTGGTACTGGACGATATCGAGGTGTCAGAATACGAGGAAGCGCCGATTGCGTCCAGCGTCAGCGGAAACGGGACGTCCGGCGATGACGGCATACCGCAGATATCGGCACCGGTTGACTATTATCATGAAGTATCCCATATGAACGCAATGGAGGCGGAGGAGGATGATTCCGTCAGGGGCAAGACCCGTGTGATCGGACAGGAGGCTTTTGTGCTGATCGACAATGCGCAGGCAACCGTCAACGTGGGCGCGAC
>CANQIJ010000238.1 GCA_947624025.1 uncultured Lachnospiraceae bacterium | reverse complement strand
CCTGCATCAGGCGATCGAGGCGAAGGAGCATGTGAAGGTGAAGCGTGAGAGCAAGACGCTCGCGACGATCACCTTCCAGAATTTCTTTAATAAATTCGAGAAAAAGGCCGGCATGACCGGTACTGCGCTCACAGAGGAAAGAGAATTCCGCGATATCTACGGCATGGATGTGGTAGAGATCCCCACCAACAAGCCGGTGATCCGTGTTGACAGGCAGGACGCCGTCTACAAGACGAGACGGGAGAAGCTGCATGCGATCGTGGAAGCCGTGAAGGCGGCTCATGCCAAAGGACAGCCTGTGCTGGTAGGTACGATCAATATCGATGCATCCGAGGAACTGAGTGCGCTTCTGAAGAAAAACGGCATCGAGCATAAAGTGCTGAACGCGAAGTTCCATGAGATGGAGGCGGAGATCGTTGCGGATGCCGGTATACACGGGGCGGTGACGATCGCCACGAACATGGCGGGCCGTGGTACGGATATCAAGCTGGACGATGATGCGAGGGCTGCGGGCGGTCTTATGATCATCGGTACGGAACGGCATGAGTCCAGACGTATCGATAATCAGCTGCGCGGACGTTCCGGCCGTCAGGGAGATCCCGGTGAGTCCAGGTTCTATATCTCCCTGGAGGATGACCTGATGCGTCTGTTCGGCTCCGACAGAATGATATCCATGTTCAATGCGCTGGGGATCCCGGAAGGGCAGGAGATCGAGCACAGCGCACTGACGAAAGCGATCGAGTCGGCACAGAAGAAGATTGAGAACAACAACTTCGGCATCCGTAAGAACCTGCTGGAATACGATCAGGTCATGAACGAGCAGAGAGAGATCATTTATGAGGAAAGAAGGCGCGTCTTAAACGGCGAGAGCATGAGGGACGCCATCTATAAGATGATCACGGACATCGTGGAGGACTGCGTGGATACCTGTATCGGTGACGACAGCGATTTTGAAGAGTGGGATTACAATGAACTGAACACCCTGCTGCTTCCGATCGTTCCGCTGCAGCCGGTTGGCGCGGCGCGTGTGCTCAAGCCGAAAAAGAACAGTTTAAAGCAGCAGCTTAAGGAGGAAGCGGTTAAGCTCTATGAGAGCAAAGAAGCGGAATTTCCGGAGCCGGAAGCGATCCGTGAGATCGAGCGCGTGATCCTGCTTAAGGTGATCGACAGAAAATGGATGGATCATCTGGACGATATGGATCAGCTCCGCCAGGGTGCAGGGTTACAGGCATACGGACAGAAAGACCCGCTTGTGGAGTATAAGCTGAACGGTTATGAGATGTTCGATGATATGACGCAGAATATCAAAGAAGAGACGGTGCGTCTGCTTTTCCGTGTCCGCATCGAGCAGAAGGTGGAGAGAGAGCAGGTAGCCAAGGTGACGGGCACGAACAAGGACGATACGGTACAGAAGGGCCCCGTGAAGCGTATGGAAGCGAAGGTCTATCCGAACGATCCGTGTCCCTGCGGAAGTGGTAAGAAGTATAAGAACTGCTGCGGGCGAAGGTAAATACTGTGCCTCGCAATAATATAAATGTAATATGAAAGAAAGAAGGTGACGTTAAGTGGTAGAACTGGATAATATGAAATCCGAGCTTTTAAGCTATGAAAGTCCCTTGGCGGAAGTGAGGGATTCACTTTGACTTAGCGAATAAGTCGAAGAGGATCGAGGAACTGGAAATGGAGATGCAGGCGCCGGGATTCTGGGACGATCCGGAGAAGTCCAACCAGAAGATGCGGGAGTCCAAGAGCCTGAAAGACACGGTGGATACGATGAACGGTCTTGAACGGCAGTATGACGATATCCTGACGCTCATTGAGATGGGGTATGAGGACAATGATCCTGCGATCATACCTGATATAGAGGAAGAGCTGCGGGAATTTAAGCAGAAGTTTGAAAATATCCGTATCAGTACTCTGCTGTCCGGCGAATATGACAAGAACAACGCGATCCTGAAGCTGAATGCGGGCGCGGGCGGTACGGAGAGCTGCGACTGGTGCGGTATGCTGTACCGTATGTACACCAGATGGGCGGAGCGCAAAGGGTATACGGTGGATGTGATCGACTGCCTGGACGGTGACGAAGCGGGCATCAAATCGGTGACTTTTCAGATCAACGGCGAGAACGCCTACGGCTATCTGAAATCGGAGAAGGGTGTGCACAGACTCGTGCGTATCTCTCCTTTTAATGCCCAGGGCAAAAGACAGACCTCCTTTGTTTCGCTGGATGTCATGCCGGATATTGAGGAAGATATCGATGTGGAGATCCGTGATGAGGATATCCGTATCGACACGTATCGAAGCAGCGGTGCGGGCGGCCAGCACATCAACAAGACGTCCTCGGCGATCCGTATCACGCATTTTCCGACGGGCATCGTGGTGACATGCCAGAACGAGCGGAGCCAGTTCCAGAATAAGGACAAGGCGATGCAGATGTTGAAGGCGAAGCTGTATCTGCTCAAGCAGGAGGAAAACGCAGAGGTGCTCTCCGGCATCAGAGGTGACGTCAAGGAGATCGGCTGGGGCAATCAGATCCGTTCTTATGTCCTGCAGCCTTACACAATGGTGAAGGATCACAGGACGGAGGAAGAAACGGGCAACGTGAACGCCGTGCTGGACGGCGAGATCGATCCGTTTATCAACGCTTATCTGCGCTGGATCAACACATGATCAGCCGTCCATACGTAATCAATATATCATATAAGAAAAAATAAGGGGCTGCGCACGTCAGTGTGACAGTCCCTTAGCTGTGGTCAGAATGCCGCATCTATGTTCATGCCGCGGTATTTGCCCGCCGCGTCGGAGGCCTTCATATCCTTCTGGTACGGATTATCCTCATTGAAATATCTGATCTGCGTAGAGGTTGTTCCGCCGGACACGTAAGTGCGCCCGCACTCGGGACAGACCGCCGTGTGGATCGCTACGTTGCAGGAGACGACTTCGCCGTTGTTCTGTGCCGCTTTCTTGTATGCATTCGATACATGCTCCTGTTCATGGCTCCGTACGCGGGCGGCCGCCGCATTGGGGTCGATGTGCGCCGCCGATTTGAAGGATACGTTCTCGTCGGAGCCATCCTGATATTTACGGTTCTTGCAGGTCTCGCACTCTGCAGGGGAGGACTTGCGCCCTGCCTGTTTCTTCGTGGATTCACCGGGGTTGCGGATGACCGCGGGCTTCTTGGCTGCCGCTTCGTCCGTTTGCGCGCTATGCTCCGCCTGTGTATCTGCGGCGCCTGCTCTCCTGTCAGCCGTATGGCCTGTAAGATCCTCCGGCCTTCCGGCGGCTGTGTAATTGTCATAGAAACTGCCGATCGCGTTCACCATATGCATCCACCTTTCTGCTAAGCGCTTTTTTTCATTTTACCACTAACACAGAGAAATTACCAGTAGGGAAATGGATCAGTCCAAAAGTCAAAAAAGACGTAATGAATGCAATATTGACCGATTTCCATATTATGTATATAATCCCATCTTTGACAGTTCAAATGCGGGGAAACTTGATAATTCCAAGGATTCCCCGCATTTTTATTAGCTAAA
>CANQIJ010000237.1 GCA_947624025.1 uncultured Lachnospiraceae bacterium | reverse complement strand
ATGCGCTGGATTCCATGGGCGTAGAGAAAGCCTACGAGGAGTTTCTCGATAACAATGATACGGATATCAAGTTCTACTGCGTGGGATATTCGGTTGTGCGCTATTATATGAACGGCTACCCGATGGGGAACCTGGAAGGACATAAAGCGCGGACGATCGGAGCCGATATCATAGCAACCTTTCTGCCGGAGGATGTAGTGGACGGCTTGTATAAGGCGGTCGGCGAGGCCGGTCTTGAGGTAGTGAATCTGACGTTAGAGCCTATCGCCGCCATCCAGGTGGCGATCCCTGAGATGTACCGTATGTTAAATATCGCTCTGGTCGATGTGGGCGCCGGAACCTCGGATATCTCCGTCACCAAGGACGGCAGCATAATCGCGTACGGCATGATCCCCATTGCGGGCGACAGCCTGACGGAAGTGATCGCCAAACACTGCCTGGTAGATTTTGCCACTGCGGAGCATATCAAGAGGGAGACAGGCGTTAAAGACAGGATAGAGTATAAGGATATCATGGGACTGTCGCAGACGATCTCGTCCGAGGAAGTCAGAGAGGTAACTGCCGGGATCATTGATGACATGACAGGGCAGGTCGCGGATAAGATCAGGGAACTGAACGGCGACAAGTCCGTAAGTGCGGTATTTGTAGTGGGCGGCGGCGGCATGCTTCCGGGCTATACGGATGCGCTGGCAGATAAGCTGGGGATCCAGCGTGAGAGGGTTGCCGTCCGCGGCGAGGAAGTCATGCAGAACATTGAATTTCTGGAAGCGGACGCGCGCAGGGATTCGCTGATGGTAACCCCGATCGGTATCTGTTTGAGCTTCTATGAACAGAGCAATAATTTTATTTTTGTGTATTTTAACGATCAGCGGATCAAGATCTATGACAATAACAAGGTAGCCGTGGTAGACGCGGCGATGCAGGCTGAGTTCGCCAATGACGGCCTGTTCCCCAAGAGAGGAAAAGAACTCAATTATACGGTGAACGGCAAGCCTCGTATCACAAGAGGTGCCTTTGGAGAGGCGGCGGTGATCACCGTCAACGGTAACGAGGCAGATATCTATACGCCGATCCACGCCAACGACCAGATACGGGTGAAGGAATCAACGGCGGGTGAGCCCGCGCAGCTCGATATTAACCAGCTTCCCGAATACGGTGCGACGATGCGCGTGGAGGTCAACGACAAGAAAGTCGATCTGCCGAAATTTGCCAGTGTCAACGGACAGCTGCAGTCGGGATATTACAGCATTAAAGAGAATGATGACATTGAGATACTGGGCTATTATACGGTGCGCCAGATCGCGGATTTCATGGATGTTATCATCAATCAGGACATGAATATCTATGTGAATAATAAACTGGCGGACATGGAGACAAAGGTATATGAAGAATTTTCGGTAGTGTGGACGATGGAAAATCTTCAGCTTTCCGACCGAGATAAATATGAAAACGGCATTGCGGACTCCTTTGCCGATCTGCCGGAGGATGATGGGAGCTATTACGACAGTCAGAACCCGGATGAGCAGGAAAGCGGTCAAGCAGGCGCACCGGACGAGGCACAGACAACACAGGAAACTGCAGACAGTGAGCAGCCGAAGACGGAGGCGGCAGACAAAGCGGCGCAGGACGCTGCAGACAGCGGTCAGCCGAAGACGGAGGCGGCAGACAAAGCGGCGCAGGACACTGCAGACAGCGAGCAGCCGCCGGCAAGGGCGGAAGACCGCGCAGCATCAGGCTCCCCGGAGAGACAGGAAGCGCCGCAGCCGGTGGAAACGGCGCCGGAGGCCGGACCGGGTGAAACGGGCAGAAGGGCCGACTCGATCTATGTGACTGTCAACGGGCAGCAGATATGCTTGTCGGGCAAGAAGGAATATGTGTTTGTGGATGTGTTTGAGTACATTGATTTTGACCTTTCCAAACCGCAGGGCAGCGGGATCGTTACAAAGCTTGACGGCCGGGAGGCGCAGTATATGGAGAAGATCCACGGCGGTTCGGTGATCGAGATATACTGGAAACACTGAAAAGGAAAAAGATTACTATGAGACTGTGCAGTATAGCCAGCGGCAGCAGCGGTAACTGCATCTATGTTGGATCGGATGCCACGCATCTTCTCATCGATGTGGGGATCAGCGGTAAACGAATAGAAGCAGGGGTGGCCGAACTGGGATTGAAGCTGTCGGAAATCGACGGTATATTTATTACGCACGAACATGCGGACCATATAAGCGGTCTGGGTGTTTTGGCAAGAAAGTACCACTTGCCCATATATGCTACAAGGGGAACGATCGCGGCGGTCAGACAGACAAATTCATTAGGATACATAGACGAGGAACTTTTTCATTGTATACAGGCGGATGAGAAATGCACGCTTAAAGATATGACGCTTTATCCTATCAGGACGTCCCATGACGCGGCCGAGCCGGTTGCTTACAGGATCGGCTGCGACAGACAGAAGGTGGCTGTCATTACCGATCTCGGCTGTTACAGCGACTATACGGTGGAATGCCTGAAGGATCTGGATGTGTTGTATCTGGAAGCCAACCACGATATCCATATGCTGCAGGCGGGACCTTATCCCTATTATCTGAAACAGAGGATACTTAGCGAGAGAGGGCATCTTTCCAATGAATCAGCGGGGAAGCTTTTGAGCCGCCTGCTGCATGATAATATGAAGGCTGTCATGCTGGGACATTTAAGCAAAGAAAACAATCTGCCGGAGCTTGCGTATGAGTCCGTGCGGGTGGAAGTGACGATGTCGGACGCCCCGTACAAGGGCGGCGATTTTCCGTTATATGTGGCAAAGCGGGATGAGGTATCCCGGATGATAGAGATATAGTAATACAGTAGTAATACACTCATACAGATTGTTATGAAGCATGGAATACGCGGGAGGATCAAAGAGATGAAAAAGACGATCATTACGGTAGTAGGCAGGGACACGGTAGGCATTATAGCAAAGGTGTGCACTTATCTGGCGGACAATCAGATCAATATTCTGGATATATCCCAGACCATCGTGCAGGGATATTTTAATATGATGATGGTTGTGGATACAAATCAGACAGGGAAAGACTTCGGCGTTATGGCCAAGGAACTGGAACAGCTCGGAGAAGGCATAGGGGTCATCATCAAGTGCCAGAAAGAAGAGATATTTGACCAGATGCACAGGATCTGACCGCTCCTATACCGGCGGTAAAACACGGAATAGAATCAAAGAATGTGCTGCGGCATGGAAGGAACGAAACGGACGGGAACAGATATGATCAATATATATGAAGTGGCAGAAACAAATGAAATGATAGAGAAGGAGAATCTGGATGTAAGAACGATCACGCTCGGCATCAGCCTTCTCGACTGTATAGACGCGGACTTAAAGCTGTTAAATGAAAAAATATATCACAAGGTATATGAGGCGGCAAAGGATCTGGTCGCAACAGGAGATTATATTTCAGCGGAATACGGGATCCCTGTGGTGAATAAAAGAATTTCCGTGACCCCTGTGGCCCTTATCGGCGGCGCGGCATGCAAGACGCCGGAGGATTTTGTGTCCATAGCGCAGACGCTCGACAAGG
>CANQIJ010000236.1 GCA_947624025.1 uncultured Lachnospiraceae bacterium | reverse complement strand
TTTACTCTGAGGTATCTTTTTATCAACCACCTTCCTTGGAATTCCCTATATTTGAATTATACAGGAAGCTCCTGTCATTTATCTTTCTCACACTTCCGTCCGGCTCTCCTCCGGTCCGAGATAAGCTTCGGGCAGCGCCGTGGACGATTTATGGATCAGTATTCTCTCGATCACCGCACCCGCTTCCAATGCGCTAAGCGTCAGCTCCTGCAGCCCTTCGCCGAAGGGAAGCGTTATGCTGCATCTGCGCTCCTGGTCAAGTACACCGGCCGCCCATCTGGGATCGTTGAAATCACCGGCCTTAAAATCCATCGGCAGAAGCTCCGCTTTCCGGCCGTTGACCAGCAGATTGACGCTTCGCCTGTTGACAGCGGAATTAAAGGGCGCAGTTACTATGTCCACCTGATAATCCCCTGCCTTTTCCAGAAAGAAGCGGTAGGTTACTTCCGGTTTTTCTTCATCTTCTTCAAAATCGACCGTGCTCGGCAGAACCTTCAGTCCCGAACCGTATTTGCCGTATCCTTTTATCAGCGTATAGCTTCCCTTCGCAGTGTCTTTCTTTGCACAAAAATGATCGGCATTAATAGCGATCACGCCGTTTTCGGCATGATAAGTGTGCACCGGAAGTCCCCCGGTCTTCACGGCCCTGCCGCAAATCTCCACAGCCACCTTAGTATCGCCGTCCGAGATCAGAAGCTGCACGGTCTGAAGCTTCTCAGGCAGCCTGGCACGGATACAGCGAAGCGTCACCCTGGCAAGCTGTTCGACGTCACCCTGCATCGGCGACACGGTCAGCCATGCCGGAATCCCCGCAGCATCCGCCGCCGTGATCTCATAATGCAGACTCCCGGTTCCGCCGTTTGCGATTTCCAGTGTGACTTCATCATGTCCGAGAGCGGCAAACTCAGGCACCTTTATCATCATGGGCGCACCGTAATTCTTTACTGCCACACGTTCCGAATCCGTACGGGAAACACTCATTCTGGGGCAGTGCGCCGGCTCCACCTTGACCGTGAGCGGATAGCGGTAATCGTCCTCGTTCCACTTAGTGAAACCGATATGCTGCGCCATCTGCATACCATCCCACTTTCCGCCAAGAAATGCCGCCCACTCACTTATGAACTCTCTGTCTCGGCGGATACATTCTTCTGTCAGTTCCCCGTATCTGTTTGCGATGACCCTCCCCTGACGGGCATAATGCTGATTCTTACCCGCATACAGGTGCATCTTAAGCAGATTCATACTTGCCATCGCCGGATAATGTATCATACTGTAATAAGCATCGGCGATCCTTCCCTCTGCCTTTTGCTCCGTCCGATCCATCTCCTGCAGATATTCCATCACACTGCAGGACATTTCTTCTATCCGCTTTGCGGCGGCAAGCATCCTGTCCGTCTCATTGTAGTGGCACGGATGATAGACGCCCGCATGGAGCGCTTCAGGTCTCCGCAGTGCATTGACCGCAATATAGTCTGTAAAAACCGTTCCGATCTTCTCCTGCACGGCAGGCGATACCCCTGGGAAATCTCTGCGGACCATATGATCCGTAAATTCTGTATAACTGTCCTTGTTGCCGTATCCCCACTTGTCGTAATCATAGGCAAGCGCCATGAAATACGTCAGCGGAACTTCATGGAATTTCAGGTCGCCCACATTTACGATCCACACATCGCGTATGCCGTACTCATATGCCTGGCACATCTGCTCCCACGTCTTGGACAACGGCGTGGAGTCCACCCACTCATAGGAGACAGGCGCACCGTGATAATCGAAATGATAGTACATGCCGAATCCGCCTTTGCGGTTTCTGATCTCCTCCGTCGGCAGCGTCCGCATCTGCCCGTAATTATCTTCGCAGAGCATACAGGTCACGCCGTCAAGCCCTTCCCAGTCCTTCAGACCGGGGAGCTGCCCGTCCCCGTAAAAAAAGGCTTCCACCTCTTTGTATAACGCCAGGAGCATCGGCACCTCCTGCCCGCCTCTGTCAACGTTCTGTCCGATCAGTTCCTTCTGTCTTGTAATGATGCGTTTTAACAGATCCACGTTCTCCGCCACCGTCGCATCGGGGCCAAGCATACTGGAATCATACTCTCCCCGCATACCGATCGTGATCATATTCTCATATCCGCCGCTGCGCTTAAGCGAATCCTCCCAGTAGTTGACAAGCCCCTGTTCGTTCGTGTAATAATTCCATTCCTCTCCGTAACGGCTGCCGGGACCGGAAACCTTTTTCCATTCTTCGCTTGCACGCAGACACGGTTCATGGTGGGAATATCCCATCACCACACCGTACAGATCCGCCAGCTCCTCATTCGCGCCGCCCGGACCGTCCAGCGGAAAAGACGAAGTCCACATAGCCGGCCACATATAATTGCCCTTCATGCGAAGCAACAGCTCGAACACTTTGTCATACGCCTGGGCGTTGAATCCGCCAAACCGCTTGTTGACCCATGTTCCGAAGCACGGCCACTCGTCATTGATAAAAAAACCTCTGTATTTCACGCTCGGCTCTTTGGAAAGGATCTCTATGTCTTCACCGATCTGTATGACTTCTTTGTGCGCCGGCTGTGCGTCTCCCCAGTAACACAACGGTGAGACTCCGATATATTCAGACAGGGAAAACATGCCGTAGATCGTTCCGCGCTTATCGCTGCCGCAGATCAGCAGGATCTCCCTCTTTGCGCCGCACAGATCACAGTTTATACGCCTGATCAGATAGACCTCCCGCTTCGGGACCATATCGGCCTTCTCCTCCGGCTCCTTATACAGTCCACTTATATCGACAAGTCCCCTGTCCTTCAATTCTTCAAGCAACCCGCTGCGTCCTGCCGTGACGCATAAGATAACACTTTCCTGCCTCCCGGCCTTAAGCTCTTCTCCGGTAATGACAGGCGGGCATTCGCCGGTCACATTACGAATATCCTCCGCTATCTTTCCGGCTATTCTTCTGACTCCTTCGTAGCCGTCCTGTTCTACAACGATAAATGGCATACTGCCTTTCTTCCAATTCATACCGTTTACGCCCCGCTTACTCTACATAACCGAATCCAAGAATCGTAAATTTCCTGTCCGCCTGTCCGTCCGCCATGTGCACCTCCACATGATGGGACCTGCGCTCCCTGTTCTTAAAACAGATAACGGGATTGCAGTGTGTCCAACCGTTGATATGCGGATCAGCGTACAGGACTTCCTCTCCGTCCACCCATACCCGGGCGCATCCCGTATGTATGTCGGCAGAATCCTTGAACACAAGGAGGAGCGATGTACAGACGATATCCATTGTAAACGGTCTTACATTGCCATCGCCCGGCTTCTGTCCCCGGTACATCCAGTTGTACGGAAACTCTTTTGTCGGCTCCAGATTCATATCCATCTCCACCGCCTGCAGTTCTGCATCGGTATCCGCAAAATCCCCGCAATCGATCTGCACCTGCAGATTGGCCGCATAAAAACATTCTTTATCCTGGTGCGCTCCGTCTTTGATCAGTCCGTATATATTTCTGTCAAGCAGCCTGACCTGCTCAAAAGCATTGCCTTTGGGCGGTACGATCTGCGCAAGGCATAAACTGTCCGCACACTCCGGCTG
>CANQIJ010000235.1 GCA_947624025.1 uncultured Lachnospiraceae bacterium | reverse complement strand
GCTGGCACCTACCGTATCATATCCGTCGGCCAGCGTGTCGATATACTCCTCCACCGCGTGTTCCCTAAGCTTCAAATCACCGTCCTCGTCCGTTGCGAAGCTGCCGTCCTCCGCAAGCTCGATCCAGTCGCACACCACGGAAGCGTCCACACTTACCTCGTCGTCTCCCATCGTATAAATGATATCGCACTGCTGCATTTCCTGCACCTTTTCCCAGGTCCTGAGCGTCTCCTGCATCTGCTCCGTCAGAGGCAGGTCTTCATAACACTCTTCGTCCTCCAGGAACACTTCGGTCTCAGACTGTTCTATGGCGTTTATGATCGCTTCCTTCGCCTTGTCAGTCCGAAGTACGCCCACACGCTCATTTAACAGCTCATACCCCTGATTGGTCTTTATGATGGACACCTCGAGCTTCTCATCCTCCAGGCCGCTCTGCACTTCTATAAAAGGGATCCTGTCAATCATAAGCTCCAACGCCTGTCTGTTATAGGAAACCACAGGCTTAAGCTCGACGCTGTCCCCGTGATACAGGCTCTCGATCCACATCCACGGATTCTGCTGTTTGAGGTAAACCTCCAGCGCCTGCTTAAAATCGAACTGATAATCTATCTGCTGCGCCGGGATCCCGTATGAGTTGCCGTCCTTATCATAAACCGTGATACCGTCGTAGGCAAAGTCCCCGGCAAGGTCGTCATTGACTTCCTGAATACTTCTTCCCGTACAGTATACACCGTTGATCCATGTTCCATATGCAAATGCATTGTGGTAATAAACGGCCAGTCCTATGTATGTTGCCGTCAGGCTGACAAGCACAATACCCAGGATGACCGCCAGATATTTGATAAATACTTTCATAAGATGCTCCCGGTCACCTTAATCAATTCCGTCTTCTGTATTATATGCCGTACTGTCTATTTATTCGCTCTCGCCAGATCTTCCGCGTCAAAGGCCTCGCTGATCGGCGCGCCCGCCGGCACCATGGGGAATACCTTGTCATCCTCGGGGATGATACAGTCGAGAAGAACAGGCTTCTTCATCGCAATGGCCTTCTCGATCGCCGGCGCCACTTCCTCCTTCTTCGTCACCCTGATCGCCTCACAGCCCAGACCTTCCGCCACCTTGCAGAAATCGACGCTGTCGTTTAATACCGTCTGCGAATACCTCTTGCCGTAGAAAAGCGTCTGCCACTGGCGCACCATGCCGAGCACATGATTGTTGATCACGACCTGGATGATCGGAATATTATACCGGCTCGCCGTTGCAAGCTCATTCATATTCATTCTAAAGCAGCCGTCGCCGGCAATATTGATACAGATCTTATCCGGTCTGCCCATTTTGGCGCCGATGCATGCCCCGAGGCCATAACCCATCGTTCCGAGTCCGCCCGAGGTAAGCAGCGTCCTGGGCATGGAATATTTATAGAACTGCGCCGCCCACATCTGGTGCTGTCCTACATCCGTGGTGATCACCGCATCGCCTTTGGTGATCCTGTCGATCTCCTCCATGATATACGGACAGGACAACTGCGGCTCGTCGTAGTTTAGCGGATACTGCTCCTTTAACTGACGGATATGCTCCATCCACTCCTTATGCTCCTGCTGTTCCAGCCGCTCATTGATCTTCGCAAGAACCGTCTTCAGATCTCCGACAAGCGAAACATCCGTTCTGATATTCTTATTGATCTCCGCAGCGTCGATATCGATATGAAGCACCTTGGCATTCTCCGCGAACTTCTTCGGGTTGCCGACCACGCGGTCCGAGAATCTCGCGCCAAGAGCGATCAGAAGATCGCATTCGCTGACTCCGAAATTGGAAGCCTTCGTGCCGTGCATACCGATCATGCCCGTATAGGCGTCGTCATGTCCGTCATAGACGCCTTTGCCCATCAGTGTGTCACAGACGGGCGTATCCATCCTCCCGGCGAATTCACGCACTTCTTTATATGCGCCGGATATAACGGCTCCGCCGCCCACATATACGAACGGCTTCTTAGCGCTGCGAAGGAGCGCAAGCGCTGCCTGAAGCTCGTCTTCCGTACAGCGCACGGTCCTCTCCGGCTGCATCGGCTTCTTCGGCTCATACTCACAGGTATTGGACGTCACGTCCTTGGTGATATCCACCAGCACGGGGCCCGGTCTGCCGCTTCCCGCGATGGCAAAAGCATTCCTCAGCGTGTCGGCGAGGATATTGATATCCTTTACGATATAATTGTGCTTTGTGATCGGCATCGTGATGCCCGCAATGTCTACCTCCTGAAAAGAATCCTTACCTAAAGACGGCAGCACCACATTGCAGGTGATCGCAACGACAGGCACAGAGTCCATATAGGCCGTGGCGATCCCCGTCACCAGATTGGTCGCGCCGGGACCGCTTGTAGCCAGGCACACGCCGACCCTGCCGGTCGCCCTCGCATAACCGTCCGCCGCATGAGCAGCTCCCTGTTCATGGGATGTAAGGATATGGTTTATCTCATCGCTGTGCTGATATAAAGCATCATATACATTGAGGATCGTTCCGCCCGGATAACCGAACACGGTGTCAACTCCCTGTTCCTTCAGACATTCTACAACGATCTCCGCACCAGTCAGTACCATGATTGATTCCTCCCGCTTATCAATAATAATCCGTGATCTCTCATCTATTCTTCGGAATTTCCAGGATCGCACCCCTGTTACCGCTTGTCACCATCTCACGGTATCTGGCCAGATAACCGCTTGTCACCTCGGGCTCCCTTGGCTGCCATTTCGCTCTTCTGGCCGCAAGCTCTTCATCGGACACCTGCAGACTCAGCTTCAGATTCGGGATATCGATGCTGATGATATCGCCCTCCTCTACCAAAGCGATCGGTCCGCCCACAGCCGCCTCGGGTGAGACATGCCCGATCGATGCGCCACGGGATGCACCGGAGAACCTGCCGTCCGTGATGAGCGCCACCGTAGAGCCCAGCCCCATGCCCGCAATGGCAGAGGTGGGATTCAGCATCTCACGCATACCGGGTCCGCCCTTGGGCCCCTCGTAACGGATCACGACCACATCCCCCTCTTTGATCTTACCGCCTTTGATCGCCGCTATCGCGTCTTCTTCACAGTCAAACACTCTCGCCGGGCCCTCATGCACCATCATCTCTTCCACTACCGCAGAGCGCTTCACAACGCTTCCGTCCGGGGCAAGATTACCCTTTAACACGGCCAGCCCGCCCGTCCTGCTGTACGGATTGTCCACGGTGCGGATCACGTCGGGATTCAGGTTCTCGGCGTCCTTAATATTCTCAGCCACGGTCCTGCCCGTCACGGTCATGCACTCCGTATGCAGCAGCCCGATGTCTGCCAGCTCCTTCATAACAGCGTACACGCCGCCCGCCTCGTTCAGGTCTTCCATATACGTCGGGCCCGCCGGTGCAAGATGGCACAGGTTCGGCGTCTTCTCACTGATCTCATTCGCATAGGAGATATCGAAATCAAATCCGATCTCATGCGCGATCGCAGGAAGATGGAGCATGGAATTGGTAGAACATCCTAACGCCATATCCACCGTCAACGCATTCAGGATCGCATCCTTCGTCATGATATCCCTCGGCCTGATGTCCCTCTTAAGCAGCTCCATGACCGCCATGCC
>CANQIJ010000234.1 GCA_947624025.1 uncultured Lachnospiraceae bacterium | reverse complement strand
TCTCTTATTACCGACGTTACACGCACAGCATATTTATCCTTGCTGGAACCCGGTAAAGCGGTGAATTTCTTTATATTGCCGACATAGATGCGAAGATCGTCCTCTATCTCGGTATTCAAGCGTATGATATCTCCTACCTGAAGATTGATAAAATCGTTGACGGACACATAGGTCTGCCCCAGTACGGCCTTGACCGGAACATCCACCCTTCTGATCAGCGATTCTATATGTTCCTGGAAATCCTCTTCCCTCTTCTCCTGCAGCGTCGCATACCAGTACTTGGTATTCAGCTTATCCATAACGGACTCCAGGGTAAAGAACGGAAGACAGATGTTCATAAATCCTTCCACATCGCCTATCTTCATGTTCAGCGTGACGATCGCGATCATATCGTTAGGCGCGATCACCTGCGCGAACTGCGAGTTCGTCTCTATCCTCTCCATCATAGGATTGAGATCGACTACATTCTTCCACGGTTCCCGCATAAGCTGCATACACACGACCATCATTTTCTCTATGATCGTCATCTCTATCTCTGTAAAATCCCTGTTCTTCTCAAGCGGTTCCCCTGCGCCCCCGAGCATCCTGTCGATCATCGCGTATCCTAACTGGGTCGCCAGCTCGATCAGGATCGTACCGCCAAGCGGCTGGAAATTGACGATCCCCAGAATGACCGGATTGGAGAGAGCGTTTGTAAACTCGGAATAGATGACCGTCTCGGAACTCGCCACGGAGATCTGTATATTTTTTCTTAAGTATACCGGAAGATTGGTTGACAACAGCCGCCCATAATGCTCGTATATGATCTCCAGCGTACGCAGATGCTCTTTCGAGAACTTGGTCGGACGTTTAAAGTCGTAGTTCTTGACCTGCTTGTCGTTGGAATCATTCATTTCATCCGCGTCTATCTCGCCGCTGCTAAGAGCATTGAGCAGCTTATCAATCTCACTTTGTGAAAGTACCTCTCCCACGAAAAGTTCACCTCCTGCGGCACTATTACGCCATAGTCATCATTGGATCATAGTGTCACTAAATGAGACGTTGAAAATAAACTCGGAATCAAACATCTGCTGGATCTTAGCAATGATATCTTTTCTGATCTGCTCCTGGTTGTTTCGCGCTTCATCGACCGTACAGGCGCTGATGATATCGGTTATCTCGGCCTTGATCAGACTTTCGCGGCTTGCCATTTCCTCTTCGGAGCCGTATTCCTTGTACCCTTTATCCTTCGTGTTCATGGACAGAGTGACATTCGCGAGAAAATAGTGGGCTTCCTCTTTTCCCTCTTCATTGACCTCCACCTTAAGCGGTATCGTCATCTTCTCCGCGATCGTATATGTCTCGATATCCGACATCGGTATGGCTTCTTCCTCCGCCTCTCCGTTTTCGCCCTCCGCCGTCAATTCCAGATCCAGCGCGGCAGCTATATTGTTCACAAGCGCCGATGTCTTCCTGGACGCGCCCACTACACTGAACATCATGACAGCCGTCAGCACCACATTGACGATCAAAAGCGCCAGTATCACAATAGAAATCAGATTTTTCTTCATGACTGAATACTCTCCTTTATTAGTAAGAACTGAGCGAGTTATAGATCTTGATCTCAACCCGGCGGTTTTTGGCCCTGCCCTCCGCCGTGGAATTGTCCGCGATCGGTATATATTCGCCTCTGCCCGAGTGCTTTACGTTCGCGGGATCCAGATTCGTTACCGACAACAGGTAATCGAACACCGACAGCGCCCTGCCTGAGCTAAGCTCATTGTTGTTGGAATATTTGGCGCCCGACATCGGCACATTGTCCGTGTGCCCCTCTATCTCGATCGTTCCCGGCGCGTAACGCTCCAGGATCCTGCCTACCTGATCCAGAACCGGCAGCGCTTCTTCCTTAAGCTCCACGCTTCCGGAATCAAACAGGATACCGCCCTTCAGGGTCAGCTGCACATACTGTGCCGTAATATCGATATCGATCTCCTTGCCGAGATCCTGCTCATCCACGGCTTCCTGTATCTTCTCCGCCATTTCCTCGGATTCTTCTATCTGGGCTTCCTCCATCTTCTCCTGTACACTCGCCACATCCTCGTCAATGACTTCTCCGTCATCCAGCTTGCCCGTACTGTTGATGTACTGATCCAGCTCGTTGAGCTGGCTGACGCCGTTACTGATCAGGATACCGTCGCCTATGGCGCTTGCGCCGGCGTCAAATACGGAAAACATCTGGCTAAAGGATGCCGCCAGCTGCTCCTGCTTCGCCTCGTCAATGGTAGACATGGCAAAAAGCAACACGAAGAAACAGAGAAGCAGATTCATCAGATCGCCGAAAGTAGTCTGCCACGCGGGCGCGCCTTTCTTCGGTTCATCCGGCTTCCTCTTAGCCATCCGCCTCACCTCCGAGATCGTCTTCGCTCTGGGAATTCCTTTCGCCCGGCGCTAAGAAGGACTTCAGCTTCTCCTCTATGACACGGGGGTTCTCGCCTGCCTGAATGGACAGCAAGCCCTCGACCTCTATCTCCTTGACCATCATTTCTTCATCATTCTTGCCCTTCAGCTTGGTGGAAACCGGCGCACAGATCCAGTTGGCAAGAATGGAACCGTACAGCGTTGTTACCAGGGCAACCGCCATATTAGGACCGATCGATGCAAAATCCGACAGGTCACGCAGCATATTGATCAGACCGATCAGCGTACCGATCATACCCCAGGCAGGACCCATGGATCCCAGATTATCCCAGAAACCGATCTTATCCTTATGTCTGCCCTCTACACTGGCAAGCTCCGTCTCCATGATAGCCCTCACCAGCTCGGGATCCGTGCCGTCCACGACAAGAAGGATCCCTTTCTTGAGGAATTCGTCATCGATATCGCTCGCCGCCTCTTCCAGAGAGAGCAGGCCCTCTTTACGGGCAATGTTGGACAGATCTATGATCTTCTGGATGATCTCGGCAACATTCATCGGCGAAGTCTTAAAGATCAGCCTGATACTCTTAAGTCCCGCCAAAAAATCCGGCAGCTTGTAACTGGCCAGAATACACATAAAGGAACCGCCGAATGTGATCAGTACCGAAGGAATATCAAAGAATCCCGGCAGCGTACCGAAGTTCACGCCGGTAGACTTATCGAACACGATACCGAATATCATCAAGACAAAACATGCAATTAAACCAATGACTGAAGCTATATCCATATGTATTCCACCTGTTTACACTAATTTGCAAAAATATCTTTTCTATACGATTTTACTAGATTTTTCACTTCTTGTCTACTTTCTTTTACAATTATTTTACGACCCGTTGTGAATGTCAGAACGGTGTCCGGTGTCTCCTCGACAAGCTCGAGCAGGTCGGGATTAACAAGAATTTTTACGCCGTTGATCTTCGTAACCTCTATCATACCGTTCTCCATTTCCAGACATTCCCGCTATGAGCGGTGGCCCGCAGGGCCGTGTCCGCCGACTCCGTCCGCCGTACAGTGCGGCCGGCGTCTGTACATTTAACTGCATGGACTTATATATTCTACCACATATCTGATAAAACTGCAAAAAAATTTTAAAAAATAGGCTTCGCCTATTCAACTCCCCTGCCCCTCACTCTTGAGGGGTGGGGTTTTCTTTTTGTTGCTTTTCC
>CANQIJ010000233.1 GCA_947624025.1 uncultured Lachnospiraceae bacterium | reverse complement strand
CGCCTATGCGCTTGAGTATACGGAGTTAGTGCTGGCGCTTACGACAGCTGCGGCTGTGCTTATCACACTGTACATATTTGTGGCTTTTGGCATTTCGCTTCCGAGAAAGGCTGCGGCGCGCAGCAGCGAAAAATGGTTCCGCCTATTTCTTTCGCCTGTTTATTATTATGTGCGTATCGTCAGGCCTTTTACGGCGTTGATCTCTCTGACGGCGGACTGTGTCCTGCGTCTCTTCGGTGTGAAGGCGGCAAAGGGGAAGTCGGACGTGACGGAGGAGGAGATCTTGTCCATGGTCAACGAGGGGCACGAGCAGGGCATCCTTCATGCGAATGAAGCGGAGATGATCAATAATATATTCGAGTACGGTGACAAGGAAGCCAAGGATATTATGATCAACCGCAACAATATGATCGGCATTGAGTGCACGATGACGCTGCAGGAGGCGGCCGCGTTCATTGTTGACGCGCACAACAGCAGATTCCCCGTATATGACGGCACGATAGATCACATTGTCGGTATTCTTCATCTGAAAGACGTGATGCGTATGCAGATGAATGAGAAGATGAAGAACAAGCCTATCGGCAAGATCAAAGGGCTGCTTCGGGAGCCCCGTTTTATCACGGAGACACGTAAGATCGACGACCTGTTCCGGGTGATGCAGACGGAGAAGATCCAGATGGTCATTGTGATAGACGAGTACGGTCAGACTGCGGGCCTGGTCGCCCTGGAGGATATCCTGGAAGAGATTGTCGGAAACATCGAGGATGAATACGACGAAGAGGCAAGCTATATCAGCAAGAGTGGTGAGGACGGTTATGTGATCCAGGGACAGATGCCGCTCGAGGAGCTGGGCGAACAGCTTGATATCAGTTTTGAGGAAGAGCCCTTTGACACGGTCAACGGTTTCGTGATCTCGAGGCTGGAACATATTCCCGAGGAGGGAGAAGACTTCGAGTTTACCTATGAAGGTTACACCTTCAGGATCATGGAGGTCAAGGACCGTATGATCCGGTCCGTGCTTGCCCGTCCGATAGAGGCGCAGCAGGATCAGTCAGATGGATAAGAGCAAAAAATAGAAACCAATAAGAATAATAAAAACAAAGGAGATTTTATATGTCAGGACATTCAAAATTTGCAAACATCAAGCATAAGAAGGAAAAGAACGATGCCGCGAAGGGGAAGATCTTCACGATCATCGGGCGTGAGATCGCCGTGGCGGTCAAGGAGGGCGGCCCGGATCCGGCCAACAATTTTAAACTGGCACAGGTCATCGCCAAGGCAAAAGCCAACAATATGCCTAACGAGACGATAGACAGAGGCATTAAAAAGGCGGCCGGAGAAGGAGGAAACGTCAATTATAAGTATGTGACTTATGAGGGATACGGTCCCAACGGCATTGCCGTTATCGTGGATGCGTTGACAGATAATCCGAACAGGACGGCGGCGAATGTCCGCAACGCTTTCTCAAAGGGACAGGGGAATGTCGGCACTCCCGGCTGCGTCTCTTTTATGTTCGACAAGAAGGGGCTGATCATCATTGATAAGGAAGAGTGCAGCATGGATGCGGACGATCTGATGATGATGGCGTTAGATGCGGGGGCGGAAGATTTCTCCGAGGAGGAGGACAGCTATGAGATCTACACCGATCCCGATCAGTGGAGCCAGGTGGACGCTGCGTTAAAGGAGGCGGGTATCGGTATCGTTTCTTCCGAAGTGACCATGATACCGCAGAACTGGGTCGAACTTACGGACGAGACAGCCATCAAAAATATGCAGAGAACGCTTGACCTGCTGGACGAGGATGACGATGTCCAGGCGGTCTATCATAACTGGGATGAATAAGGAATAAAGAAGAGTCGGAGTCTGCCCGGCGTCTGAGGAGCAGGCCGGAACAGCGAGTAAGAGGGAAAGGAAAACATAGCGATAAGATGGACAGAAAATATAAGAAGGAAACCATATGTATTCAGTCAGGATGGAAACCCCAAAACGGTGAGCCCCGTGTGCTGCCGATCTATCAGAGCACTACGTTTAAGTATGATTCGTCGGAGTTTATGGGACGTCTGTTCGATCTGGAGGAAAACGGTTATTTTTACAGCAGACTGCAGAATCCGACCAATGACTGTGTGGCGGCGAAGATCTGTGAGCTGGAGGGCGGCGTTGCTGCGATGCTGACTTCGTCCGGGCAGGCGGCATGCCACTATGCCGTGTTCAACATATGCGAGGCGGGAGATCATGTAGTATTGTCCTCTACGGTATATGGCGGCACATTCAATCTGATCACGTGCACGATGAAAAAGATGGGGATCAGCTGCACGATAGTCGATCCCGACGCATCGCCTGAAGAACTGGCCGAAGCCTTCAGGCCGAACACGAAGTGCGTTTATGCCGAGACGATCGCCAATCCTGCGCTCGTGGTGCTGGATATAGAGAAATTTGCAAAGGTGGCGCATGAGCATCAGGTGCCTCTTATTGTGGACAATACCTTCGCGACGCCCATCAACTGCAATCCTTTTGACTGGGGCGCCGATATCGTGGTGCATTCCACAACGAAATACATGGACGGACATGCCGTGTCGTTAGGCGGCTGCATCGTGGATTCCGGCAACTTTGACTGGAGTGCATATCCTGACAAGTTTCCGGGGCTGTGCACACCGGACGAGTCCTATCACGGCATTGTCTATACGGAGAAGTTCGGTAAAGCCGCATACATCACCAAGGCTACGAGCCAGCTGATGAGAGACTTAGGATCCATGCAGTCTCCGCAGAATGCATTTCTGCTGAATATTGGGCTTGAGACGCTTCCGCTCAGAATGGAGAGACACTGTTACAATGCACAGAAAACAGCGGAATATCTGGAAAAGCATGAGAAAGTGGCGTGGGTGAATTATCCCGGCCTTAAGAGCAGCAGATATTATGAGCTGGCACAGAAGTACATGCCAAACGGCACCTGCGGCGTTATATCCTTCGGGTTAAAGGGCGGCAGGGAAGCGGCGGCAAAGATGATGGATTATCTGAAGCTGGCGGCTATCGTGACGCATGTGGCGGATGCGCGGACAAGCGTACTGCATCCGGCAAGCCATACGCACAGACAGATGAATGACGAGCAGCTAAAGGCGGCGGGGGTTGCTCCCGATCTGATCCGGCTGTCCGTCGGGATAGAACATATTGATGATATCATTGCGGATCTGGAGCAGGCGCTGGAACGGATCTAGCACAGAAGGAAGACAAATGATGGTTTATCGAAGAACATGGTTTAGCTGTGTGATATGGTTATTATATACTGTTCTGTGCATCGTGACGATCGGCCTGGGTACGGGCGCGCTGATCGGTTATCTGACCGGCGTGTCTCTGCACCGGCCGATATGGTGTTGTCTGGCGGCGATACCGGCCGCCGCGCTGTACTGGTGTATCCGGATCGTTTCCGTGTATGCCCGCACCAAATGGACGATGCAGAAAAACACACAGCGGATCCTGACGGGAGTGGCGACAGCCCTGATCCTGGCGTTCGGCATACTGATACGCATCATGTGTCTAAACGGTTATATGTCGGGCGGCGTACTGCCTTACGGCATCGTGGCGGCTCACCCGGCCGCCGGTGAAGGCGGCACCGGATATCTGGAGTTAGCGTCTGCCGCGCTTCGGCAGG
>CANQIJ010000232.1 GCA_947624025.1 uncultured Lachnospiraceae bacterium | reverse complement strand
GGTCTATTATCATCCCATGCAGGGATACCTCATTATCGCGAACGCCGTACAGAAGGATTCGGTGGCGTGGCTTTCCGTTCCGCCCCTGGAAACGGCTGCGGCCAAAACCCCGCCAAAAGAACTGGGCGCGATGGTCCGGAAAAGTCTGCGAAGATCCAAGAAAGCCGGATTCGTGGACCGAAAAGATGTGGAAGACTTTAAATTCTGGCAGCGGACGGGGATCAAGGGCATCGACGGTTTTCGCTCCTTCAGCCGAAGATTTCAGTGTGTAACCCTTTTCAGAAACGGAAAGACGCTGACATTGGAGGCGATGGTACGGGATTCCTATGGCGCGTATGATTCTCCGAAAGACGGGGAGAGCCGCATCATCCTCCCATCTTCCGCCTCCGAGGAAACGATCGGGCGGGCGGTGTTAAAACTGCTGCAGCAGGACTACGGTACGATTGGTGCAGAAAGGAATATACAACATGACGCGGGAAGAGCAGAAGAAGTATAAGGAACTGGCAAAATATCTGGAAAACAGAACCAGGGAAGCCTTTAAAACCTATCATCTGAAAAAGAAGGATTTTGTGTTTTATCGCACTCAAAATGCGATGTTTTACTCCGCGGTGCTGTCCATGCACGAGGACCGCGTACAGGCGTGTTTCTGCGCCAAGCCCTTCTGGCTGGACGATATCCTGTGGGATATTCTGGAAATGGAGGACAACAAGAAGGCACCTGTCAGCCTGCGGGGCATCGGCGCGTTTACGATCCAATCTATGATACGGGAAAAAGAGGATACGGCATCGGAGCCCTCTCAGATAGACGGAATCGTTGCGCGTACGTTTGAAGAATTGACCTCGTTGTCCGAAAACTACAGGGAAGAAGATTTCCTCGCACAATACAGGGATATCCGCTATCAGCAGGAAGTGATCGAGGTGATCGTGCTGATCCATAACGGGGAATTTGAAAAGGCGCTTGATCTGTGCCGCACAAAACAGATCGGTTATTTTGGCGATGTGGGCAGAAGCTTTTCGGATCTGGCAGTCTCATATCTGCAAAACAAAAGTAGATCATAGGGAAACGGAGGACGATTCGGTGTCTGGATTTTCAATCAAAGGATTCTTTGGAACAAAAAACAGAAAAATGGATCAAGAAAACAGCAGGATGGATCAAGAAAGCGGCAGAGAAACAGACAGCAAAAAAGGCAGCGAAACCGTTTTCGAGGACTTTTTTTCACAGTTACAGGCCGATATGACGCAGATCTGTCTGGACTATACGGAAGGAAAAGCCGAAAAACTTTTTATTTACTGCTCCTGTGAGGACAACGTGATCGCCGCCGATTTTTTCTGCCGGATCAACGGAAAGACCGTCAAAAAGCATAAGCTGAACGATGCGCGAAAGAACGGCGATCCGGAATATGACGTTTCCCTGGGCAGTCAGAAGACGGCGGTAAACGCTCTCAATGAAAAGGTAAGATCCGTCAGGGAACTCTGCCTGCAATACCATCGGGATATACCTACACAGATCAAACTGGTGTACGATGCCGCGGCGAACAAGCTGTGCGCAGACTATGCATATGAACCGGTCTTAGGCAAAAAAGACGATCTGACGATCCATGACGTGATAGATGCATGGTATCAGGAAGTGCAGCAGGAAGGCTGAAGATAAGAAGGCACGGAGGTTTTTTGCGGATATGGAACAGAATAAAACTATCATGGAATATGAGACGGTGGCGTTAGATGATGCGGACAGTGCGTTGGTCGTGATCGACCAGACGAAGCTGCCTGCGGTGACGGAGCTGCTGCGGCTGCATACCGCGCAGGAGATCTGGGACGCGATTTATCTTCTGAAGGTGCGCGGTGCGCCTGCCATCGGCGTGGCGGCGGCGTTCGGCATCTATCTGCTGGCAAAAGGGATCGATGCGCAGGACTATGAGACCTTTTACCGGAAGTTCTGCGAGTACAAGAATTATCTGAACTCTGCCAGACCCACGGCGGTCAATCTCTCATGGGCGCTTAACCGGATGGAACGGGTGTGCACAGACAACCGGACGCTTCCTGTGGATGAGATCAGGCGAAAGTTAAAGGAGACGGCAGTCGCCATGAAGGAGGAGGATATTCGTGTGTGCCGGGCCATCGGCGAACACGGACTGACGCTGCTTAAGCCGGGCGACGGAATCCTGACCCACTGCAATGCAGGGCAGCTTGCTACCTGTAAATACGGCACGGCGACGGCGCCCATCTATTTGGGACAGGAACGGGGCTACCGCTTCCGTGTTTATGCGGATGAGACCAGACCGCTCCTGCAGGGGGCGCGATTGACGGCGTATGAGCTGCAGGCATCGGGCGTGGATGTGACACTGATCTGCGACAATATGTCTGCCACGGTCATGAAAAACGGCTGGGTCAATGCGGTGTTCGTGGGCTGCGACCGCGTAGCGGCCAACGGCGATACGGCCAATAAGATCGGTACGTCCGTGGTCGCAACGGTAGCGAAGCGTTACAACGTGCCCTTCTACGTGTGCGCGCCGACATCGACTATCGACATGAATACGCCTACCGGCGCGGATATCGTGATCGAAGAACGACCCGCCGGCGAAGTAACGGATATGTGGTATGAGAAGCCGATGGCACCCGCAGGGATCAAAGTGTTCAATCCGGCGTTCGATGTGACGGACAACGATCTGATCTCCGGCATTGTGACGGAGTATGGCGTGCTGCGGTCGCCATATACGGAATCGTTCGCAAAATTGTTCGAGCATTTATGAATAGCAGTATCCGCGTGATTTTGTGATAGGACAACAGCCGGAATGCAGTTCCAAGGTTTAATGAGTATTTGTGCAAAGCAGTACCCGTATGAATTTACGATAGGACAGCAGCCGGAATGCAGTTCCAAGGTTTAATGAGTATTTGTGCAAAGCAGTACCCGCGTGAATTTACGATAGGACAGCAGCCGGAATGCAGTTCCAAGGTTTAATGAGTATTTGTGCAAAGCAGTACCCGCGTGAATTTACGATAGGACAGCAGCCGGAATGCAGTTTCAAGATTTGATGAGTATTTGTGCATAGCAGTATCCGCATGAATTTTACGATATCATAAGCAGGTGGTTTGCAGCCGCCGGTGCTTAACGAGGTTTTTTCGAGTTTAGCACCGCTGCGAGATGCAATGCAGCGAAAGCGTGCCTGCGATGATATCGCAAAATTCATGTGATAAATGATACTAGAGGATAATACAAAGGAGACAACATGAACTATATGACAGACAAAGCCGCCAAGAAAGCCATCCTCGACATCGGACAGCGCATGTACGTGCGCGGATTCGTGGCGGCCAATGATGGCAATATTTCTGTGCGCACCGGTAAAAACGAAGTATGGGCTACGCCCACCGGGGTGTCCAAGGGCTATATGAAGAAAAAGATGCTGGTCAAAGTGGATCTGGACGGCAATGTGCTGGAGGGGACGTACAGACCGTCCTCCGAGCTGAAGATGCATCTGCGTGCTTACCGGGAAAACGGTGAACTTCGAAGCGTCTGCCACGCCCATCCGCCCATCTGCACCAGCTATGCAGTGGCAGGGATCCCGCTGAACAGCCCGATCCTTGCGGAAGCCGTCATCACGCTCGGAGACGTTCCGGTTGCGCCCTATGCAGAGCTGGGAACGGAAGCA
>CANQIJ010000231.1 GCA_947624025.1 uncultured Lachnospiraceae bacterium | reverse complement strand
ATTGAGGGGATAATCTTGCTTCACTGAAATTGCTTGAAAAGACACATAAGGGAAAGATTGATCTTATTTACATAGATCCGCTATATAACACACTGAAGGATGGATTTACATATTCTGATTAGTAGATAAACAGGAATTTGCAGATTACAGCCGTTTCAGCATCATGTACTCATTTACAAGAGTGCCGTCTTTCAACCGTATCGCATCCGGTTTAACTCCCGTAATACGAAACCCCATCTTCTCATACAGCCTTCTTGCCCTGCTGTTTCCTTCTATAAATTCAAGTTCGATTTGACGGACACCGTCTCTTTTTTCCGCCATCTGAATCATTTCCTTGAACATTCTTGTTCCAATTCCCAGGTTCCAGTACTCTTGCAAAAGCGCAATCGCAACAGAAGCTCTATGGCGGTCTTTGATTCCGGTTCGGAAAGAAATCTGACAATTTCCGGCAATTCTGCCGCCCACAAAGCAGGCAATCATAAGCCCGTTTTGACTGAGGTAGTCTTCACGAATGAAAGTCTTTTCCTGTTCAAGGGTAAAATTTGCAAACTCCTCCGGATACTTCATCAAATAATCTGTCTCGGCAGACGCTTTGATGACGAATTGGAGCATTTCTTCCGCATCATCTTCGCAAGGACTCCGAAGCAGCGCCTCCCGTCCATCTTTCAATTTAAACTTTGTTTCTTTGAAAATCACTAGTCTTCACCTCGGTAAATTTCGCTCCACTAACATAATACCATATTCTCTGATGCCAGTACCGTAAACCATTTCGGGAGAATTGCATAGCAATTCTCGGGAAGCAGGCTGCCGAGCCTGCTTCGATTATACTACAATCATGCTCATCGGAAAAGGGACAAAAATTTTGAAAGCATTGCAATCAGTTCTTTCTGCCCTGTCCATAATATGTTATAATTTGTTACAGGTTTTTCTGTCTCCGCTCCGCTTCGGTCGGCACAGAACAGAAGTCCACCGGATATCTTGTCCCCTTATTTCTGCCATTATGAGAGTTCATAACGTAAGGGAAAAGGATATTATAATATAAAGGTTATTAAATGATAAGAAATCAGGATCTATATTAAAGATACAAGCCACGAAATGGGGGATTATTATGAGAGATGCAGAGAAAACGATTGGAAAAATGATTGATAAATCAAGTACAAGTTTCATCGCCTATGTAGATGATGACGGTTATCCTATTACAAAGGCGATGCTGAAGCCAAGAGAAAGAGAAGGAATTAAGACGATATGGTTTTCTACGAATACTTCATCGCAAAAGGTAAGCTGCTTTAAGAAAAATCCCAAAGCAAGCGTATATTTCATTGATAGACGTTTTTTCAGAGGTGTCAGCCTGATTGGAACGATGGAGGTGTTAGAAACTGCTGAAGCGAAAGAAAGAATATGGCGAAAAGGTGACACTATGTATTATAAAGAGGGAGTGACTGACCCAGACTATTGTGTTTTGAAATTTACAGCAGTCAGGGGAAGATATTATAGTAATTTCAAATCAGAAGATTTTGATTTGCAGTGATAAGGCGGAGGAAACACACATGACTAATACGCAGGCATGGAATTATGCACTAGGTATGATAAAAGTAGACGGTCTTGAACCGACAAAAGACTTTAAGGAGTACATTGAAAAAGAAAAGCGCGGAGAAGTTACCATGGAGGATATTAAGCAATATCTTGACAAGAAATATAAAGTAAAAGAGGGATAATAAGATGCAGGATATCTATCTGTATGAGGATTGTGATGTCCTGAAAAATCTATTGGACATTCGTGACAATAAACTGCTGGATGAAGCAGAAGCAGACTATGTAACCTATCGGTTGAAAGAGATAGCGATAAAGCCGTTACATGGTACCTATAATTATGCCCATCTTCTTCAAATGCATCGTTATATCTTTCAGGATATATTTGAATGGGCCGGTCAGCAGCGTAAACTGAATATTTACAAAGAAGAACCGATATTAGGTGGATTGTCCGTTACTTATTCTGATGTGTTGGATATACGAAAAGACGCAGAGCATGCGCTTAGAGAAATGAGAGAAAAGCGTTGGAATAGCATGAATATACATGAGAAGGCTTTACAGTTTTCAAATTCATTGGCTAAACTCTGGAGGGTGCATCCATTCAGAGAGGGAAATACGAGAACGACGATTACTTTTTGCTGCCAGTTTGCAGATGAGATTGGCTTGAATCCAAACCGCGAATTGTTCGAAAAAAATGCCCAATATGTCAGAACTGCGTTGGTTGCCTACAATGCTGTGTTTGATGATATAGGGGATATATCGAAGCCTGAATACTTGATAAGGATTGTAGAAGATGCTTTGACAAGTGATAGGAATGAATGATAGATCTTAAAATCAGGATTTTACGGAGAAGATCATAGATGAATAGAGATGAGATAGTGACGGAATTACTTTACATGCATTTGTGATATCATTGGAGAAAGATTTTTATAAATGCATTGCAGAAGTTGAAGCGTTTTTCTCGTTCACGGGCATGCGCCCTATATGGAGATATCATGTATGCAGAGAACAGAAAATGTCGAACTGACAGTTTTATGCCTGATCCATCAGAAGGATCGGTATCTTTTACAAAACAGGATCAAAGACGACTGGAAGGGTTTCACTTTACCCGGAGGACATATTGAAAAAGGGGAATCAATCGTAGATGCTGTCATTCGGGAGATGAAAGAGGAAACAGGTCTTGTTATCCGGAATCCAAGACTATGCGGTGTCAAGCAGTTCCCTATCGAAAATGGGCGCTACATTGTATTTCTGTTTCGCACAGACGAATTTTCCGGAGAGGTGGCATCCTCGGACGAGGGCGACATGGTCTGGGTTAATAAGTCAGAACTGTCAAAAGTGAATACGGTAAACGATCTGCAGCCGCTCCTTCGCGTGATGGAAGAGGATGATCTGACGGAATTTCAATATGTGATCGAGGACGGTAACTGGAGGGCGCTCATTAAATGAAGGTGGCTGCCTTATAGAAATGAAAAGGAGTAAATGGCATGGAACACTAATTTAGCGTTAAAAGATTATTTTGAACAAAAAATGGGGAAGGACTTGTATGGGGCGGTGGAAAAAGACCGTTTTAAACCATGCGCAGAGTGATCGGGAATGCCTGTCCAAACGGGTATGTTAAGATCGCAAAGCAACGGGATATCCCGGTAAGCCCTTCAGACTTCAGAACGGAGGTTATCATGAAAGAAAGACTGAAATCCGCAAACCCTTATCTTCCTCTCTGGGAGCATATTCCGGACGGGGAGCCCCGCGTGTTTACCTATAACGGAGAGACGCGCGTCTATGTCTATGGCTCGCATGACACCGAGCGCACTGCCTACTGCGGCAGGGATCAGGTGGTCTGGAGCGCGCCGGTGGACGATCTGACCCAGTGGACGTATCACGGCGTATGTTACCGTGCAGCTGACGATTCCATTCTCTTTGCGCCGGACGTGGTGCAGAAAGGGGATACCTTCTATCTGTATGCCGCCGAGGATCACGGCTCCAGGATCGTGGTCGCTTCCTCCCAAAACCCTGCCGGTCCTTTTGAGAATCCGAAGCTCACGCAGCTTGGCTTCGATCCGGGCGTCCTGGTGGATGACGACGGCAGAGTATACGCTTTCTGGGGCTTCTGCAGGGCGTTTTGCG
>CANQIJ010000230.1 GCA_947624025.1 uncultured Lachnospiraceae bacterium | reverse complement strand
AAGGCGAAGAATTTCTCGATCGAGGAGATGGCGGAGGGGATCCGATTTGCTCATGCGCATGGCGCACGGGTGCATGTGACGGCCAATATCCTGGCGCACAATGCCGACCTGGAAGGGGCGAAAGCTTATTTTCGCGAGCTTGGGGATATCAAGCCCGACGCTCTGATCATTGCGGATCCCGGGATGTTTATGCTGGCAAGGGAGCTCTGTCCCGATATTGATATCCATGTGTCCACCCAGGCGAACAACACCAATTATCTGACATACCGTTTCTGGTATGAACAGGGGGCGAAGCGGGTTGTTTCGGCGCGGGAGCTGTCGCTCGCGGAGATCGGGGAGATCAGGCGCAATATCCCTGACGACCTGGAAATTGAGAGCTTTGTTCACGGCGCTATGTGCATCTCCTATTCGGGGAGATGTCTTTTAAGCAATTATTTTACGGGCAGGGACGCCAACCGCGGCGCATGTACGCATCCCTGCAGATGGAAGTATGCGGTGGTGGAGGAAAAACGGCCGGGCGAATATCTTCCGGTCTATGAGAACGAAAGGGGAACCTATATTTTTAACTCTAAGGATTTGTGCATGATAGGGTACATCCCGGAGATGACCGGCGCGGGAATAGACAGCTTCAAGATAGAGGGCCGCATGAAGAATGCGCTCTATGTAGCGACGGTGGCGCGTACCTACCGGAGGGCGATAGACGACTATAGGGAATCCGAAGAAAAATACCGGGCCAATATGGACTGGTATCTGGCGGAGATCTCCAAGTGCACCTACCGCCAGTTTACGACAGGCTTTTATTTCGGGAAACCGGATGAGAGCATGCAGATCTATGACAACAATACGTATGTGAATGAATATAGATATTTAGGAACAGTCGGCCGGATCGTGCGGACGGACGGCAGAGAATGCGCCCGCATCGAACAGCGCAATAAATTCTGTACAGGGGATTCCATAGAGATCATGAAGCCCGACGGTACGAACGTGCCCGTGACGGTGCTTGCCATGTATGACGAGACGGGGAACGTCGTGGAGAGCTGCCCGCATTCCAAACAGGTCATAGATGTCTGCCTGTCCGTGGTCCCGGAGCCGTATGACATTCTGCGCGCTGCAGGCAGCTGAAGAAAAATTTGAGATTAAAATTTTTAGATTCCTATTGCATTTTTTCTAAAAGTAGAGTATCTTAAAGAAAGGGCTGACGGCTTATCATAACGGTATCTTGAACGATGATGTTCCAAAAGATTTATTTTTGGAACATTTTTTTGTTTCATGCCCTAATGAGGAGAAGGAAAGGAAGATGAAAAAATGAGCGAAGTATTCAATGTGGAAGAGATCTTCGGACAGAATGTATTTACGCTTGGTAAGATGAAGGAACGCCTTCCGAAGAACGTGTACAAAGAAGTGGTCAAGGTCATGAACGAGGGCGGCGAGCTTTCCATGGAGGCGGCGAATGTCGTTGCCATGGCGATGAAGGAATGGGCTGTTGAAAACGGAGCGACCCATTATACACACTGGTTCCAGCCGCTGACGGGTATCACGGCGGAGAAGCATGATTCCTTTGTCGCGCATCCTGACGAGATGGGTAAGATGCTGACAGAGTTTTCCGGCAAGGAGCTGATCAAGGGCGAGCCGGATGCGTCTTCTTTCCCTTCGGGCGGTCTGCGCGCGACGTTTGAGGCGAGAGGCTATACGGCATGGGATATCACATCCCCCGCTTTCCTGAAGGAATCCGGCTGCGGCACGATCCTGTGCATTCCCACTGCATTCTGCTCATACACGGGCGAGGCGCTGGATAAGAAGACTCCGCTTCTGCGCTCCATGGAGGCGCTGAGCGAGCAGGCGCTTCGTATCGTAAGACTGTTCGGCAATACGGAGGCGACGAAGGTGACCGCATCGGTAGGGCCGGAGCAGGAATACTTTTTGGTAGATGAGAAATTATATAAACAGAGAACAGACCTGATGTTTGCCGGACGTACCCTGTTCGGTGCACCCGCACCCAAAGGGCAGGAGATGGAGGATCATTACTTCGGTGTCATCAGGGAGCGCGTGGGCGCTTATATGAAGGACTTAAACGAGGAGCTGTGGAAGCTGGGCGTGACCGCCAAGACGCAGCACAACGAGGTGGCTCCCGCGCAGCACGAGCTGGCGCCGATCTATGAGACGGCGAATATTGCGGTAGATCACAACCAGCTTGTGATGGAAGCGATGAAGAGAGTCGCTGTACATCATGGTATGAGATGTCTTCTGCATGAGAAACCGTATGCGGGCGTCAACGGTTCCGGTAAGCACAACAACTGGTCCATCACGACGGATAACGGTGTGAACCTGTTAGACCCCGGCGATACGCCGAACGAGAACGTACAGTTTCTTCTGGTACTGGCCTGCATCCTGAAGGCGGTAGATACCCATGCCGACTTGCTTCGTCAGTCTGCATCCGATGTGGGTAATGACCACAGACTGGGCGCGAACGAGGCGCCTCCGGCGATCATCTCCGTATTCTTAGGCGAACAGCTTGAGGATGTGGTAAGACAGCTGATCGAGACAGGCGCTGCTACCAGCGTTAAGGAGGGCGGTAAGCTCCTTACGGGCGTTAAGACGCTGCCTGATTTCCAGAAGGACGCAACGGACAGAAACAGGACCTCACCGTTTGCATTTACCGGCAACAAGTTTGAGTTCCGTATGGTCGGAAGCGCGGATTCCATCGCAAGCCCCAACACAACGCTGAACGCCATCGTTGCGGAAGCGTTCTGCGAGGCGGCTGACCGTCTGGAGAAAGCAGATAACAAGGAGCAGGCGATCCATGATCTGATCAAGGAATACCTGACGAAGCATCAGCGCATCATCTTCAACGGCAACGGTTATTCCGACGAGTGGGTGGCGGAAGCTGAGAAGAGGGGACTGCCGAATATCAAGTCCATGATCGAGGCGGCGGGTACGATCACCACCGACAAGGCGGTCAAACTGTTTGAGAAGTTCGGTATCTTTACGAAGGTGGAGCTTGAGTCCCGCGAGGAGATCATTTATGAGACTTATGCAAAGACCATCAACATCGAGGCTCTTACGATGATCGATATGGCAGGCAAGCAGATCATTCCTGCGGTCGTTAAGTATACCAGGGCTCTGGCCGATACGGTGAACGCCGTCAAAGCGGCGGGCGCGGACGCATCGATGCAGACGGAGCTTCTTGCTGAGGTCAGCGGCAAGCTGGCAGCCATGCAGAAGGCGCTTGTCAAGCTGGAGAAGACGGAAGCAGAAGCCTCCGCTATGACGGACGCCAAGGCGCAGGCATTCTTCTATAAGGATAACGTGAAGAAGGTTATGGAAGAGCTTCGCGCGCCGGCGGATGAGCTGGAGATGATCGTTGATAAGGACATCTGGCCGATTCCTACATACGGCGAACTGATGTTCGAGATCTGATCGTTTCGCACCCAACGAATGTGTTAAGAAGACCCTTTGTGTGCCTGCAGCCTGACTGCGGCACACAGAGGGATTTTTGAACGAAAGGTTTTGCGCGGGGCGTCCGGCCGGGGCTTTGGCGCTACGGGAATATTTTTTGGTATTTTTTGCGTGATAATGAAAAATAGGTCTTGCAAATGCACATAATATAATGTATAATTCCAAAATGTAATGTTAATGGGCTATCGCCAAATGGTAAGGCAACGGACTCTG
>CANQIJ010000229.1 GCA_947624025.1 uncultured Lachnospiraceae bacterium | reverse complement strand
GCATTATGCCGAGGTGCATCTGCTGTTGGAGCCGGGTGAGCCGGGAAGCGGACTGACATTTGCATCCCGCTGCAGTGAGGACGAGCTTGACCGGAACTGGCAGAGGCTTGTGCTGACGCATCTCGGTGAAAAGGAGCATATCGGGGTGCTGACAGGCTCTCCGGTCACGGATATGCGGATCACGCTTATGGCGGGACGCGCGCATTTGAAGCATACCGAGGGCGGCGATTTCAGGCAGGCGACGTATCGCGCAGTCAGGCAGGGGCTATGCAAGGCGCAGAATATTCTGCTGGAGCCTGTCTGTCAATTCAGACTGGAATTGCCGGCGGCCATGATCGGACGCGGCATGACCGATATGCAGGCAAGATCCGGCAGATTCGGCGCGCCGGAAACGGTGGGCGAATACGCGGTGCTGACGGGAACGGTGCCCGCGTCGGAGATTGCGGGATATCAGGCGCAGGTGGCGGCTTATTCGGGCGGCAGGGGCAGGCTGTATACGGAGTTAAAAGGTTATGAGCCCTGCCATAACGCGCAGCAGGTGATCGCGGACATCGGTTATGACGCGCAGCGCGATACGCAGAATCCGTGCAGTTCGGTATTCTGCGCCCACGGAGCGGGATTTGTGGTGGAGTGGGATCAGGTAGAGGAATATATGCATCTGCCGGGTGTGCTGGCGAAGACGGATGATGCATCGGCGCAGAGTGCTGCGGAATATGCGGACAGGGTTCAGGAGACGCACAGGATAGAACGTCCGTCAGGCAGGACGGAGGATTTTATCGCGCAGGATGAGATCGACGAGATCATGAACCGCACTTACGGAGCGAAGGAACGCAAGAGGCAGGGATGGGCCAAAACGATCCGAAGCGGCTCTGCGCCGGGCAATACTGCAGGCAGGCGTTCTGATGCGGCGGGAGGCGGAACGGGGAAACGCTGTCCGGCAAACGGCAGGGAAAATAAGGAACCGCAGGAAGAATACCTTCTTGTGGACGGTTATAATATCATTTTTGCATGGAGCTTTTTGAGCGAGCTGGCGGGAACGGATCTGGAGGGCGCGCGCAGCAGGCTGATGGACATCCTGAGCAATTATCAGGGGTATCGTAAGATGCGGCTGATCCTCGTGTTCGACGCCTATAAGGTGAAGGGCAGTCCGGGCAGCACACAGCGGTATCACAATATTGACGTGGTGTATACCAAAGAGGCTGAGACGGCGGATCAGTATATCGAGAAGGTGACGCATGAGATCGGTAAGAAGCATCGCGTCCGGGTGGCGACCTCTGACGGGCTGGAGCAGCTCATCATCATGGGCGCGGGCGCGATCCGCGTGTCGGCTGCGGAATTTCAGGAGGAAGTCATGGCGGCGGGGGAAGAGCTTCGCCGGATGTTTCTGACTGACCGGCCGGGCAATGCGGGCGGCAGAAGCTATCTGATGGAGAGCGCTTCCGATGAAGTGACGGCATATGTGGAACAGGTGAAAAAAGGGAAAGAGTAAACGGGAAAGAGCAGAAGAGGCGGAATAAACCGAAGAGACGGAATAAGCCGAAGAAACGGAAGGAAAGGACAGGATTAGAGCATGCGTCTGGTGATCGGCGGCGCCTTTCAGGGCAAGACAGATTATGTCAAAGCAAAATATCAGATAGAGGACGCCTGGATCTGCCGGGACGGATATCCCCTGCCCGAACAGGACTGCCCGACGCAGACAGGCAGCGGTTGTGCGGCGGGAAGTGACAATTCCGGGGGCGGTGGGAAGTGTATAACCGGGAGCAGGTGGAAATGCATAAGTGGTTTACATAATATAATCCGCCGGATGATGTACCGCGATCCGATGTCCGATCCCTGCGGGGAAGCCGTGCAGTTCGCAGGGGATGCACAGCAGGAGATCATGCGGGCACAGGAACGGCAGCCCGGCAGCGCGCAGCCGGAGAATGCGCTGCGGTATATACGGAGCCTGATCCGGGACAACCCGGACGTCATTCTGATCTGCGATGAAGTGGGCGGCGGGATCGTTCCTGTTGACAAAGAGGAGCGCGATTACCGGGAATGCGTGGGCCGGGTGCTGTGCGAGCTGGCAAAGGAGGCGGAGTCTGTCGAGCGCGTGTACTGCGGGATCGGGCAGACGATCAAGCGCACGGTCAGGGCAGCGTTCATACGGCATGGCGCGACCCGTGGCAATCTTGAGAGCAGATATGTCGGAACAACGGACGAGCCCTTGTGCGATGAGGGCAGAGCAGCGATAGAGCGCGGCAGGATGAGAGGGATATATCCCGATGTGCGGCAGGTTATTGTAAGCCCCATGACGAGATGTCTGCAGACTGCATCCCTGATCTATCCCGGGATCGATCCGCAGACTGAGAGCCGGTTCCGGGAGACGGATTTCGGGCTTTTTGAATATAAAAACCATGAGGAGCTGATGGCGGACGGAAGCCTTAGAGATCCGTATCAGGCATGGATCGACAGCGGAGGACAGCTTCCCTTTCCCGAAGGGGAGTCCCGGGCACAGGCATCGGCGCGAAGTTGTGAGGCGTTTGAACAGCTGCTTCCTTCGCTTACCGGAGATACTGCTTTTATCGTCCATGGCGGAACCGTTATGAGTATCTTAAGCCGATACGCCGAGCCGCATAAAGAGTATTATGCCTATCGGTGCGATCCCGGCGGTGGATACTTATGTAAACTTGAAATCACGGGCGACGGCCGCCTGTACCGCATGACGGTGAAACAGGAGCTTGCTGCGGAACAGATAACGGTCTGAGACGGGCGGATGAAACAGAATGCTTCGCCGCGGGAAAAGCTACAAGGATTTAAAGGATGACGGGAGGACGGCAGATAAAGTGGTATCGAACATGATCATCAACAGACTTATATGTCTCGGCGCAGGCTTCCTTCTGGATCTGGTGTTCGGGGATCCTTACAGCCTGCCCCATCCCGTCAGATGGATCGGCGCTCTGATCGGGTGGCTGGAGCGGCGTCTTCGGCGTGACTCTGACTGCGCGGCGGCTAAGAGGAGGCGCGGACTTTTGCTCGTGCTTATCATGCTGGCCGTATCGGGCGGCGCAACATTTGCGCTTCTTGGCATTGCATACCGCATTCACCGGGCGGCGGGCATTGTGCTGGAGAGTATTCTGTGCTATCAAATGTTGTCTGTAAAATGCCTGAAGGACGAAAGCATGAAGGTCTGCCGGGCGTTGTGCGCGGGTGATACGGAGGGCGCAAGAAACGCCGTGTCCATGATCGTTGGCAGAGATACGAAACGGCTGGATAATGCCGGCATCACCAGAGCGGCGGTTGAGACGGTGGCGGAGAATACTTCGGACGGCGCGATCGCCCCTATGCTGTATCTGGCGGTTGGCGGCGCGCTGCTCGGCGTTCTGTATAAGACGGTCAACACCATGGATTCCATGATCGGATATAAAAATGAAAAGTATCTTGACTTTGGCAGATGTGCGGCGAAGCTGGACGATGCGGTCAATTATCTGCCCAGCCGTATCTCAGCGCTTCTTATGATCATGGGATGCAAGTTATGTAAACCAAAGAGCGATTTTTCTGCGCGCAATGCATGGCGCATTTACAGGCGCGACCGCTATCAGCACGCAAGTCCCAATTCCGCACAGACAGAAGCTGCCTGCGCCGGCGCGCTGGGTGTACGGCTTGCGGGCGATGCGTGGTATTTTGGTCAGAAAGTGGAGAAGC
>CANQIJ010000228.1 GCA_947624025.1 uncultured Lachnospiraceae bacterium | reverse complement strand
TGCGGATATCCTGCCGCCGCCCTGGATCCCCCGGCTTAAGATGACGTCGCCGCCCGCAAAGAGCGTAGCGCATCCCGTCGTACCGTGGATCTCGATATTACGACCCGCCCGGATCGTCACGCCGCTCTCCACGTTGCCGTTGATGATCACGTCGCCGAAAAATTCTATCTTGCCGATGATCATCGTCACATCGCCCATGATCTCGTGCACATTCTGAATATCGATCTTGCCGTTTTTGACCTCTACCTTGCCGTCGGACTGCGCGTAATATTCGTTATTCTCACGAAGGATTCCCTTCCCGCGCATGGGCGGAAGATCCTTGGCCGGTTTTGACTTAAGCTCACCGCCGTATACGGTATATCCGTCCACTCCGGGCACCGCATAATGATACACCGCGACCTTATCGCCCTTGTGCACGTTCTGCAGCGCACTGATATTGGTATAATCTACGGTTCCGTCCTCTCTGATCTTGGGAACGCCGTATTCCTCCGGCGTAAACAGATATTCAAAATATCCGTCCTTACCGTCAACGCTTCTCTGCCCCTTAGCCACAAGGATCTCCCGGTTATAAACCCTTTTCTTGATCATGGCGGAAAGATTGGAGCTGTGAAAGCCCTTGACGATCCCCTTCTGTTCAAGGTAACTCACCAGATCATTCTTCGTATACAGCTGGCCCTGGTCGGGAGGCGTCAGATAGAGCCACGCCGCCATCGCATCCTGATCCACCCGCAGATAAGTACCTGCGGCCAGCTTCGCATTGGGATCACGGAAAACCGTGCTTGCTGTTTCGCCCGGCTCCAGCTCCGCCGGAGCCGTTGACGTGGAAACAGCCCCATCCTGCTCCAGTACTCTGGACATGGCGCTCTTTAACTTATTCAGCTGTTCCGCCGTAAACATAGCTTCACTCACGCGACCACCTCCCTCACATATCATACTGTCTGCTCTGCGTATCCGCTCAGATTCCCAAACCATAATATTCTAATATTACTTTACACTAAAACGGCCGACTTTTCCACAACAAATTACCCGAAACCGCAAAGTTTATCCGGGTTTATTTCAGAAGCTGTGAAAGTCTCTCCTTGACCTGCGCGGACATCTGCCTGTATTTTTCCAGTTTCGCACGTTCTTCCGCCACTTTTGCCTCCGGCGCTTTGGACAGAAACCGCTCGTTGTTCAGCATACCGTTCACGCGGGCCAGCTCACCCTCCAGCCGCTTCTCTTCTTTTCTGAGACGCTCGATCTCCTGACTGATGTCTACCAGCTCCGCAAAAGGGATATAAACCGTAGCTCCCATGACAACCACCGATACCGCATCGTCGGCAATCCCCGTCTTATCCGCCTGTACGGTCACCTCGCTTGCGCCTGCAAGAGATGCAAAGAACAGCCTGCCTTCCTCAAAGACCTGTCTCACATCCGCCTTGTCGCTGACAACATAAACCGCCGCTTTCCGGCCCGGTGATACGTTCATCTGTGTGCGGATATTCCGAATGCCGCGCACGGCCTCCTTAATGAGGCCTATCGCCTTTTCTTCCACAGGAAATGCCTTATCATCGGCGTACCGGGGCCACTCGGAGATCATGATCGACTCTTCTTCGCTCTGGATCGTACAGAAGATCTCTTCCGTAATAAACGGCATATACGGGTGCAGAAGCTTGAGCGCGTCGATCAGGACATGCTTAAGCGTCCACAGCGCCGCATTCGTGCTGCCCTGTTCATCCGTATCCTTCCGGTACAGACGCGGCTTTACCATCTCGATATACCAGTCGCAGAACTCATCCCATATAAAATCATATACCTTCTGTACCGCAATGCCCAGCTCATAATTATCGATATTCTCCGTCACATCGCGTATCAGAGTGTTTAAGCCTGACAGGATCCATTTGTCCGCCGGTTCGAGATACGGCCTGACTGCGTCATAGGAAACCTCCCATCCGCATCTGCCGGTTCTCTCCTGCGCCTGCTCCATGTTCATCATGATGAAACGCGACGCATTCCAGACCTTGTTGGCAAAATTCCTGCTCGACTCCACTTTTTCATAGTAGAAACGCATATCATTGCCCGGCGCATTCCCCGTGATCAGCGTCAGCCGCAGTGCGTCCGCGCCGTACTTGTCAATGATCTCCAGCGGATCGATCCCGTTGCCGAGAGACTTGCTCATCTTGCGGCCCTGGGAATCCCTTACCAGTCCGTGGAAGAGTACCGTGTGGAACGGTTTTTCTCCCATCTGCTCATAGCCCGAGAAGATCATGCGGATGACCCAGAAAAAGATGATGTCGTATCCCGTCACCAGCACATCCGTCGGATAGAAATATTTCAGCTCAGGGGTCTCGTCCGGCCATCCGAGCGTGGAGAAGGGCCACAGCGCAGACGAAAACCACGTATCCAGCGTATCCGGGTCCTGGGTCAGATGCGTACAGCCGCACTTCGGGCAGGCAGACGGCGCGCTCTTTGCCACCGTGATCTCACCGCACTTATCACAATAGTATGCGGGTATCCTGTGGCCCCACCACAGCTGACGGCTGATACACCAGTCGCGGATATTGTCCGTCCAGTTGAAATACGTCTTATTCATCCGCTCCGGGATCAGTTTGATGTCACCGTTCTTTACCGCCTCCACTGCCGGCTTGATGAGTTCGTCCATCCTGACGAACCACTGTTTCTTGATCAGGGGCTCGATCGTCGTACCGCAGCGGTCATGCGTGCCTACATTGTGCGAATAATCCTCTATACGTACCAGAAGTCCCTCCGCCTTCAGTTCCTCCACGATCTGCTTTCTCGCTTCATAGCGGTCCAGGCCTTCATACTTTCCGCCGTTCGCATTGATGGTCGCGTCATCGTTCATAATGTTGATCTCCGGCAGATCATGGCGTTTTCCAACCTCAAAATCGTTGGGGTCGTGGGCCGGCGTGATCTTGACAACGCCCGTACCAAACTCCATATCGACATACTCGTCCTCCACGATGGGGATCGCCTTATTCACGATCGGCAGCCACACCTGCCTGCCCTTTAAGTGCGTATACCGCTCGTCGTTCGGATTGATGGCAACCGCCGTATCGCCAAGCATCGTCTCCGGACGGGTCGTGGCAAATTCCAGGAATTCCGTCCTGCTCGGCTGACCGTTCTCATCCACAAGCGGATACTTGATATGCCAGAAATGCCCCGCCTGTTCCTCATACTCTACTTCCGCGTCGGATATGGACGTATTACATACGGGGCACCAGTTGATGATCCTGCTGCCCTTGTAGATCCAGCCTTTTTCATGCATCTTACAGAATACTTCCGTGACCGCCTTATTGCAGCCCTCGTCCATCGTAAAGCGCTCTCTGTCCCAGTCGCAGGACGAACCCAGCTTCTTAAGCTGGCTGATGATGCGTCCGCCGTACTCTTCCTTCCATTCCCACGCCCGCTTAAGAAAGCCTTCACGCCCCAGGTCTTCTTTGGACAGGCCTTCCTCCTTCAGCTTCTCTATGATGCGCACCTCCGTTGCAATGGAGGCATGGTCTGTGCCCGGCTGCCAGAGGGCATTGTACCCCTGCATTCTCTTATAGCGGATCAGGATATCCTGCATGGTGTTGTCCAGCGCGTGTCCCATGTGGAGCTGCCCCGTGATGTTCGGGGGCGGGATCACGATGGTAAACGGTTTCTTTGTCTCGTCCACCTCTGCATGAAAATATTTTTTGTCCAG
>CANQIJ010000227.1 GCA_947624025.1 uncultured Lachnospiraceae bacterium | reverse complement strand
CGGGTCCCGCGCTTCTTGAGAAGGCGGAGTTATACAAGCAGACATCCAATATGTGGCGCATCACGGACGATTTCTGGGATGACTGGAAATTGCTGTATAACATGTTTGAACGCTGTGAAAAATGGTCCATTCATAACGGGGCAGGGCATTGGGCCGATGCCGATATGCTCCCGGTGGGACCTCTCCGGCAGGACTATGATGTCTCAGAAGTGACGAAATTTACCGAGGCCGAGCAGCGAACGATGATGACGCTGTGGTGTATTTTCCGCTCACCGCTGATGATCGGCGGAGAGATGACGAAGTTCGATGATTTTACGATGCGTCTTCTGACCAATGAAGCGCTTCTTGCGATGCATGAGAAATCCCGCCACGCGCACCAGGTATGGCGCAGACAGATGGCGGGAACGGAGATCGTTCTCTGGACGGCGGTATGCGCCGATGGCGGACAGTATTTTGCGCTCTTTAATATCGGAGACGCAGACTGTGAGATCAGCCTCGATATGAAGGAATTAGAGATTTACCGTGAGACAGAGCTTATGGAAATATGGAGCGGCAGGCAGGCGCATGCGGGAGCAGAGATCAGAGTGAGACTGGATGCGCATGACTGCAAGGCTTTTCTGGTGCAATAGGAGATCCCGCCGGGCGGCATGGGAGCATTCAAACAGGATATTAAGCGAGATATGGGGGTCATAACAGTATGAACGTATTGGACGATCTGGAGCCGAAGAGCGTATTTCACTATTTCGAAGAGATCAGCCGGATACCGCACGGGTCGGGCAATGTCAGGCAGATCAGCGATCATCTCAAAAAATTTGCGCTTGACAGAGGGCTGAAGTGCATACAGGATGACGCCCTGAATATCATTATCATCAAAGAAGCCACGCCGGGATACGAACAGGCGCCGCCGCTGATCCTGCAGGGGCACATGGATATGGTCGCGGTCAGCAGACCTGGCAGTGATATAGATATGACAAAGGAGCCTCTGCGCCTTCGCATAGATAACGGACGCATCCGCGCGGAAGGGACGAGCCTCGGCGGCGATGACGGTATCGCCGTAGCCTATGCGATGGCGCTTCTGGACGCAGATGATATCAGTCACCCGAGGCTGGAGGTCGTCATTACCGTGGACGAGGAAGTAGGTCTTCTGGGTGCACACGCGATCGACCTGTCCATGCTGCAGGGAAGACGGCTGATCAATCTGGATCAGGAGGAAGAAGGGGTGATCGTTACAAGCTGTGCCGGTGGCGCCAGGGCGGACATCGATATTCCCATGCAGAAGGAAAGCCTTCAGGACAGGGACGCACGGGGCGGGGACGTGCGGCTGCTGCACATAGGGATAGACGGTCTCCTGGGCGGTCATTCCGGCATGGAGATCAATAAAGGAAGAGGGAATGCGAACGTTCTTATGGGACGGATCCTGTATCAGCTGAACAAACAGTTCGGGATCCGGCTGATATCCATGAACGGAGGACAGGCGGATAACGCGATCCCCCGCACTGCCGATGCGTGGATAGAGGTTGACATAACTAACCTTGATCAGGCGGCAGCTTCCGTATGGGAAGAGGAAACTGCGATCCGCCGTGAATTGGGGGATGACGATCCGGACTTTAAGGTCGTATGTGAGGAAAAGACCGCCGGACGGACGGATGCAGCGCAGTGCTTTGAGGCGGGATCCACTGCCCGCGCGCTGGAGTGCCTTTGCGCACTGCCTAACGGTGTGACCGCTATGAGCAAAGAACTCACGGGACTTGTTCAGACATCGCTGAATCTGGGGATCGTTATCACGGATCAGGAGGGACTGCATCTGTCATATGCCGTCAGAAGCTCTGTGGATCAAGAGCGGGAACAGCTGTGCAGCCGTCTTCGGGATATCGCTGCAGCGTACGGCGCCAAAGCCGGTGTCAGGAATTCCTATCCCGGCTGGGCCTACCGTGTGGACTCGCCGCTTCGGGATATCGCCGTCAGAGTGTATGAGGAGCTTTACGGCCAGAAACCGGTGTTAGAAGCGATCCATGCGGGGCTGGAATGCGGACTGCTCGCCGCCAGGATAGAAGGGCTTGACTGTATTTCCATCGGTCCCGATATGTCGGATGTCCACACGGCGGAGGAAAGTCTGGACATTGCATCCGTGCAGAGAACATGGCAGTATCTGCTTGGCATAGCGGCGTACAGGGAATGATACGCCGATGCGGGCATATCATACGGAAAAATGAATCGGAGTTGTGCAAAAAAATGTTAGTTGACAGGGCGGGCGCCGCATCGTAGAATGATTATGTTAAAAAAAGGTCTGCGTGACGGTAAAGGAATGAGATGACAACGATGAGCGATTTATTATTCGACAAGATCAATATGAACCATTTTTCTCCGAATAATTCTGCGATTCAGGATTCTCTTACGGGACTGGACAGATATGAGATCTTCTTAAAGAAGCTTCAGAAGGCCATCGACAATATAGGCGACAGGCGTATTTCCATTACCTATACGGATATTAAGCATTTTAAATATATCAATGATACCTACGGCTATCAGGTCGGCGATGCCCTGCTGCAGGATTTTGTCAAAGAAATGACAGAAAACAATGAATATATGATCTGTTGTTCCAGGGTTTATTCCGACAATTTTGTGGCGGCGGGTTATATGCTCGATGGGATTACCAACGAACAGTTCAGAGATTTTATCCAGCATTTGAATGAGGAGCGGGAGGTCCTGTTCCGGGAAAAGTATCTGAACAGCCGCCTGCAGTTCTGTTCGGGTATCAGTGTTGTGGACAAGAACAGCAGGAGCCTGGACGCGGAGACGGCGGTCTCCAACGCCAATCTTGCCAGAAAAGTAGCCAAAGAGCTGGAGGAGAACTGCTGCGTGCTGTTTGACAACAGTATGATGGAGGGGATCAAACGTGAGGTTGAGATCACTTCCCAGATCCCGAAGGCTATCGCCAACCATGAATTTAAGGTTTATTATCAGCCTAAGATCGAGACCTCAACACTGAAGCTGATCGGTGCGGAGGCGCTTGTGCGCTGGCAGAAGCCGGACGGGTCCTTCGTTTATCCCGACCAGTTTATTCCTTTTATCGAGAGAAGCGGCCAGATCGTGGATGTGGACTATTATGTGTACAGGGAAGTGTTTCGGTTCCTGGCGGAAAGGATCGCGGCGGGCAGGAAGGTAGTGCCTGTTTCCCTGAACGTGTCCCGTGTGCATCTTTCCAAGATGAGCATTTTGGAATATGTGAAGGAATTATTCGACGAGTATAAGATCCCTTCTGAGCTGATCGAGTTTGAACTGACAGAAAGCATCTATCTGGACAACACGGAGCAGGCGCTTAAGCTGGTAGATGGTTTACATAATCTTGGAACAAAGGTTTCGATGGATGATTTTGGCTCCGGTTATTCGTCCTTAAATCTTCTGAGCAGACTTCCGATCGATATCATCAAGCTGGACAAAGTATTCTTAAAGGATGATACTCTGCAGGAAAGCGATAAGATCGTTATTTCCTGTATGGTCGATATGGCTAAGAGACTGCGCATCGTCTCTCTGTGTGAGGGCGTGGAGACATCGGAGCAGAGCGGTTACCTGAAAGAGATCGGCTGCCAGGTTCAGCAGGGATATTATTTCTCCAGGCCGGTCCCTCAGGATCAGTTTGAACAGATCATCGACAACGAGTACAATGATCGGGATAGCGAAAGCAAATAGGCTTGAGTTTCCGCACTTTGCAATAAAATTAAGAAAAACAGTTTCCGGAGATACTTTGTGGTTATCGTTTGGAAACA
>CANQIJ010000226.1 GCA_947624025.1 uncultured Lachnospiraceae bacterium | reverse complement strand
CGCTGCCTGCTCTCCAAGATGATGATCAGCGGCGCCAACTGTCTGATCTTCGATGAGCCGACCAACCATCTGGACATGGAAGCGATCACGGCCCTGAACGAAGGTATGAAAAAATTCAAAGGAGTGGAGCTGTTCTCCTGTCACGACCATCAGGTGGTACAGACAACGGCAAACCGCATCATGGAGATTCTGCCTGACGGAACGCTAATCGATAAGATCACTTCTTATGACGAGTATCTTGAAAGTGATGAGATGGCAAGAAAGCGTACGATATACACCAGTACCGCAACCGAGGAGGACGACGACTGACCGGAAAGGTAATGTATCGATATGAAAGCAGTAGACTTACACACGCATTCCAGCAGATCCGATGGCAGCTACGCGCCCGCAGAGTTAGTGGATTATGCCATTGAAAAAGGGCTGTGCGCCGTTGCGCTCACCGATCACGACACAACAGAGGGACTTTCGGAAGCCATCGGACATGCCGGCAGGCTCGCGGCGGAAGGAAAACCTTCCATCGAGGTCATTCCGGGTATCGAGTTTTCCACAAGACATGATGATAAGGATGTGCATGTTGTCGGGCTGTATATCAACTATGATGCGCCCGCTTTCCGCGCAAGGCTTCAGGAATTTGTAGACTCCCGCACCAGCCGCAACATCAAAATGTGCCGCAACCTGCAGGAAGCCGGTATTGATATCACATACGAGGCTCTTATAGAGCGCAGTCCCAACGCTGTGATCACAAGAGCTCACTATGCATCTTTCCTGTATGAGAACGGATATGTGAAAAGCCGTCAGGAAGCCTTTACGAGATATCTCGGCGACCATACCAGATATTTTGTTCCAAGAGAAAAAGTCACTCCGGCCCAGGCTATTGAATTGATCCTTAAGGCCGGCGGTGTTCCCATACTGGCGCACCCGCCCCTGTATCACATGGGCGCGGACAAGCTGGACCGACTGGTCTGCGACTTAAAAGACGCCGGGTTAATGGGAATTGAAGCTTTATACAGCACTTACTCCCATCAGGATGAACGCGATATGATACGGCTTGCAGAGAAATATGACCTGCTACTCAGCGGCGGATCGGATTTCCACGGGGCAAACAAGCCGGATCTTGATTTAGGATCCGGTTACGGCAGGCTTTTCGTCCCACAGTCATGTCTTGAAGAGATCAAAAAGAGGCTGCCGCATAACAGCGCATACAACCGCACATGAACGCAGCAAAAGAGCACACCTATGAAAATACTGTTTACCGATTTAGACGGAACATTATTAAATAATGAAAGCAAGGTTTCCGCAGGAACAAAAGCATTTCTGAATGACTTTCTCGCCGAAGGCAACAAGCTCGTCTTCTCTTCTGGAAGACCCCTGGACAGCATTTTGGAAGTCAAGGAACAATCGGGTCTGAACGCTCCCGGCATCCTCATCATCGCCGACAACGGTGCGCTCATCTATGACTGCGACCGCAGGAAAAAGATACTGGAGCTGACGCTGCCGCTTTCCTATGTCGCTTATCTGCAGAAGGAAGCCGATCTTCTCGGGCTCCACATCCACACCTATACGCAGGACAGCGTCGTGTGCAGCCGGGAGGACGAGGCGCTGCGCTTCTATCGCAGCCGGGTCCATCTGCCGTTCATCCAGGCGGACGACTACGCCGCCTTCCTCACCGAAGAGCCTTATAAAATGCTCGCCATCGATCTGCACGACCGCACTAAGCTGCTGACTTTCTGCGACCGCATCGCAGACTGGGCACAAGGGAAAGTGCAGTACCTCTTCTCTAACGACTGGTATCTGGAGCTGTTTCATCCGGCGGCAGGCAAGGGCAACGCCGTACATTTCCTGTGCGATCATTTCCATGTGCCGCTGTCCGACACCTATGCGGCCGGAGACGCCGACAATGACATCTCCATGATACAGGCTGCCGGCTGCGGTATCGCCATGGCAAACGCCGCCCCGGAAGTAAAAGAAGCCGCCGATATCGTCACCCGTCTGGATAACGATAAGGACGGCCTTGCGGACTGTATGCGAAGGATTTCATCCTTACATCCTCATACACCGCGCACATGACAACGCATCCGGCAGTTCTTTCGCCGTGCCGTACCGTCACCCTTCCACGATCAGGTATCTTCCGTCTCCGACCTCGAAGACCTCGTCCGCAGACAGGATCCCCTCCTCGTCCGCATCCTCCATATCGATACCCTGTTCATCAAAATACTCCCAGACTTCACGGGGTGAACCGGCCACGACCGCCATACATTCTTCGAGAAAGTCTTCCGCTTCCTCCATCGTTTCCGCCACCCGCTCCGGGAAAAGCTGTTCCTGATTTTCCAGAAAACATTTCAAAACCGCTTCATCGTACATAAGCGCGCCTCCTCAAGTGATAAAACCCCTTTTTTTCAATTCCTGATACACCCTGCCTGCCGGCAGTCCGACCACATTGTTATAATCCCCGCAAATTCCCTGTATATATGCCGCGCATAGCCCCTGGATCGCATAGGCGCCGGCCTTATCCATCGGCTCGCCGCTGTCGGCATATTTACGGATCTCGTCTTCCGTCATGGAATACATCGTCACATCGGTGCATTCGCTGAAGGTATGATACATGGGCGGCATTCCCTGATTCTTCCACGCAAGCGTCACTCCCGTGTACACCTGATGACTGCTGCCCTGCAGCATCTTAAGCATCCTGCAGGCATCCTCCTTATCCTTCGGCTTGCCCAGGATCTCTCCCCAGCAGGACACCACCGTGTCCGCGCCGATCACGACAAAATCCTCTTTTCCTTCCTCTGTCAGTCTGCCGCAGACGTCCACCGCCTTCTGACAGGCTAACTCCTCCACGACCTCAGACGGCTCCGTCTTTGTGATCCTTTCCTCCACCGTACTCGGCATGGTCTTAAAGGAAAGTCCGATCTGCTTAAGCAGTTCTTTCCTTCTGGGCGATGCCGAAGCCAGATAGATCTTCATGCTTCGCATTTCCTTTCTCTCAGTATTCCGATGCAGAGTAAATCGCTCCGGTCAACTACTCCTCATGCCGCGTCTCCGGGATAAACACCCGCTCATTTCCGGTATGCTTCCCGGCTCTGGCGGCGTCCCTTGCCTCCATACAGAACTGCAGCTGCGCATTGCAGGACTCTTTGCCCCGCTTGCCCGCCTTTCCGTAGCTGCCGTCAGGCTGTAAAACCGATGCTTTGACCGTATCCGTAAGCTGACAGTCCAGGATATGGCGCAGCTTCGCCTGCAGCCTGGGTTTCTCCACCGGGAACAGGATCTCTACGCGGCGCTCCAGATTCCTCGGCATCCAGTCCGCGCTGGAACAATAATATTCCGGCTTTCCGTCATTCTCAAAATAAAAGATCCTCGCATGCTCCAGATAATTTCCCACAATGGACCGCACCGTAATATTCTCGCTCACGCCGGGGATTCCCGTCTTAAGACAGCAGATCCCGCGGATGATCAGTTCGATCTTCACGCCCGCTGTGCTGGCTTCATACAGTGCCTCTATGATATCCTTATCGCACAGCGCGTTCATCTTGGCTATGATATGCGCATTGCGCCCCTGCTCCGCATATTCTTTTTCCCGTTTGATCAGGTGCAGGAATCTGTCCTTAAGCCACAGGGGCGCCAGGGACAGTTTATTCCAGCTGCGGGGTTCCGAATAGCCGGACAGCATATTGAACACAGCCGTCGCATCCTCCCCGATCTCCTCCGAGCATGTGAACAGGCCGATATCCGTATACAGCTTGGCTGTGCTGTCATTATAATTGCCCGTTCCCAGATGAACATAACGCCGG
>CANQIJ010000225.1 GCA_947624025.1 uncultured Lachnospiraceae bacterium | reverse complement strand
GCAACGAGGACGATATCTTTAACATCCTGGCGAAAAACGGCGTCAATTATATCAGGGTCCGCGTCTGGAACGATCCCTATGATGCGGACGGCAACAGCTACGGCGGCGGTACCAACGATACAGCGCATGCGGCCGAGATCGGCAAAAGGGCGGCGTCATACGGCATGAAGCTGTGCGTGGACTTCCACTATTCCGATTTTTGGGCTGACCCCTCGAAGCAGATGTGCCCGAAAGCGTGGGAGGGGATGGAGATAGACGAGAAGGCCGCAGCGCTGGAGCAATTTACCCGGGACAGCCTGACGCAGATCATCGATGCGGGTGCGGACGTAGGAATGGTCCAGATCGGTAACGAGATCAATAATGGGATCGCAGGGGAAAAGGAGTGGTCCAGAAGAAGGAAGCTCTTAAGCGCGGGGGCGGCGGCAGTGCGCGACGTATCGGCGCAGACCGGCCGGGATATCCTGGTCGCGGTACATTTTACGAATGTCAACGACAGGTCGCAGATCCTGGATATGGCCAAGAAGCTGGAGCTGGAAGGAAAAGAGATCGATTATGATGTCTTTGCGGTCTCCTATTATCCGTTCTGGCACGGTACGATGGAAAACCTGACATCGGTGCTTAAGGAGATTTCTTCGACTTACGGTAAAAAGGTAGTGGTTGCGGAGAATTCCTATCTCTATACGACGGGCGACGGCGACGGCAGCGGCAACAGCATCGGAGAGGGCAGTGTGCTTCCCGAATATCCGGCTACCGTGCAGGGACAGGCGAATGAGATCCGCGATGTCTGCGCGGCCGTGGCGGCCGTGGGAGAGCCCGCGCTCGGTTATTTCTACTGGGAACCCGCCTGGATCCCGGTCGGCGTGTGGGAAGAGGGAGCGGAGGATGCCGATGAGGTGTACGCCGCCAATCAGAAGATCTGGGAGGAGCACGGCTCCGGCTGGGCATCTTCCTATGCGGGAGCCTATGATCCCGATGATGCGGGTTTATATTACGGAGGCAGCTCCTGGGACAATCAGGCGCTGTTTGACTACTCCGGTCAAATGCTTGAATCACTCAAGGTATTCAAATATCTGCATTGTGGCACGATTGTCGAACAGCAGGTGGAGAGCATACCGGACGTAGAGGTTTCTCTCGGCCTGGAAGCTGAGGTTGAGATGCCTGACACGGCTGACATAGTACTAAATGACAGAAGTGTCATTCCAGTGGCGGTGCAATGGGACGAGGAAGCCGTTGCACAGATCGACACATCAAAGAGCGGTTCCTATGAGGTGCCCGGCAGATTTCTGATCGCCGTGACCGATACGGACGCGTCGGAAGCCGGTGAAGAGACGGCCGCGGATGCGGAAACGGCACAGGAGCAGGGCCTTTCGGATGCGGTGATAAACGCGTTGACGGTTCTTACACCCGTGGCCCATGTCAATGTGGAACAGGTGAACCTGATCGCGAACGGCAGCTTTGAGGATGCGGACACATCCATGTGGGAGATCGAGGGAGAAGGAACGGATTATCAGAATAAGGATTCCGATGCCCACAGCGGTGACATATCCCTGCATTTCTGGTCAACCTCCGAAATGGATTTCACGGTACGGCAGACCTTGACGGGGCTGGAGCCGGGAACCTATGAGTTCGGACTGTATCTTCAGGGCGGCGATGCCGACGGCGCGCAGATATCCATCTTCGCAGATAACGGCACGGACAGTCTCACACAGGATACCGAGGTTACGGGCTGGTGCGACTGGCATGATCCTGTGATCAGCGGCATTACGGTAGGTGATGACGGCACCCTGACCGTGGGAGCTTCCGTTAAGGCGCCTGCTAAGGCGTGGGGTACGCTGGATGATTTTTATCTGTATCAGAAGTGATGCGGAAGATATGATCTTATGTACCGCGGACGTTACCGGATGCGGCCGGGGTAAGGAGAATAGACGGATATGGCAAAGGTCTTTCTTATCTGTGGGAAAATATGCTGTGGCAAAAGCACATACGCAAAGCGGTTACAGGCTGTTTGGCAAGCGGTCATCCTGTCGGTGGACGAGATCATGCTTGCGGTATTTGGTCTGTATGCAGGAGAAAAGCATGACGAATATGCAGCCGGCGTACGCCGTTATCTGTTTGAGAAGTCGTTAGAGGTTATCCGGGCAGACGTGAGCGTCATTCTGGACTGGGGTTTTTGGACAAAAGCCGGAAGAGACGAGGCGAAAGCGTTCTACACAGACAGGAATATCGAATGCGAACTGCATTATATCGATGTGGGCACTGAGATCTGGAAAGCGCGTATAAACGAGAGAAATCGATCGGTACTTGCCGGTGAAATGACAGCCTACATGGTAGACGACAACCTTGCCGCAAAGTTTGAAGCGGCATTTGAGCCGCCCGCCGGAGAAGAAATTGACGTATGGGTCAGCGGATAAATCTCCGCCGGCCCTGTCGTCTCTATACTGATCAGCCGTTACAAGGAAAGGATTCGCTATGGAAGATAAAAAAATGACGATAGACGATATCGCCAGGGCTCTCGGCGTGTCCAAGACTACCGTGTCCAGGGCCATGTCCGGGAAGGGCAGGATCGGGGAGGCGACCCGTCAAAGAGTCCTTGCCTATGTGGCGGAGCACAATTACAGTCCCAATGTCATTGCCAAAGGACTGGCGCAGAGTAAGACGTACAATATCGGCATGGTGCTGCCGGGGGACTACCATATCGCGGAACTGCCCTTCTTTCAGAAGTGTATGCTTGGGATCAGCAGGAAGGCTTCGGCGGCGGGGTATGACGTTCTGATCTCTATGGTGACGAAGGAGGATATCTCACAGCTTGAGCGCGTGGTGACAAACGGAAAGGTCGATGGAGTGATCCTCACCCGGACGATGGCGGACGATGCTCCCATGCGGCTTCTTGCGGACAGCGGCGTTCCCTTTGTGGCGATAGGGAGCACGAACGACGATGGGGTCGTGCAGATCGATAACGATCATCTGAATGCCTGCACCGAGCTGACAGCTAGGATCCTGGCGCAGGGGGTCAGCAGAATCGCCCTGATCGGCGGCGACAGGGATCTGATCGTCACAAAGACCCGATTGCAGGGATTTAAGGCCGCCCTGGCGGACAGAAACGGGAGAGCGGGCGGCAGCGGACCGGACAGCCGCAGGATTGATCCGGATAACAGCAGGAAAGACAGCCGGCCGGCAGATGAGGACGGTATATGGATGGGCGTTGAGGATTCCCGTGAGGTGGAGGGGATCGTTTCACAGCTTCTGGATACCGGGACTGAATGTATTGTGTGCATGGACGATCATCTGTGTGATCTTGTACTGGACACCCTGCAGCAAAGACAAATAGAGGTTCCCGGACAGATGAGGGTGGCTTCCTTTTACGACAGCGCACTGCTTGCAAACCGCATGATACCCGTCACTTCCATTCGCTTTGACGTGGAGGAGCTGGGGACGCGGGCCTGTGACCTGCTGCTGCGTATGCTGGACGGGGAAGAGGTCGTGCCGCGAACGCTGCTTGGCTATGAGGTATGTATGCGGCGCTCCACCGGATAGCGTCGCGGGCTTCACCGGGCGTCGGCAGCACACATCGGACGATGGCACGGGCTTGACAAGCGGTGCGTCACAGGTTAAAATAAGAAAAGCGGTCGGCGGAAGCCGGCGTACGGGCGCCAAGCGCCTGCGATTGCCGTAAGGTATTGCGGTACGGCATGACACATTCTTTGAAGCAGTTAAGAGTACAGGTAACGTTATCAGGAAGGTAACCGTGCGGGAAAGGATCCCGGCGGCTGCCTTTTTATTTTAATGTAAGATGGAGGAAATTGTGTGAAAAATCACACTGATGTGCTGATTTTTCACACGAGAATTTGTGCCGGAGCGTCACAAATTCCCCTGATGGCA
>CANQIJ010000224.1 GCA_947624025.1 uncultured Lachnospiraceae bacterium | reverse complement strand
TGCCTGTATAGACAGTATCCTGGCACAGACCTTTGACGATCTTGAGATCATCTGTATGGATGACGGTTCTACCGATCATTCCGGCGCTATTTTGGATGATTATATGGCACAGGATAAAAGGATCAAGGTCGTTCATAAGGAAAATACCGGTTACGGGAATACGATGAATATGGCCCTTCAATTGGCACAAGGCACATACATAGGTATCGTTGAGAGTGATGATACCGTTGAAAGGGATATGTACAGAGTGATGTACGATGCTGCCAGAGCGCATGATCTGGATTGCGTAAAGACGGATTTTTATGTATCTTGGGAACAAGAAAACGCTGCTGTAAAGAAGGAATACCGCAGGCTGGCAGATGATCGGCATATCTATAACAGAGTGCTTTGTCCCAATCAGGAAAAAAACGCTTATTTACTGGAAAAATTTACATGGAATGCCTTGTATAAAAGAGAACTGCTCATTCAAAATAATATCCGATATCATGAAACACCGGGCGCTTCCTATCAGGATAACGGCTTTTGGTTTCAAACCTTTTATTGGGCAAAACGGGTCATGTTTCTGGATCAGGCGTTTTACAACTACAGGCAGGATAACATGGAAGCCTCCGTGCGCAACAGACAGAAGGTTTATGCCATGAAAAATGAGTTTGATTTTATCCACAGGTTTATGGAAAAACAGAATGTGGCGGACAAGGAACTGTACCGGATTTGTTTTCACTGGCGTATGCTGGCATATATAGGGACGCTGAGACGGATCGAGCCTTCACTGAAAAGGCAGTTTGCCGCAACGATAGAGGATGAGAGGAAGATTTATGAGGAACGAAATGAGGCTTACTATGGTTATATGACAGAGGAACAGAGGGCCATCATAAATGACCCGGCCGCCTATGTGGAAGAGTACCTGATCGGATTTACGGAGATAACAAAAGAGAAATTGGCCGGCTATAAAAATATTATCGTATATGGAGCAGGTGCATACGGGGAGCGGGTGGTATGCAGGGTAAAAGCTGAAATCACAGATAATCAGACGATATCGGTTGCGGTTACAGAGCTACATGGAGAATCCCGGGAATGTCAGGGAGAAGCGGTACACGAAATAGATGAATTGGCAGCGCAGAAAAAGGAGTCGCTGGTCATTCTGGCGGTAAAAGAAAATGCAGACAGCTTTCGGGAGATGCTGCACTGTTTGAGGCGGCTGAAATTCCCTCATATTATGACGGTATTGGCCAAGAGAATAGACGCGGAACCGTAAGCCTGTGCAGAGCAATACAAGAGTGGAGAGAGGTATGGAGCAAAAGATCGATAAGGAGAAAGAAGCGGTGTTGCTGCGGGAGCTGCCGGAAGCGCTGACGGGGTGGTATCCTGTTACCGGCGTAAAAAAGGTGCTTCAAAGCAAGGCGGAGCTGGAGGATTTTCTGGAAGGTGATGAAATCTGCGGTACGGTGCTGCTCACTTCTTTTGTAGAGAAAGAACGGGATATTGGCAAGATCATAGAAAACGTGTACGCGAAACTCCCGGCTGACGGGAAAATGCTGCTTGCGCTCAATAACCGTCTGGGAGTCCGTTATTTCTGCGGTGACAGGGATCCTTATACGGAGAGGAATTTTGATCCGATTGAAGATTACCGAAGGGTTTATTCCAAAGAGCAGGACCGGTTTGACGGCAGGATGTATTCCTATGCGCAGATCCAAGAGATGCTTACTGGTGCTGGCGTTCATGCGTTTCAGTTCTTTTCAGTATTTTCGGATCTGTCAAATCCCTTCTTGATCTATGCGCAGGATTATGATCCCAGAGAAAATCTGACGACACGCGCGGTTCCTTCCTATCATTATCCGGACACGGTATTTCTGGAGGAAGAGTTTCTTTACAGCGGGTTGATTGCCAATGGGCTGTTTCACCGGATGGCCAATGCGTTTCTGGTAGAATGCGCCAAGGACGGGAAGCTGTCGGATGTGCAGCATGTGACGGCATCTGTGGAGCGGGGGCATGAGAACGGTATATACACGCTCATACATAGAACAGGAACGGTAGAGAAGCGGGCTATTTATCCGGAAGGCAGAGAGCGCATCCGGAATCTGGCCGGAAATGCCATGGCTCTGCAGGCACGGGGGATCCGGGTGGTGGAGGGCAGTATGCGTGAGGATAGCTATTGGATGCCGTATGTGGAAGCGCCGGTGGGTCAGGTATATCTGCTCGAACTGCTGCGCAAGGATAAGGAAGCGTTCTTAAAAGCCCTGGATCATTTCCGGGATCTGATCCTGCAGTCCTCCGAAATAAAAGAAGATGAGGAATACGGACAGGTATTTAGCAGGGCCTATGTGGACATGGTACCTTTAAACAGCTTTTATATGGATGGGGAATTTGTATTCTTTGATCAGGAGTTTGCGCTTCCGGACTATCCGGTGAAGGTAGTGCTGTACCGGATGATATGTACGCTTTTGGCGGGCGGATCTGCGGCGGATATTATTACTGCGGATGAGCTGTATGAAAGGTACGGGCTGAAAGAGGAGCTTGAAAAATGGGCGGGGCTGGAACGTGAATTTATGATCCGGCTTCGCAATGAAGATCAATTGCGTATTTATCATGAGAAAATACGGCGCAATGATACCGTGCTTAACAATAACAGGCAGCGTTTGAATTTTTCCGAAGAGGAATTTAGGCGGCGATTTGTCGATATCTTTCACAATCTGAGGGGGAAGAAGCTGATCGTATTCGGCTCCGGACGGTTTGCGGAGCATTTCCTGGAGTGGTATGGCCGGGATTATCCGGTGGCGGCGATCGTGGATAACAATGAGAAAGCCTGGGGAAAGGAACTGAATGGGCTCAAAGTCGTATCTCCGCAAATGCTGGCGGCTGTTGACAGGGGAGAATACCGCGTGGTCGTCTGTATTAAAAATTATCTGTCGGTGATGAAGCAGCTGCAGGATATGGGCATAGACGATTATGTTTTTTATGATGGGAACAAATTGTATGACGCGGCCCCGCGAATTGTCGCGGCAGCGGAAACGGCGGATGAAGCGGGAAACGGTATTACAGCGGTTTCCCAAAGTGACGCTTCGGGGAAAAAATACCATGTGGGATACGTGGCGGGAACTTTCGATATGTTCCACGTAGGACATCTGAATCTGCTCAAGAAAGCTAAGAGCATGTGCGACTATCTGATCGTGGGGGTGGTGTCGGACGAGGGGGTTTACCGGCAGAAGCAGAAATATCCGGTGATCCCCTGCGCGGATCGGTGCGAGATCATACGTGCCTGCCGCTATGCGGATCAGGTGGAGGAGCTGCCGCCGAAACATGACGGAATCAGAGATGCGTATAGAAGATATCGGTTTGACGTACAGTTTTCCGGAGACGATCACAGCGACAGCATAGAATGGCAGGCTACCAGAGAGTTTTTGAGAAGGAATGGGGCGGACATTGTCTTTTTCCCATATACGCAGGGGGTCAGCTCGACAATGCTGCGGGAGAAACGGGAGAATACGGACTGAAAAAATTTTTGGTATGAAGGATAAGCTCGTATTGTGACAGGCAGAGGAGGAACTATGAGAGATTTTGACACAACAGCGGAAGAGATCATGCGGCAATCCGCGGAAATAAAGGACGCGATGCTTGCAAAAATCCAGGGGGACCATGCGCCGGTCATCTTTGGGGCAGGGAACTGCGGCCACAGAATCTATGATCTGCTTCGGGAATACCATATTGAGGCGCAAGCTTTCTGCGATAACAGGATGGCAGGGAATATCGATCAGGCGACGGGGCTTAAGATCGTAAGTCCTGAGGAGCTGCAGGATGCGTTTGCCGCGTCTCCGATACTGCTCTGTGTGGATAACGAAGAGGCCTGTCGGGCCATAGACGGACAGCTGCGGCAGCTGGGCGTTGATATTTCACATCTTCATCGGATGCACAGGT
>CANQIJ010000223.1 GCA_947624025.1 uncultured Lachnospiraceae bacterium | reverse complement strand
GTGAGAAACGGTTGTCACGGTAAAATGACAGCAGCTTTTCCTCGTTTTCCGCTTCCAAGAATGTTACCATGCCGCCAAGCATATATTGGACATCCTCAATCACAGTCCATGCCAGCTCGACAAGCTCTTTTCCGGTAATCTTCTTATTTCTGCCATCCGCATAATTCTTCCCAAGCTGTGCGATAAGATATGCAGACATGGTGTATGTATCAGACTTTTCATCCAACTCACTGATCCGCAACAGCTTTCTTTTCGTGGTATTGCTTACCGTTTCTCCCCTGACCGTGAGGGGCTTTATCGCAAGGGTAAAATATCCCAACAATTCCTTGCTCTCTACTGAAAAGACAAGGTATGTTACCGACTGGTTCTTCTTTGCAAACTCTACAGCGCTTTTTTTCAAAAACCGCTCGACATCCGGATTTTTCGGGCAGGAAAAACCGGAAAGCACTCTGTTAAGCATTGGCTCTCCGGCTTCATTATCATTTCCTAATGCCAGATAATCACGAATGTTGATATAAAAAAACTTATCGCTAATCTCCATTCGCTTTCTCCCATTCCTTCATGAATTTTCTAAGCTCATCTTCTCTTTTTATCTGCCTTGCGGCTACAGGAGTACGGACAGGACGGTTTTTGGCAGATTCCTCAATCGCATTGACGAACATCTCCACCTGTTCCTTGCCGGAAATGACAAAATTTTTCGTGATGCTTGAAGTTGCCATAAGAAACACCTCCTTTGTCAGTACATGATTATTATTTGTCTGCAAATAATAATATGGCTCATTCTAAACATAGCTATTCTAAAAGCAAAAGCTTCCATGTCTGTTGGCATTTTGTTTACTCATACTTTTCTATCTATATTTTATGATGTTTCCGCCGCTTTTGCAATGAATTTCTGTCTCGCGTTCATTAAATACGCTATCATCAAATTCTTCTTTCCTAATGGAAGTCTGATACCAAAGCTGCTTCATGAAATAATCTCCGTTTCCGCCCGATCATCTCGTCGATCCGCTCGATATATTGAGCGACCTCCTTTACGTTCTCGCACCGCTCGATCAATGTGTTTTCACTGCCATCCGCCGCCGTCTTTTTCGTGACCTTCTTGCTGATCGAACCGGCTCCCAACGCCACGATGGTCTGTTTCTCCTCCATAATGAGAATGTTATAGATACCGTGCTTACCCTTAACGGCGTACCCAACATTTTCAAAATTGCCGGACATATTCTTCTGACGGTACAGATAATAGGGCGACATTCCCATTGCGTCCGCGCCGAGCGCCGCGATCTGCATCATTTCTTCCGTGTTATTGTAAGCCGTGATGCCGTTCTCCTCGATCCATTGGCTCAGCCTGGCGGCCCTCTTGACCGCCAGTGAATGAACCGTCAGCGATTCGGGCGCCAGCACCAGGATAGCCTCTATCGTCGCCTGCACATCCTCTTTGGTCTCGCCGGGCAGTCCCAGGATGATATCCATATTGATATTGTCAAATCCGGCCTTACGGGTCATGTGGAAAGCATCGACCACCTGCTTTACCGTATGCTGCCTGCCGATCAGCTTAAGTGTTTCCTCCTTCATGGTCTGGGGATTGACAGAGATCCTCGTCACGCCGTGTCTGCGCATCACCTTCAGCTTCTCCTCCGTGATGCTGTCCGCCCGCCCGGCCTCCACGGTAACTTCCTGTACCATACTGAAGTCAAAGGTATTTTTTAAAGACGTAAGCAGTCTGTCGATCTCTTCCGCAGAGAGGGATGTCGGCGTACCGCCGCCTATGTATACGGTATCCAGTATCCTGCCCCGGCACATCTGTGCCACCGCCTGCATCTCTTTTTCCAGCGCGGTCAGATAATCGGATACTCGTTCCTTCCATGCACTGATCGGATAGGAAGTGAAGGAGCAGTACAGGCATGTGGTCGGACAAAACGGAATCCCGATATAAAGGCTGTAGCCGTCCTCATAATGCAGCGTACTGAGTATTTCGCGTTCTCTCTGTGCGATCTCAATACCAAGGCTGATCTTTTCTTCGCTGACAAAATGCTTCTCCCGCAGAAACGCGGCGATCTCACTGTCGCTTTCTCCGTTTTCGAGCAGGTTCATGATCAGCTTCGTGGGGCGCACCCCCGTCAGATTGCCCCACGGAAGAGATATGCCCGTTTCTTCCTGCAGGGATGTATAAAAAAATCTTCCGAAAACATTCTTGTACTCATCGTCATCTATCTGCTCTGTGTTCCACCACGTATAGCTGTTTGATGAGTTATGTAAACTATCATGCACGGTCAATTTCACGAAATCTTCCTGAAAATCCAGTTCCATCACGGGCGGTATCTCCAGGATCTTTCTGTCCTTCACCACTGATTCCGGCGTCAGGATCTTCAAATCCCACGCCGGATAAAATGATTTCACCAGTGCATGGATCTCATATTCGTACTTTGCCTGATTGCTTCTTAATATCTGCACGTCTACTCATACCCCCATACGCCGGCAAAGGCTTCCGGCAATGTCTCGTCCCTTCACTGCCACTGCCGCCTTCTCATACCCGGCTTCTTCCTGCACTTACATGATATTCCCATGTTACTACAAAACGGGGCGGATGTCTAACCCCTAGATCTTATTGATGAAGGGCTCTTTATAGCACGCCACGCTCCCCAGTTCTTCCTCGATGCGCAGCAGCCTGTTGTATTTCGCCACACGTTCGCCCCTGCAGGGCGCGCCGGTTTTGATCTGTCCGGCACCCGCCGCCACAGCGAGATCTGCGATAAAAGTATCCTCCGTCTCGCCGGACCGGTGAGAGATAACCGCCTTGTAGCCGTTTTTCTGTGCCATATCTATGGCGTCCATCGCCTCGCTGACCGTGCCGATCTGGTTGACCTTGATCAGGATCGCGTTGGCTGCATTCAGCTTGATGCCTGCGTCCAGGCGTTTCGTATTGGTTACGAACAGATCATCGCCCACAAGCTGGATCTTGTCGCCCAACCTCTGCGTCATCATCTGCCAGCCGTCCCAGTCATCCTCAGCCAGTCCATCCTCAATGGAAATAATAGGATAACGCTCTACCAGTTCCTCATAGTACGCCACCATCTCTTCCGTGCTTCTGGTGATCTCCCGCGTCTGCGCATCGGTATCGAAGCCTGCACCCGCCTCATAACACTTTGCGACATGGCCGTCAACCGTCACATGATCACGTCTTTTCAGCTCCGTTTCTCCCGGAAAATGATATACACCGTCCGACTCGTCATACAGCTCGGAAGCCGCCACATCCAGTGCTATCTTAATATCCTGCCCCGGCGCATATCCCGCCGCCTTGATCGATTCCACGATCAGATCGAGCACGGCAAAAGCATCCGGCAGCGACGGTGCAAAGCCGCCCTCATCGCCCACGCCGGTAGACAAGCCCCGGTCTTTACAGATCTGCTTGAGATTATGATAGATCTCCGCGCAGATACGAAGCCCGTCCGCAAAGGATTCCGCCTGCACCGGCATGATCATAAACTCCTGAAAATCCACGGTGTTGTCCGCATGTTTACCGCCGTTTAGGATATTCATCATGGGGACGGGAAGCAGTCTCGTGTACGCGCCGCCCAGGTAACGGTACAGCGGAATATCCAGCGCCTCTGCGCTCACCTTTGCACACGCCATAGACACGCTCAGCATAGCGTTTGCACCCAGATTACTTTTATTGTCCGTTCCGTCCTGCTCAATGAGGATACGGTCGATCAGCCCCTGGTCAAAAGCGTTCATTCCCATCAGCGCTTCCCTGATCTTAGTGTTGACGTTATTAACAGCCTTGGTCGTACCCAGTCCGAAGTATCTGGTCTCGCCGTCCCTCAATTCCACTGCCTCAAAGCGTCCGGTGCTGGCGCCGCTCGGCACTGCCGCGCGCCCTGTATACTGCGTGCCTCCCACTTCTTTTTCCACGGTCACTTCCGCCTCTACCGTCGGATTGCCGCGGGAATCCAGTATCTCCCTCGCATGTACGTCTACGATCCTCAACTTCATACCCATAAAAAAACCTCCTGTGCGCAACTTTTTTCGCTTAGTATGCGCA
>CANQIJ010000222.1 GCA_947624025.1 uncultured Lachnospiraceae bacterium | reverse complement strand
TTTGTCAGAAGAAATATGCGTATGGCATGGCGTAAACTACCGGATTCGAGAGAGAATATGCCTGATTATATGGAACGAAATGGAAGCGGAATAGAAAAAATTATTGATTCCTGTGAGTTTGCGGTAAATTACACTGACAAAAAAGCGCCGATCTTTTATTCGGACAGGTCACAGTTCAGAGTAACTTTGCCAAATTTGAACTATGTTGTGCATGAAAAACAGGATACCAATGATTTTCAAAGCTCAGCGTTTAAAGCTTCAAAGCTCACAAAAAATGCTTTAGAAAAAGCTTTGGAGAATCAGGTTATGGAATTGATGGAGGAAAAGCCTTCTGTTACGCAGTTAGAAATAGCCCAACACCTTGAACTTTCAAGAACTAAAGTTCAAAGCGTGATCAGAGAGCTTTTGAAAAGTGGGAAAGTTGAACGGATAGGTGGTAAACGATATGGAAAATGGAATGTGAAAGTGTAGGTAGAACGAATTATATTTTTGATAAAGATTTTGTCTGGGTACAAAATGGGTACACCAGTATTAAAAGCATATAAATGAACAACAAAACCGCAACAAATGATGCGTTTTTCGCAAGCAAAACGATAGAAAAGCAAGACATACTCTGTACCCTGAAAAGAGCTTGAATAAAGACCGGCAGGTAAGAATAAAACAGGGGCTTTGCTAACTTTTTATTGTAAGGCAAAAATAAAATGTATATAATATAGTCAGAAGAGTACGTAAAGTGGGAGATGATTGCTATGACGATGACAAAGGTGGAAATGGCAGTGTTGAAAAAATAAGGGGTACGACTGTTTGATTGTTGTTTCAGATACCACACCGATTATTTCACTGATGACAGCGGGACAATTGAAAATGAGTAGTGATTTAAATGACCTTGAAATGGCGAAGAAACGTGATCATAAGATAATGATTACAGATGAAGCAATTAATAAAGTACCGCGAGTTCAGTATAAGGAGATAGCTGAAACGGAATATGACAATCTTCAAGAGCTGGCAAAGCAGGTCCTTCAAATCTCTAAAGACGAAAATGATTCTAATGAAGTAGCAGTCACATATAGCCTTGAGAGTGTTAGATTGATAGAAAAGGGAGAACGTTATATAGGTATTGCTTTGGGAGCAGAGCATGACGTTGATCCTTTGAGTGATTCAACATCTTATCATTTGATTCGTACTTCAAGAGATTGCGTGGTGATTATATTGCATAATCACCCATCATTGTCGGCTTTTTCGCTATCAGATATACAATTTTTATTGAGATATGAAACTGTAAAAATGATGGTTGTTGTTACAAACTTAGGGAGTGTATCATATTTGGTAAAGAACGGAAAGTATGATTTTGAAAAAGCTGTTATACTTCTTAATGAGGCAGTGGATTTAAATAATAAAGCAAAAAATATAAAAGATTTGCAAGATGCAGCGGACTATTTTTTGAAAAATTGTTATAATGCAGGTATAAATTATGAGAATCGATAAGAGGTGCACATTATGACAGAAGAACATGTAGTATTAAGTGAACGCCCTGAAGACCAATTGAAAGCGGTAGAGTGGGCTCGTGAACAAAAGAAAAAAATTCTTGATGACAAAAGCAAGCGCATTGCAGATGCACTTATGGAAAAAATGACCCCTTTGATTTTGAAAAATAGCGTACAGAAATAGCGTGGGTACAATTTGGGTACAGCGGCTTTGAAACCATATTAACAAGAAAAAAGAGTTCGAATGCTCTCCAATACACATAAATATGCGGCAAAACATAAAATTTTTGCATAAATTTCAGGGAGGGAATGATGACTATGAAGTTTACCAAGATGCAGGGCTGCGGCAACGACTACATTTACATAAACGGTTTTACAGAGCATGTACCTCAGGAAGATAAGCCGGAGCTGGTGCGGCGCATCAGCGACAGACATTTCGGAGTCGGCGGCGATGGCGCGATTTTTATCAATCCTTCCGAAGCGGCGGATTTTGAGATGGAGATGTACAACGCGGACGGAAGCCGTTCGGAGATGTGCGGAAACGGTATCAGGTGCGTTGCAAAATATGTGTTCGATCACGGGCTTACAGACAAGACTGACATAAGTGTCATAAGCTGCGGCAAGATCAAGTATCTACAGCTCTTCCTGAAAGACGGCAAGGTGGATACGGTCAGAGTCGATATGGGCGCTCCCATACTGAGCGCGGAGGATATTCCGGTTACGGTTCCGGCGGGCAGAGCGAAGGAGCGCGTGATAGAGGAGCCGATATGCGTACAGGGACAGGAGTATAAAATGACATGTGTGTCAATGGGAAATCCGCATGCCGTGGTATTCATGGATGATGTGGCGGGTCTTGACATCGGGCAGATCGGGCCTTTTTTTGAGAACCATGAGAGGTTCCCAAACCGGACCAATACGGAGTTTGTGAAGGTCCTGGACAGAAAGACGGTGCAGATGCGCGTCTGGGAGCGCGGCACCGGGGAGACGCTCGCCTGCGGTACGGGGAGCTGCGCGACGGTGGTCGCCTGCATCTTAAACGGTTTGACGGATCATACGGTTACTGTTAAACTGTTAGGCGGCGAGCTTGAGATCACCTGGGATACCGACAAGGATACAGTCTATATGACCGGGCCCGCCGTTACGGTGTTCGACGGGGAATATGAGTACTGCGGCTGTACGGAAAAGGAACAATAATTAAATCACGATTTAATAAAAGTGGCAGCAGAAAAAGCAAGATTAAAAGCAAGATAAAAAGCAAAATAAAGAAAGTTCCAAAATAATAAATAATAAAGAGAAGAACAGGAGAGAGGATAAGAAATGGTAAAGGTAAATGATAACTATCTGAAATTGCCCGGGAGCTATCTTTTTTCCACGATCGGGAAAAAAGTGAACACCTATGCGGCGGCTCATCCGGATAAGAAGATCATCAGACTGGGGATCGGCGATGTTACGCAGCCGTTGTCGCCGTCTGTTATAAGCGCGCTGCACAGTGCGGTGGACGAGATGGCGGATGCTGCCACGTTTCGCGGGTATGCGCCGGATTTAGGCTATGAGTTCCTGAGAACGGCGATTGCCGAAAATGATTATAAGGCAAGAGGATGTCAGATCGAGGCGGACGAGATCTTTGTGTCGGACGGCGCGAAGTGTGATTCCGGCAATATCCAGGAGATTTTTGCGCTGGATAATACCATTGCGGTCTGCGATCCTGTATATCCTGTCTATGTGGATACAAATGTTATGGCGGGCAGAACAGGCACATATGATGCGGACACGGGGATCTGGAGCGATGTGATCTATATGCCCTGTACGGCGCAGAACGGTTTTGCACCGGAACTGCCGAAGAAAGTGCCGGATCTGATTTATCTGTGTTTCCCCAACAATCCGACCGGCTCCACCATCACCAGGGCACAGCTGCAGGAGTGGGTGGATTACGCTAACAGAAACGGTTCCGTTATCATATACGATGCGGCTTACGAGGCATATATCTCAGAGGCGGACGTGCCGCATACGATCTACGAGTGTGAGGGAGCCAGAACCTGTGCCATCGAGCTTCGTTCCTTCTCCAAGAACGCGGGATTTACAGGAGTGCGCCTGGGCTTCACGGTCATCCCGAAGGAATTGAAGGCGGGGGACGTGGCGCTGCACAGTCTGTGGGCGAGACGTCACGGAACGAAATACAACGGTGCGCCTTATATCGTCCAGAGAGCCGGAGAAGCCGTGTACAGCGAAGCCGGTAAGAAGGAGACGAAAGAGCTGGTGGCATATTATATGAAGAATGCGGCCTATATCCTGAATGGGCTCAAGAGTGCGGGCTATACCGTATCCGGCGGTGTAAACGCGCCCTACATCTGGCTGAAAGCTCCGAACGGCATGACCAGCTGGGAATTCTTCGATTATCTGCTGGAGAATGTCAACGTGGTCGGAACACCCGGTTCGGGATTCGGTCCAAGCGGCGAGACTTATTTCCGACTGACGGCGTTTGGAAGCTATGAGAATACGGTGGAGGCTGTAGACCGGATAAAGAAAATGTAGTCGGCGCGGTTTTGTATTTTTTTTAA
>CANQIJ010000221.1 GCA_947624025.1 uncultured Lachnospiraceae bacterium | reverse complement strand
AGGGAGATCAAAAATTATATCCTCAAGGCGTCCGAGGAGGCGCGCAGAAGGCGCCGTACCCTGAATACGCTCAATATTGACGCAGCGGATATTGATGATATTGATGTGTGACGATCGCGGAGGCGGCAACGGACCGTATCCGTGTGTTCTGTGACGATCTAGCACCCGCGCTGTCCGGGAGCTGTTTCCTGATCCGTCAGAAGGCGCTCAAACAATAGCCCGGTGATAAACCAGCAGGGAGCATAGTCCAGCCGTATTACTTTGGCGAGATTCCATCTTGCGCGCTCATAGTTCCAGGGACACAGATCGCGTCTGCGAAGCCATGTTCCGGTTGCAAATTCGCCGGTAAATATAAGGCCGGTGTAGACAAGCCCGCGGAATATAAGATTACGGTTGCGCATAAGGCGGCACAGCGGCGCTAACAGGGCGGCCAGCCCGTAGATGGGAAACATCCATACGGAGGTGGTGCAGGGAAGCCGGTAATCCCGCTTTCTAAACGCGCCGAAGGCGGTGAATATCATTTCCAGGAACCAGCCCAGCAGACCGCAGTGTATATAGTTGTAAATGAATTTTCTCATAGTAAGAAGAATTCCCGGATCATGTGCATTTTATACGGGGACAGGGTTCTTTAAACAAAACGGTGCGATGATTTTTGGCAGAACGGGCAATGGGAAAAGGAGGCGCGCATGAATTACCGTGAAGCGATGGAATATATGGAAGAACTGAAGCAGTACGGTACTGTGATGGGGCTTGACACCATGCGAAAGCTGTGTGCGCGCCTTGCCGATCCGCAGGACCGGCTGCAGTTTGTGCATATTGCGGGAACGAACGGCAAGGGCTCCGTTCTTGCGTATGTATCCACGGTGCTTCAGACTGCGGGATACCGGGTGGGACGGTATATCTCCCCCGCGGTGACGGATTACAGGGAGCGTTTTCAGATCGGCGGCAGGATGATCACCCAGTCTGCGCTGTGCGCCTGCTTGGAGCAGGTAAAAGCGGCGGCGGAGGCTATGGCGGCGGAAGGAATGCCGCACCCTACGGCGTTTGAAGTTGAGACGGCGGTGGCGTTCCTGTATTTTGCGGACAGGAAGTGCGATATCGTAGTGCTGGAAACAGGGCTTGGCGGTGCGCAGGATGCCACCAATGTAGTGCGTACAACGCTGGTGGCGGCTTTTTCCTCTATCAGCATGGATCACATGGATATACTTGGAGATACGCTGGAGAAGATCGCCACGGTGAAATCGGGTATTATAAAAGATAAGTGTTATGTCATATCCGCAAAGCAGGCGCCGGAGGTCATGAAGGTCTTAAGACAGGCTTCAGCGCTTCATAAAGCGAAGTTTTTTACGGCGGACGCCGGTAGGGCAAAGAATATCCGTTACGGTATGACGAAGCAGCGTTTTACTTATGATAAATATAAAGATGTGGAGATCACGCTGCCCGGTCAGTTTCAGACGGAGAATGCCGTAGTCGCGCTGGAGGTGATAGGCGCTCTTGGCAGGCTGGGGTATCCGGTGCCTGAGGATAAGCTTCGGCAGGGAATGGCTCAGACCAGATGGCCGGGCCGGTTTGAGGTGATCGGCAAGAACCCGCTTTTTATAGCGGACGGAGCGCACAATGAGGATGCTTCCCTGAAATTGGCACAGAGCATCCGGTTCTATTTTACAAATAAAAGGATCATATATATAATGGGAATGCTGAGGGATAAAGAGTATGATAAGGTGATCCGCAATACTTATGAACTGGCGGAACACATTATCACCGTGACGCCCCCGGTCAGAGGGCGGGCGATGCATGCCTACGATCTTGCGCAGGCGGTCCGGCAGTATCATAACAGTGTGACGGTGGCGGACAGTGTGCAGGAGGCGGTGGAGCTGGCTTATCTGCTTGCAAAAGGAGATAAGGATCACATTATCATTGCGTTCGGCTCTCTTTCTTATCTGGGAGAGCTGATGGATGTGGTGGAGCACAGAGATACGATCAGGAGAGACTCACATGGCAGATCAGAAAAAGATTAAAGAGGCGGTACGCCTGCTGTTAGAGGGGATCGGCGAGGATGTGAACAGAGAAGGACTTAAGGATACCCCCGACAGAGTGGCGAGAATGTATGAAGAAATCTATAAGGGCATGACGGAAGATCCGTCCGTTCATCTGTCGAAGACTTTTTCCGTGGACAGCAACGAGATCGTTGTCGAGAAAGACATCACCTTCTATTCCACCTGTGAGCATCATATGCTGCCCTTTTATGGCAAGGCGCACATTGCCTATCTGCCGGACGGCAGAGTGGTGGGCTTGAGCAAGCTGGCCCGTACCGTGGAGGTGTATGCCCGCAGGCTGCAGATCCAGGAGCAGATGACGACGCAGATCGCGGAGGCGGTGATGGCATATTTAAAGCCTCAGGGCGTGATGGTCATGGTGGAGGCGGAGCATATGTGCATGACCATGCGGGGCGTTGCCAAGCCGGGGAGCAGGACGGTGACCATGGCGGCAAGGGGATGCTTTCAGGATAATCCGCAGCTGCAGCAGTATTTCTTTGAAATGATCAGGCGGTAGCCGCCGGTGGACGTCTGCCGATGCAGCCGGCCGGCGGAGAATCGGAACAGGAGAATGGTGTATTGTGAAGATAGGCGGCAGGGAATTTGCGGTAAGCGGTCACACCTATGTGATGGGGATCTTAAACATAACACCCGATTCGTTTTCGGACGGGGGCAGATGGCATACGGTCGATCAGGCGTTGTACCGTGCCGGGGAGATGATAGCCGAGGGAGCGGATATCCTGGATATCGGCGGCGAATCTACCAGACCGGGATATACGCCGGTCAGTGAGCAGGAGGAGATCAATAGAGTAACACCTGTTATAGAAAAAATCAGGACGGAGTACGATGTGCCGGTTTCCTTAGACACATACAAGGCCGGAACCGCGAGAGCCGGAATAGAGGCGGGAGCGGATATGATCAATGATATATGGGGATTAAAGCATGATCCGGCAATGGCGCAGGTCATAGCGGCTGCCGGGCTTCCCTGCTGTCTGATGCACAATCGCGCAGAAGCCGTGTACCGGGATTGCATGGCCAAGGTCGTGGACGACCTGAGGGAAACGCTCGCTATCGCGCGCGGAGCAGGTATTGCACAGGACAGGATCATACTGGATCCCGGGGTGGGATTTGGCAAAACCTATGAAAACAATCTTGAGGTCATTGACAGGCTGGAAATGCTGCAGTGCCTCGGCTGCCCGGTTTTGCTGGGGGCGAGTCGGAAGTCGGTCGTAGGCCTGACGCTTGATCTGCCGCCCGGGGAACGTGTGGAGGGAACGCTGGTGACGAGTGTGTATGCAGTTTTAAAGGGTGCGATGTTTGTACGCGTTCACGATGTGAAGGAAAATGTGCGGGCGATTAAAATGGCGGAAGCGATACGGGATGGATACAGGAAAGACGGATGAGCGGCTGCCTGTCCGGACAGCCGATGAGAGACGCCGGCGGCCTGCCGCAGAACAGATGAGAAACGGAGAGAAAGAGCGGAGCATGGATCAGATCATAATAGAAGGGCTTCGGATATATGCGCACCACGGCGTATACCGCGAGGAGAATGAAAAAGGACAGAATTTCTATCTGAACGCCGTTCTGGAGACGGATACGAGAATGGCGGGTATACTGGACGATCTAAGCCTCTCCACGAATTATGGGGAGGTTTGTACTTTTTTGGACCGTTTCGTAAAGAGCAATACCTACAGGCTGATTGAGACGGTAGCGGAGAGAGCGGCACAGGAGCTGCTTTTACAGTTCCCGTTAGTCAGACGGGTCACGCTGGAGGTGTGCAAGCCGGAAGCCCCTATTCCGCTGCCCTTTGAGTCGGTGTCTGTGAAGATCGTCCGGGGCTGGCACAGGGTATATCTGTCCTGCGGTTCCAATATGGGCGACCGCAAAGAGCATCTTGACGGTGCGGTAGCGGCATTGAGAAGCGATGCCTGCTGCAGAGTGCTCCGGGTATCGGACTGGATCGAGACAGCGCCCTACGGCGGTGTGGAGCAGGATGATTTCTTAAAC
>CANQIJ010000220.1 GCA_947624025.1 uncultured Lachnospiraceae bacterium | reverse complement strand
GTCTTGTGGGTGCCGTTGCCGCCCAGTATCACCAGACAGTCAAGCTGCAGCTTGTAATAATTCTGCTTCATCGCCTCCACCTTATCCAGACCGTTCTCGTCCGGCTCGCGCATCAGCTTAAAAGGCGTTCTGGAACTGCCGAGGATCGTACCGCCCTTCGTCAGGATACCCGCGAAGTCATTACCCGTCAGCATACGGAAGTTGCCGTAGATCAGTCCCTTGTACCCGTCCAGGAATCCGTAGATCTCAACCGATTCCCCGCTGCAGGATAAACACTTGACTACGCCGCGCATTGCCGCGTTGAGAGCCTGACAGTCGCCGCCGCTGGTCAACATACCTATTCTCTTCATTGCAATTCCTCCTTGTCATCATACTATATTATGTTCTCATATTTCGGGAGAATTGCAAAGCAATTCTCGGGAAGCAGGCCGTTTCGCCTGCTTCGATTATAGCATATCCCCGACCCGTATCACAACTGAATCTTATTCGCCTTCTTCAGCTCCTTTTCCTGCTTGTTGCGTATTCTGAGCTCCTTAAAAAAAGTCATCAGCATATCGGTGCACTCCTCCGCGAGCACACCCCGCCGCACCCGGACCTGGTGGTTAAACTCCGGCATTTCCAGAATATTCAGGATCGATCCGCCGCAGCCCGCCTTCCGGTTCATCGACCCCATGACGACCTCCGTCACCCGCGCCTGCACGATCGCCCCCGCGCACATCTGGCACGGCTCCAGCGTAACATACAGCGTACAGCCCTCCAGCCGCCAGTCGTGCAGCTTCCTGCTCGCCTTATTGATCGCCGTGATCTCCGCATGGGCCAGCGTGTTCCTGTCGGTATTGCGCCGGTTATATCCCCTGCCGATGATCTTATCCTGATAAACGATCACGCAGCCGATCGGCACCTCGCCCAGCTCATATGCCTTTTGGGCCTGTTTTAACGCTTCTTTCATGTACTTTTCGTCTTGCGTCATGAATATACTCTCTCCAAAATTACAGAAGTTTTCAGAAAAACAGTGGACATTCGCCCAAATACAAATTATAATCAATGGGTACGGGCAAGCTCTCCACGCTTTCCCCTGTTATTTTATCACCATACGGAGATGTACTCAAGTGGTGAAGAGATCGCTCTCGAAAAGCGACAGGTCGGCTCAAACCGGCGCGAGGGTTCGACTCCCTCCATCTCCGCTCCGGAACCGGACGAAAGTCCCGGTTCCTTTTTTTGCAAAAAAAATTGAGGTCGCGATTTGCGGCCTCATACAAAATTTAACTCTCATTTAGCGACATACCTAACAGTGCCGCGATCTGATCCCTGCGCCCATAGATTACTGCCGTAATCCACACAGTTTTCTTTTCTTCGTCAATCCAATAATAGACAAGAAAATTCTTAAAAGGCATTTTGCGGATTCCTTCTGTGTGCCACGGTTCTTGCTCTGTAAGTGGGTATCTTGACGGCATAGAGTCTAACTTCGCGATTTCACGCTGCAAAGCATCCGCCCATTTCTGTGCGGTTTCCGGCTCCAACAGAATTTTGGAAATATACTGTACTGTTTCTTTGATTTGTCCGATTGCCTGTATAGTCAGTTTCACCTTATACCGCATACTCAAATACCCTCGCGGATTTTAGCAAAGGCCTCGTCCACAGACAGTCCTTCTCCGGATTTTGCCTGATTATATCCTTTTTCCATCATTGCATTAAACTGCTCGTCAGTCAGACTGTCCCTTGTAGGCAGTTGGGGTACAGTGAGAGAATACGGAACGCCACCCGTCATAATGATTTGTCTGTATAAAGTATCGATCAAAACTGAAACGGGCAATCCGATCCTATCCAAAACCGCCTCCGCTTGTCGTTTGATTTCCGGCTGAACACGAGCTGTTACATTTGCGCTTTTAGTTGCCATTATAAACACCGCCTTTCTACTTTTAGATTATACTATATTGTATGGCTAATTGCAATACAATATTCATGCATATATTAAACTGAGATTCTGCAAAGAATAAAGATTCAAAATATAGTATGGTAAGTTGAAAAGACTGTATTAAAATTAGGGATATTTCAAGATCACTATAGATTTTCCGATAAAAAAGAAGTATAATACAGACAGAAAAAGCAGATGAGAAACAAGCTGTATTTTGCAACGGTACGAATGCTGATTTTCCCTGCTGTCACCTGTTCATCTACATTCCTTACGATGTCATTTTGATGTAATCGGGCCGCTCTGATGTCAGCGCTCCGGCCCCGGATCAAAATAACAGCGCTCGCCCCGGAACAATTCCCTGTCATCCCTTAGAAGAAATTACTGCAGTCTTCCAGTGTTTTGATGGCCTCCTTCTTTCTCAGCTCCGTTGCTTCCGCATAAATATCCATTGTTGTTTCTATATTGGCGTGGCCCATGATACTCTGGATGACTTTGAGATTGGTCTCATTTTCACAAAAACGGGTACAAAAAGTATGCCGAATATGATGGCATGAAAAATGAGGAAGCAGCAGCGGTTTCCTTCCCGCCCGCTTTGCTTTCAGGATCTCCTCGGCATTGTACGCCTCATAGATTCTCCGGATCGCCCTGTTGACGACAGTAGGATTCAACATCGATCCGTCTTTATTGCGAAAGATAAAACCCCTCATGCCATCCACCACCGCTGTGTTGAACCCGGTTTCCTTCTGGACCGCGTATTCATCCTGAAAAGCCTTTTTTACCGCGTCCATCATCGGGATCGACCGTACGCCCGCTTCCGTTTTGGGCGTCGAAACGTGAAATTCCCTTTTTTCATGATTGACGGTGACGTATACGACCGCGTGATCGATATTGATGGAGCGATTGGCATAATCCAGGTCCTGCCACCTGAGTCCGATCAGCTCGCCGATCCGGCAGCCGGTGCCGAATAAAACGATGAACATCGGCAGCCAGTGCCGATACGTCGGGCTCTCTTCCACATATTTCAAAAATGCCCGCTGCTGCTCGATCGTCAGCGCATGGCGGATCCCTTTATTCTTGCCGCTGCTCTTCTTGATCTCCGCCATCACTCTGTCCGAAGGGTTATTTCTGATCACTCCGTCTCTGACAGCCATCTCAAACGTCGGATGAAGAACCGTATGCACGGTATCAATGGAATTAACCTGGATCCCGCTGTCGATCAGGGAATAATAGAAAAATTTCACATCCGAATATTTGATATCCGCGATGTTTTTCCTCCCGAGCGTCTCTCTTACGCAATGGTCATACATATACTGATAATGCGATTTGGTATGCGGCTTCAGATCATATTTGGTAGCGATATAACGGTCGAACACATAATTTAACGTGGCCTTGCCATAACAATAACACTGCAGTCCGTCACGCTGGTCCTTGAGCAGGCGCTCTTCCTTCTCCCGAAGCTCCGCCAGGTCGCCCGCATAAACGACTCTTCTCTTTCCGTTGGGATCCGTGTACTGATAAATATAACGCCCGTCATTTTTTCTCTGGCATTCACCCTTTCTCAATATCCTGCCCTTGGTATCTTTTCTCGCTTTTGACATATGTATTACCTTCCTTTCCTCATGGGTCATGATTCATGCCGCTTCCAAACCGGCCTTGTTATCATCTGCCGTATGGTTACAGTTTCTCATGTCCTGTAAGGTCTATGCAGTTGTCAAAGTGCGAAATTGCCTTTTGTTTCGGTTGATTTTCTTATACTCTGTCTGAATCTCTTGTCATAAAACATTTTATCATATTCAATATTTCATTTCAATAATAAATTTTATTTCGTATGCTTTTGCGCTAAAATTTTTAAAACAGGCTGCGAAATGATGTCAAATTGATGTAAAAAGTATTCGGCAGCACGCAAAAAACCCGGCCGCTGCTGCTGTTGCGGCCACGATGTCAGCGGTTGTTCCACAAACCGCAACATCCGTTTTCGCAGCGGAGCCGGACGTTGTGGCGGACGGCACAGCAGATGAACCTGCTGTGGATACGCCGGACGTGACGGAACCGGCTGACACGGGATCCGATGAGACCGTGACGGACCCGGCGGGCACGGAAACCGCTCGGACGGACGAGAACGCGGACGA
>CANQIJ010000219.1 GCA_947624025.1 uncultured Lachnospiraceae bacterium | reverse complement strand
TGCTCCATAATGCCCTGTCTGGTCAGATAAGCCTTATCAATGAATTCCTCCTTCGTGCACATGGGAGCCCACTGAAAAGGCGTGAAAGGCTTGGGAATAAAGAAGGATGTGCTTGTCACGATCTGTACCCTTCCGTTCACACGCTTGTCCTTCGGCACTGTGTCGAAAAAGACCGCCGCGATCTTATTGGACAGATCGCCGATCCCTTTGATATCCTCATCCGTCTCTGTGGGGAGACCGAGCATAAAGTACAGCTTTACTCTGGTCCAGCCGCCTTTAAAGGCAAGCGCCGCACCTTTTAAGATGACTTCTTCGGTCAATCCTTTGTTGATGACATCCCGCAGGCGCTGGCTGCCCGCCTCCGGCGCGAAAGTCAGACTGCTTTTCTTCACATCCTGTACCTTACTCATCACATCCAGGGAAAAGGCATCGATCCGAAGAGACGGCAGGGATATATTGACGTGTCTCCTGTCGCAGTCGTCTATCAGAAAATCCAGCAGCTCGTTTAACTGCGTGTAATCGCTGGAGCTTAAGGAACTTAATGAGATTTCTTCATGGCCCGTATTGGCGAGCAGCTGCTTTGCATACTCTTTGAGCCTGTCCGCACTGCGTTCACGCACCGGGCGGTATAATTGTCCCGCCTGACAGAAACGGCAGCCCCGTATACAACCCCGCTGAATTTCCAGCACCACTCTGTCCTGTGTCACTTTAATAAAGGGCACGACGGGTTTGAGCGGATAATAAGCGTTATCCATATCCGTCACCAGTTGTTTTAAGATCGTATCCGGAATGTCCTCATATAATTTACGACGGCCGCGTATCGTGCCATCCTCATTATACTGTTCTTCATAAAACTGTGGTACGTAAATACCCGGAATATTTGCGGCTTTTCGCAGAAAATCATGTCTCGATCCGCCACCCTTACGGTTTTCAAGATAGCAGTCAAACAGATTCCTATACTGCGTCTCTCCCTCGCCGATATAGAACAGATCGAAGAAAGCAGCAATGGGCTCGGGATTATAGGTACACGGTCCGCCGCCGATCACGATCGGCATATCTTCGCCGCGGTCCCTGGCATAGACCGGTATCTGCGCCAGGTCGAGCACCTGCAGGATATTGGTATAACACATTTCATACTGGATCGTAATGCCTAGAAAATCCATGTCCTTCACGGGTTCCTGTGATTCCAGCGCAAAAAGAGGGATACGCTGCTCCCTCATGATCTTATCCAGATCCACCCACGGCGAATAGACGCGCTCGCACCACACGTCATCCCATTCATTCAGCATACTATATAGGATCTGGATCCCCAGATGGGACATACCGATCTCATATACATCAGGAAAACACATGGCGAATCTGACCGCCACACTTTCCTTATCCTTCATGACGGAGTTGACCTCGTTGCCGATATAGCGGGCGGGTTTCTCTATCTGCATCAATATCTCATCGCTAAGCGCAAGTTTTCTCATACTCGTAACCCTTCAATGATCTGCTTCTCTTTTAGTATATAAGATTTACTGCCCGAAATCAAGCAAAGCTGCCAGCCCGCCGGAAGCCCCATTTCCCTCACCGTACAGGTTAAAGGTATCCGCCATGATCATATCATGTATCTGCGCGGTAGTGTAACCGCCTATCTTATTACCGCCGGTGTCACAGAATAAAAAGAATACGAACAATAGGATCGCCAAAGCCATGCGGTATTTAAACGTGCCCGTAGAAAATCCCGGCGCCACGCCATTCTCCGGCGAAATACCGCCCGGTTGATCCATCGTATATAATTTCCCCGTATCGTAAAGCGGCGGCTGTGTGTCCGTCCCATACAGAATCTTCTCCCGCTGCCTGATCTTCACACGGTTTCCGTGATTTTCCTCCCTTATGTATTGCGCAAGCGCCAGCTTTTTGTCCAGAGAAGCTTTTCGTTCCATTGCATACTGCCTATCCACGATTGTGTTGGTTAATTGTATGCATACTGTTAATAAAAAAGAACGGGCGTCAACCCGTTCTATACTACGTGATAATAAGGACAGATATCACATCTTATCTTCGCGCCAGCTCCGCAGTGATCTCCTCCCATGTCACGTTCTTTTCCGCCATCAGAACCATCATATGATACAGGAAATCGGCGATCTCATATTTTACCTCATTGGCGTTGGGATTCTTGGCGGCGATCACGATCTCCGTTGCTTCTTCGCCGAGCTTTTTCAGTATCTTGTCAATGCCCTTATCGAACAGATAGTTGGTGTAGGAACCTTCCTTCGGATGTATCTTCCTGTCCTTGATGACGTCGAATACCTGTTCAAAGACCTTAAGCGGATTTGATGCCTCATACTCTTTGGACATGATCTCATTAAAGAAACAGGAATGCGAACCGGTATGGCAGGCCGCACCGACCTGTGACACCTTAGCAAGTATGGTGTCTTTATCGCAGTCTGCCGTCATAGACTTGACATACTGGTAATGGCCGCTCGTCTCTCCCTTGACCCACAATTCCTTACGGCTTCTGCTGTAATAGGTCATTTTGCCAGTCTGCAGCGTCGTATGGTAGGCCTCCTCGTTCATGTAGGCCACCATCAGAACTTCGTCCGTCCTGTAGTCCTGTACCACCACAGGGATCTGACCGTCGGTATTTAATTTGAATTCGTCCCACCTGATTGCGGGCTCAAAGGTATTGACACTGATCCCGTTGTTACGGCACAGCTGCTTGATCGCCGGAAGCTCCTTTGCATTCTCATTGATGGCGTTGCCGGAGATCCCGCAGATATTGTCCTTAGACAGAAGCTCCAGTATCTTATCTAACGAGACATCCGGCACCGAAGCGATAACCGGCTGCTTTGACACACGGACTGCCTCCTTCAGCTCTTTTTCCTTCACCAGGATAATATCTGACACATACTGCTCCAGAATATCCGCATTCTCACTGATCGCGGCGGCTTCCGACACACAGGCCGCGATCTTGTCACTGCCAAACTTCGCTGAGACTTCTGCGGTAAGCGCAACATTGTCCGGTTTGGAATAGTTGAGTGCGGCTTTTCTGCACCCCGCATAGATCAGCTTCTTAATGTCCTCCATGCGCTTTACGTTCCCGGCGCCGATCACGGGAATTTCTGCTTCGCAGCAGATCGCTTTGATGATATCCAGCGCCTCCTCATGCTCCGCATCACCCTCCGACATATCGTAGACGATCAGCTCGTCCGCACCGTTGTCGCCATAAAACCCGGCCAGCGCCGCCGGATTCGTGTCTATGATGGTGTGATCCGTAAAACCCTTTACGGCATCGCCTCTGTAGAGATAAATACATGGAATAAATTTCTTATAACTCATGATCGTATGTCTGCCCTTCCTGCTGTTTCATTTGTCATATCCGTATGCGTTCTACAGCGTTCCCTTGGTGCTGAGTACACCCGCCACTCTCTCATCGTAAGATACCGCCTCGTCAAGCGCCTTGGCAAATGCCTTAAACATCGCCTCGATCATGTGATGCGTATTGACACCGTCAAGCATCCTGATGTGCAGATTCATACCGGCGCTGTAGCTGACCGCATAGAAAAATTCACGGACAAGCTCCGTCTCCAGGCCGCCCACGCGCTCTGTGGGAAATTTGCAGTCAAAAGAAAAATAGGGCCTTCCGCACAGGTCTATGGCGCACAGGCAGAGTGCATCGTCCATCGGCAGGATAAAGGAGCCGTAGCGCTTTATTCCCGATTTATCGCCCAGCGCTTCCCTGATCGCCGTGCCCAGCACGATCCCCGTGTCTTCCACCGTGTGATGTCCGTCCACGTCAAGATCTCCATTGACTCTGAGAGTCAAATCAAAAAATCCGTGTCTGGAAAACCCTTCCAGCATATGGTCAAAAAATCCGATGCCCGTCTTTATATCACTTGTCCCTTTGCCGTCGACCGCAAGCGACAGTCTGATATCAGTCTCTTTGGTTTTGCGGTTTATATCTGCTGTTCTTGCCATAATTACCCTCTTTCTTCAAATCTGACCCTGATAGAGTTTGCGTGCGCCGTAAGCCCTTCTTTCTCCGCGAAAAGCTCAATATCCTTATGCGCCCGCCTGAG
>CANQIJ010000218.1 GCA_947624025.1 uncultured Lachnospiraceae bacterium | reverse complement strand
GGTCACGCAATCGAAAATGTCGTCTATTTTGAATTGCTCCGCAGAGGATACGACGTCGCGATCGGCAAGATCGACAACATGGAGGTGGACTTCATCGCGACTACCGCCGATGAGCGGAAATATATTCAGGTGACGGAATCCATGAACGGCGAGGACGTCAGAAAACGGGAATTAGCCCCCCTGCAAAAAATTCGGGACAACTATGAAAAAATCGTGCTGTCGCTTGAACCGGGGCTGGATCGCTCATACGAAGGGATCAAGTCTGAGAACCTGATTGAATGGTTGCTTGCAGACTGAAGCTTAGACCTGTTTTAGGCTGTTCTTTAGCACAAACTACGGCACTTCACTTCGAGGAGCTTGAATGGGTGAAACCTGCTTGTATATAGCAGGTTGAAGCCATGAAAAGCGGATTTGGCGGAAATGAGCCGATTGTTCGTTAAAATCGCGGTTTCACGAATCCCCGCAGAATGTGTCCAGTGGACACTTCAAGGGGCGTTATAAGGGCTTTAAGGGGTAAATCAAGCCAAAAAGAGATAAGCATGTACAGATATACCTAAAACGCCTTTAAGGGCGTTTTTGATTCAGAAATGCTTATCTGTATCATATGATTGAACCTTTAAAGCCCGAATAGAGTTGCTAAAAGGACGGTGATTCATTCCCGTCCTTTTTGTCCAGCAACTATTCGTGAATACCCCAAGTTTAACGAGCGGATCCAACAAACGAACGCAGTGAGTGCCAGGATCCGCGTAAACAGTCGGCTCATTCCTCAAGAAATGTTAAAAACAGTACAACTTTATGTTAAAAATATCATACCGTGTAAAAATGCCAATAAACCCAGTATTTATAAGGCTTTCAAGGCACTTTAGTGTGTTAAAGTCTCTTATTTGATATTATATATATAATAGACCACTTTTATCTACTCTTGTTTCAGTCACTTAAAATGCCCGTACACATCTGGTCAGCCTGTCGCCCTTTGCAAAGAGACTTTGGTATAGATAACTTATTATACCTGCAAAGGGCAGACAGGTACACCGACCCCCAAACCCCCGCAGACGGGGGCTTCCCGGGGTAAAAGGAGAAGCAGGGCAGGGCTTTGGCAGACAGGAGCGAGGTAAGGTTTGGGAAGCAAACCGTACCGAGTTACGGTCTGACAAGCCCGTACATGGTTTTTCCTTTACTCAGCTTAGTGTACGGGCGTTGTATAAAGGGGTTTCCAAAGGGGCTTGCCCCTTGGCAAGATAAGTGAGCGTGCTCTGCAACGCGAACGGTGGCATGTTTGGGCTGTTCTTTAGCACAAACTTGGTATATCTTGCTACACCAACTCAACTTAAGGGAAAACCTGTATATAGACCATTTTTTTGCTTATGGTCTATATACAAGGTTTGACCGTAGCGGAATGAGCCCGACTGTTCGTTAAACTTGTGTTTTGCGCATAGTTTCAGAGAGTACTGATACTATTTCATTTCTTGACTTTCTATTGTTTTCGGAATACATACTGATTGCATCCGTGGCCGCCGGCGCAGGTATACATTTTTTCAAGCGTATAGCCTTTATCATGGAAAAAGGCAAAAATTTCTTCGGGCTTGGCCACTTCAAATGGATAACCGCCAACCCAGTCGATCACATCGTACTTCGGAGACATGCCGCGCTGTCTGATGTAGGTTTTCCAGGTGTGAAACGGTTTGCCTTTAAGCAGGTCCTTCACGGTTGTCGGGCCCCATAATCTGATAAAGCACAGGATCAAAATCAAAATCTTCAGTGGTTTTGGCGCCTTATTGTACGCTTTTTTGAGCAACCTGAAGCTGCGGTGCAGACGTACGGCCTATCAATATCGGCAGATGATTCAGGCAAGGCGGCAAATGGCATCAACATCACTCTCGTATCTGCTCGATATAGCACTCATCCTGACAGCTTCGCCCCTGATTTTTCAAAAGAAGCGGGAATTCACTATAAAACTTCATGCCGTTGTTTTTCAACACCTGCCCGATATTCTGGCGCTCCGGCGGCGTCACACGCTCCTGCACCCAGCGCAGGCTCCATTGGCTGTCAATCTCTCTTTTGCCTTTTCGGATAAAATCGGAAATAATCATCGGCGCTTCCGCGCTTTTCACATCGTTCGGGATCTCAATCCTGTATGTTTTTTCAGCCTCATCATAATACAGATACCCAACGGTTTTATCCTGATAAGCTCTATTCCTGATTGCAAATTTGTACATACCGCTCCCATCGCCCCCAAATCATTTCCCATATTTTTTGCAGGTGCTCTTTCGGCAGAACTTCGTCCAAATCCCCGAGCAGTTTTTCCCTGTCGCTCTCCTGCAGAACACCGTCAAATATTTTTTGCTCTCTTGGGAGAAAACGTAAATTATACGCTAAGGATTTTGAACCGATGAAACTCTGAACCGGCTTGTCCGCAAACATATCAAACTTCTGTATCTCCGTTATATCAGAGTAGCAGGAAAAGAGCAGGGAAACGCCGTGATCGAAAAGCGGCGCAGGCCTCGCAGCATTGTTCTCATCTACAAGAATCTCAATGTTGGCGCCATGCCGGTCCCGATTACAAATCAGGTAGTCCACAGCCATCATCCTGTCAAAATAGTCTCTCCAGCCCATACGGCGCGCAAAATCAAGAGGTTTTTCATCCTTTTCCCTGTTCAATTCATAATAGACGTCAAAAGGCTGTTTCTGTTCTTTTTCCCTGCGGAAATTGGCAGATTGGTTAATATAAGCTTCGATCTCCTGCCCGTCAATGGAAATCATGGCGTGAATCAACCGGTACTGCAAATGCTCTACTTTCAGAATATCCAGCAAGCGGGAGACAATGAGTTCATTCACGCACTCATGCCCGAAAACGCCTCTGTAACTGTCATAATTCGACAGTTTATAATAGTACCGCTCTCCGTCTTTTTCCTCGTAAGCTTTCAAAAAGCATCCGGGAGTTCCCGGAGACATTTTGGTATCGGCCCAGTCCAGATATCTCAGGTCCTGAAGCTCTTTTATGAAATCCATTCTGCCGCCTCCTTTCCGCTGCGATATATTTGAATGCCGCAGTTTTTGGGAAAACAGCGGCCTGATCCTGTGCGCAATGCACGTGATCTGACCGCCGGCTTTCATAGAAAAATATGCTTTTTTACCCTGCAAATAAATCTACCGGTTTTCAAAATCCTCGACAAACTGCGCGATCAGCTTTACGGAACCGTCTATACCCAATATGCCGCTGTTGATGGACAGATCATAGCTGTCAGCGCGTCCCCATTTCTTGGAAGAATAATAATTATAGTAACTTTGTCTGGATTTATCCTTCTTGTTCATCATGTCGATGGCTTTTTGTTCCGTGGTGATATCCTCATAGCGTTCCATAATGCGTTTTACCTTACTTGCCTGGTCCGCATGGATAAAAAGGTTGATGCAGTTCTTATAATCGTGCAATGCGTAATCCGCGCATCTGCCGACGATCACGCAGGGGCCCTCATCCGCAATCTTTTTGATCGTGTCAAACTGTGCGAGAAACACTTTATGACTGATCGGCATATCCACAAATGACGAAGAATTGTATCCAAAAGAATAAGTATCCATTACCAGATTGTAGAGAAAGGAATTGGTGGGGCGCTCGTCGTGGTTCTGGATCATCTCTTCGCAGAAACCGCTCTCCTTCGCCGCTCTTGACAAAAGCTCTTTATCGTAAAATTTGATTCCAAAATAATCGGCAACCTTCTGTCCGATCTCGCGGCCGCCCGAGCCGAACTGCCGACCGATGGTGATAATCGTATTCATAGAACAATTCCCCTTTCTGTCATAGAATTTTGTTCCTTGCAGGAACGATCACTGTAGCTGTCTGGATAGTTATATTATATACAGTTTTCCATGAAAACGCAAATACGGTTTTTCCAGATTATGGTACGTATCTCTCCCTATAGCTAACAGGCACCCGCCATTATGACGGATGCCTGTTTATGCAATCATATAAGTATTACGTAAATGCTCCGGCTGATATTATGCCTTTTGCTTCTTGGACTGTGCCGTAAAGGTCTGAATACCCTCCACAACAAGGAAGAGCGCCAGAACGACCATAGCGGCCGCGAAGATCATCTGGAACCAGTCGCCCCAGG
>CANQIJ010000217.1 GCA_947624025.1 uncultured Lachnospiraceae bacterium | reverse complement strand
AACAAGGCAGGAGATCGGCATCAGCGCGGTGCGGGGCGGTACGATCGTAGGAGATCATGACGTGATCTTTGCGGGCGCGGATGAAGTGATCACTTTTTCCCACCGGGCATATTCCAAGGCGGTGTTTGGAAAAGGCGCGATCCAGGCGGCTAAGTTCCTCGCGGGAAAACCGGCGGGCCTGTATGATATGAGTGATGTGATAAACGGGTGACGCCGCCCGGCAGACAGTGCAGACATGCGAAGCAGACGGTAAAGTGTGCGAAACCATACCATAATGGGAGAGTTATACAAGGCGATATACGGAGGGATCTATGGACGACCTGGAATTAAAATATCTGAAAAGTTTATCGAAACAGTATCCGACGATCGCGGCGGCATCCACGGAGATCATCAACCTGCAGGCAATCCTGAATCTGCCGCGGGGAACCGAACACTTTATGACGGATATCCACGGCGAGTATGAACAGTTCAACCATATCCTAAAGAACGGTTCCGGTTCCGTCAGGCGTACCATCGATGAAGAGTTCGGCAATACGCTGAGCATTAAGGATAAGAAAAGTCTGGCGACGCTGATCTATTATCCGAGGGAAAAGCTGGACCTGATACTGCGCGAAGAGGACGAGTATTCGATCGAGGACTGGTATAAGATCACCCTGCACCGGCTCGTCCAGATCACGAAGAGAGTGTCGTCCAAGTACACCCGCTCCAAGGTGAGAAAAGCGCTGCCGCAGGATTTTTCGTATATTATAGAGGAGCTTATCACGGAGAAGGCGGAGATCCAGGATAAAGAGGCATATTATAATGAGATCATCCATACGATCATCAGGATCGGAAGGGCGCAGGAATTTATCATAGCCCTCAGCAATCTGATACAGCGGCTTGTCATCGATCATCTGCATATCGTGGGCGATATCTACGACAGAGGACCCGGGCCGCATATCATTATGGATACGCTGTGCAATTATCATTCCGTAGATGTACAGTGGGGCAATCACGATATCGTCTGGATGGGGGCGGCGAGCGGCCATCTGGCCTGTATCGCCAATGTCATCCGTATGGCGGCGCGCTACGGCAATCTGGATACGCTGGAGGAAGGGTACGGGATCAATTTGATCCCGCTTGCGACGTTTGCGCTGGATGCCTATCGCGATACCGACTGCAGCGCTTTTGCGATCAAATACAATACCGATTATGACACGAAGGACTTAAGCCTGGATATGAAGATGCACAAGGCGATCGCCATTATCCAGTTTAAACTCGAGGGGCAGCTGATCATGCGCAGACCGGAGTTTGGCATGGAGGACAGGCTGCTGCTTGACAAGATCGATTATGAGAACAAGGCTCTTGTGATAGACGGCGTCTCTTATGCCATGAAGGATGTGGACTTCCCTACGGTCAACAGAGACAGGCCCTATGAGCTGACGCCTGAGGAAGAACAGGTCATGGAACGCTTAAGGCAGGGATTCGTCAAATGCGAGAAGCTGCAGAAGCATGTCAAATTCCTTTTCTCCAAGGGCGGTCTGTATAAGATACACAATTCCAACCTGCTCTATCACGGCTGTGTGCCGATGGACGACAAGGGGAATTTCAGCAAGGTGAACATATACGGCGAAGAGTACAGCGGCAAGGAGCTGTATGACGTGCTGGAGCATTATGCCCGCAAGGGGTACTATGCGGACAATAATCTGAAGGAAAAGCTGAAAGGGCAGGATATCATCTGGTATATATGGGCGGGCCCCAATTCGCCTGTGTTCGGCAAAGATAAGATGGCGACCTTTGAACGGTACTTCCTGGAAGACAAGCAGACGCATGTCGAGACGAAAAACAGCTACTATAAGCTGCTCGACAATGAGATCGTGATCGAGAAGATCCTGATCGAGTTCGGGCTGGATGAGCATCATTCCCATATCGTCAACGGTCATGTGCCGGTCGAGCGCAAGAAGGGCGAGTCCCCGATCAAGTGCGGCGGCAAGCTGCTCATCATCGACGGCGGCTTCTCCAAGGCGTATCAGGATAAAACAGGTATCGCGGGGTATACGCTTGTCGTCAATTCTCACGGGATGCGGCTTGTGGCGCACGAGCCCTTTGAGTCCGCAGAGGCGGCGATCCTGCACGAGTCGGATATCTTCTCGGATTCCGTGATCCTGGAGACGAGCAGTATGAGACAGAAGATAGCGGATACCGATATCGGAGCCGAGCTGCGGGAGAGTATCCATCAGCTGGAGGAGCTGCTGCAGGCGTACAGAGACGGACTTATCACGGAAAAATAAGCGCAGACAATAAAAATCCGTCCCAGAGTTGAGACAAAGGGACGGATTTTTTGGAGTATTACATGCCTGTACCCGCGCCTGCGCCTGTACCCGCGCCTGCGCCTGTACCTGCGGATGCGCCTGTACCTGTGCCTGTGCTGCCCGTGCCTGAGCCGTTTCCTGCGGCATCGTCTATCACATTTTCCACACCGTCCGCCGCGCCGTCGATCACATCGGCGGCGGCATCGCCGACGTCGCCTACCGCATCGCCGACCTTATCCATGACGGAATCGTTGTCACCGGTATCGCCCGCAGTCACGTCGTTGACGTTTGGGTTGTCGTCAGCGGCGGAATCCGTGGCGCCGTTGCCTGTGCCTGCTGTACCGTTTGCGGTATTTCCGTTGATATCCTGTGAACCGTTTGTATTACTGCTTGTGTTCCCGCTGTTTATGCCTGTGTCGCTGCCGCTGCCGGAATCGGCGGTATTTGCAGTGTTATTGCCGGTACCCGTACCGTTATTCGTTCCGCAGGCGGCGAGCAATGTCATGGACAGAGCCATGACGGAAACGAGTAATAATGCTCTGAACTTTTTCATAGTTGCCTCCTTCTTTCCTGTTACAATAAAGAAATTTGAGAAATTTGTGATGCTTTGGCACAAATTCCGAATGGCAGAATGTTTTGGTGCAAAACGTCTGCTTCTATGTTATTATGTCAGTTAGATATTAAAATATTCATGACAAACGATCGAAGAGAAAGATATGCGGATCCGGTGCATTTGGAAAATTTTTCCAGGCGGGACGCTGATCGGAGGGAAAATGGAGTTTCGGCCCTGTATCGATATTCATAACGGCTGTGTCAAGCAGATCGTCGGCGGCAGCCTGAAGGATAAGGGGGATCTGGCGCAGGAGAATTATGTCTCTGCGCAGGACGCGGCGTACTATGCGCGCCTGTACCGTGAATACGGCATTAAAAAAGGGCATATCATCATGTTAAACCCTGTTGGCTCGCCCTATTACGGGGAGACGAAAAAGCAGGCCGCTGCGGCTCTTATGGCATATCCGGGCGGAATGCAGATAGGCGGCGGCATTACGCCGGATAACGCATCGGAATTTCTGGATGCCGGAGCCAGCCATGTGATCGTCACTTCTTATGTTTTTCAAGACGGACAGATACGGTTCGACAGGCTGGACGAATTGGTGCGAGCCGTCGGACAGGACAGACTGGTCCTGGATCTGAGCGTGAGGAAAAAGGATGGCCGCTACCTTATTGTGACCGACAGATGGCAGAAGTATACCAAAGAGGAGCTGACGGAGCAGACGCTCGATGCGCTGTCAGCCTATTGCGATGAATTTCTTGTCCACGCGGTGGATGTGGAAGGTCAGGCGGAAGGCATTGAGGAAGAAGTGGCGGCGCTTCTGGGCGGCTGGGGAAAGATCCCCGTCACATACGCGGGCGGCGTACACAGCTTCGAGGATCTGCGCCTTTTGAAAGAGCTTGGAAAAGGCCGGGTGCATGTGACCGTCGGCAGCGCGCTCGATCTGTTCGGCGGTCCGATGAAGCTTGAAGAAGTGCTTGCTTTTGTAAACGGTGGGTCATAAGAAGCCGGGGTGCAGGATCTCTTTGTTTGGACAACAAAAAAACCTGTCTTTACGACAGGTTTTTCTAATCCGTTATGACAATACTGCAAATTCTAAATAAAATGTATCATTTATATTTAAGAACAGGCACATCGTTATAATGATTATGGTGTTATAAGTTCGATGTTTCTTATAACTTTGTTACGTTTACGGCCTGGGGACCTTTTTCGCCATTAACTACTTCGTACTCAACGGAAGCGCCCTCTTCAAGAGATTTGAAGCCTTCCATGTTAA
>CANQIJ010000216.1 GCA_947624025.1 uncultured Lachnospiraceae bacterium | reverse complement strand
ATTTCACCTTACATACCGTTTGTTTCAGTTCTTTCAACTTACTTTTTTACACCAATTTATCCCTATTTTGTCCATTAGATAGAAATCTTCTGATTCCCTGGGTCCTTTTCTCCGAAAGAAAATACATGATGCCAAGTTCTGCAACCGTTACGCCTGAATAGTACCTGCTCACGATCTCCCTGTTACGTTTTGCCAGACTGTCCTTGGTTCCGTTCTTTTCACCCCACGATAATAAGTTTTCATCCTTCCGCGGAATGTATAAAACTTTACCGTCAACATACCGATTAAACTATTCTTGAGAAATACCAAATCCAGATCGTCCGCAGTCACATTGACAACCTTGTCGATCACGCCGCAGCCGTATTGATTTAACTGCCATGTATTGATTATCATTCACTCCACCGTGACATACTCATGAAATACATATCCGGTCGCGCCGTCTTCCAAAAGGATCATATACCACTGTCCGTCGTCCACACTGCCCGTACAAGGATAGGTTTCACCCGATTTGGCAACCTTAAGGACATTGGAGTCGGATGTGCTCGGATAATCACGCACATTTACGTTCCTTACAACGGTAAGCGTCATGTTTCCGCTCTCTTCTCCGTTGCCGCCGTCCGCAGCGCCTTCCTCTTCCGCTTCTGCATCCGATGCGGTCTGTCCGCCCTCCTGCTGCACCTCGGCTTCGTTTTCTTGATCCCCGGCTGTATACTGACGATAAAAATGGAATCCCAGAACCGCTATGATCACAAGGATCACACAGCCGACCACTGCCGTCATGACCGTAATGATATCCGGTCCGGCACCCTCATCGTATGCTTCGTCCTCCCAGTCGTCATCGTCCCAGTCCTCATCGCCCTCATCCCGATCTTTTTCTGTCTTGTAAACCGTCTTTTTCGCAGAGGCTGCGCCACCGGAGGACACACTCTTACGGGATGACTGCGCACTCCCGGTCGAAGCGCTCTTATGAGAGGATGCGCCACGGTCAGACATATTCTTATAGGACGGCGTTTCCTCGTCTCTTTGGTCCGCCCTGATCTCCGCAGCGGTCTCCGACAGGATATTGCGCTCGATCACGTCAATCGGGATATCCAGAGTTTCCTCTTTATTCTTCTCCCGGCTCCCGGCTTGCGGACTATTCTTCTTTTCTTCTATCTTTCTGCCGCATCTGTGACAGAAATTGGTATCTTCCCGCAGCAGCGCTCCGCACTCCGGGCACCTTCTGTCCTTTATCACTTTGGCGCCGCAATTGGGACAGAACAGATCGTCACTCGTCAATTGAACGCCGCAATTTGTACATTTCATGTCTTATCACCTCATTCAGTATCTCCCTCACTTCTTACTAATGTACCAAAGAAACGGAGTTTTGTAAAACATTATAAAAAAATTTCAGGAAAATTTTTCATGAAGAATCAATGAATAATTCCGGCTGATTCGCACATCCTTTTTATGTGATAGATAAGGAAAGGGTGGATATAAAGATGATACAAGGCAAAGTAGAGATATGCGGTGTCAACACATCCAAGCTGCCGCTTCTTAAAAACGCGGAGAAGGAAGAGCTGTTTAAGCGGATCAGTGACGGTGACGATGACGCGCGCAAGGAATATATCAACGGAAATCTCCGTCTTGTCTTAAGCGTCATCAAGCGTTTCCATTCCAGTAACGAAAACGTGGATGACCTGTTCCAGATCGGCTGCATCGGTCTGATCAAAGCTATTGACAACTTTGACAGCTCGCTCAACGTAAAATTCTCAACGTATGCCGTTCCGATGATCGTTGGCGAGATCCGGCGCTACCTAAGAGATGCAAACAGTATACGGGTATCCCGCTCGCTAAAGGATACCGCCTACAAAGCGATCTATGCCAAAGAACACCTCACCCGCATAAATTCCAAGGAGCCCACCGTCACGGAAATAGCCGAGGAGATCGGAATCCCTAAAGAGGAGATCGTCTATGCCCTGGACGCCATACAGGTGCCGATGAGTCTTTATGAACCCGTCTACACGGACGGCGGCGACACGCTCTACGTCATGGATCAGATCAGCGACAAGAAGAACCGTGAGGAAACCTGGGTGGAACAGATCTCTTTAAGTGAAGCCATGAAAAAATTAAGCGATCGGGAATACGAAATCATCACCCTGCGTTTTTTCGAAGGTAAGACGCAGATGGAGATCGCCAATAAAATAGGAATCTCTCAGGCGCAGGTATCGCGCCTTGAGAAAAATGCCTTAAAGACCATGCGCATGTACTTAAGCGCCTGAAAGAATCCATTAGGTATCAGCAATCCGCCACATCAAAGGATACCGTGATATCCTTACCGCCATACAGCTTAAAATAATTTTGTATGATACGATCCGTAACGACACGGATATTTTCTCTCTCCGTACCCATGAGCACGACTAAAAACTGTGAACTGCTGTATCTGGTTCCCACGTCCACACCACGCAGAGATTTGCAGATAGCCTGCTCCATACATTGCATGGCGATCTCCATTCTCTCCAGTTTGACATCGCTGCCGTCAGAGGAAAACAGCGTAAACAAGAGAAGCTGCGTTGCCTGCTGGTTACGCTCGGAGATACGGCTCACAAACTCATAGATATGCGCAAACTCGCCGTAATCGATCTGAAATGCTCCGCGACGATGCTCGTCACGCTGCCTGATCATATTGACAACCGTCTCCAGATCGTTTCTGGACTGTTCCGGCGAGCGCACCATGCCGGTGCCCTGATAAAAACCGTAACGGATATTTTCATTCTGTTTCACATGATACAGCGCTTTATCCGCGCGCTGATACAACTCGTCAAATTCATATCCGTCCACGCCGGAAAGGCTGATGCCGACTGAAAGCTGCGTCTCCTTGAGCAGATCCGCCTCCTCCTGCTTCTTCGCATATGCATCCAGTATCTCGTTTACCTTCAGGATCGCAGCATCCCTGCTCCTCATTCCCTCCGCAAAGAAAAGGAATTCATCCCCGCCTGTTCTGCACACGATATCCTTGCCGCATACCTCGCGCAGGATATCTGCCGTCATCTTAAGCGCATAATCGCCCGCAAGATGTCCGTGATGCTGGTTGATCCGTTTAAAATGATCCAGATCAAGGATCATCAGGCAGCCGCCCGATGCCCGGAGTCCTGCCTTGATCTCATACTCGCCCTTACGCTTGCTCAGTACACCTGTCAGATAATCCGTCGGCGAATCCAGTACGCTCTCGTTACCCATGGAAACGCCGAATATCTTCTCGCTGTCAAAAATAGGCGCAGCCATCTCGTCCTCTTTCATCCACTGCTTCTCTAAAGCGCCCTCTTTGATCAGCTCCAGGAAAATATCCACCAGATCAGGATCCCACTGGCTCCCCTTGCCCTTTACCAGCTCATCCATCACAATATCGTCACTCAGCCGCCTTCTGTATACACGGTTGCTCGTCATAGCGTCATAGGAATCCACCAGTGCGATGATCCTTGCCACAAGCGGAATAGACTCTGCTTTTAATCCTTCGGGATACCCTTTGCCGTCGTATCGCTCATGATGATATTTTGCACCCACATCCACATTGGGAAACATCTTAAAATCCTTCAATATTTCCGCACCCATTGTCGTGTGGCCCTGGATCAGCCTAAACTCCAGATCCGTCAGCTTAAACGGCTTGTTGAGCACCGCATCGGGTACTCCGATCTTTCCGACATCATGCAGCATTGCCACATAATATATATTCTGAACCTCTTCCTCGGACCATCCCAGTCTCTGTGCTATCAGCTCTGAATAAGCGGCCACACGCATAGAATGTCCCTTGGTATAATCGTCCTTGGCATCCACGGTGTTAGCGACAGTCATGATCGCCTGAATCGTGATCCGCTCCATCTCTCTCGTTTTCTCATCAAGGCGGCGCTGCAGATCTTTACGGTAGCTGTCAAGCTCCAGTGTGCTCTTGATCCGGCTCAGCATGATCTGCGGCTCAAAAGGCTTCGTGATAAAGTCGCACGCTCCTACACGGAAACATTCTACCTCCGTCTCGGAGCTTCTGTCCGCCGTAAGGAAGATAACGGGTATTTTTTTCCAGCGCGAGTCGCTCTGCAGCCGGCTCATAACCTCAAAGCCGCCGATCTCCGGCATATTGATGTCTAACAGGATCAGATCCGGCATATGTCGTTCCAGATACTTGTATG
>CANQIJ010000215.1 GCA_947624025.1 uncultured Lachnospiraceae bacterium | reverse complement strand
GGGCAGGGCGGAGGCAATAACCGCGGGGGCGCAAGACCGGGAGGTCCCGGCGGACGTCCCGTGCAGGCACAGAATGCGCCCCATCAGATCATCAGGCCGACGCAGAAGCCTATTCCCGTGACAGCCGAGCCCTACGATGTGCGACAGAGGCAGCAGCGGGAGAGAAGGATGGAGCAACAGCAGCAGGAGAAGCGTGAACGCGAGAACGCGAATGCTGCACAGACGGTCAGAACACAGCAGCCGGGACAGGAGAGGACAGCAGGTGCGGGAGAAAATCGGAGATCTGAAGCGCAGGGTACGGCAGGTTATAACAATCGTCAAGGCGGTCGCAGGAGCAGCGGCCCTGGGACGGGTCCTGTCAGAGGTGCGGGTAATTTTGAACGCTCTCAGAGAGGCAATGGAGGGCCGGACAATCGATTTAAGCGGGGTAACGGTCAGAAGGACTTTATCTCCGAGGCGCCTGTCAAGGACGTGGAGAAGCATCGGGATGAAGAAAAGCGCCGTGCGAATCAGGATAGGGACAGACGTTCCAGGAAAGATCTGATCTACGAGGACGACGATGTTGCGGTGAAGAACCGGAACAAGGCGGGACGTTTCATCAAGCCTGAGAAGAAGGTGGAGGAAACCGTTGAAGAGCAGATCAAGGTGATCACCCTTCCGGAGACGCTTACGATCAAGGAGCTGGCTGACAAGATGAAGATACAGCCGTCTGCGATCATCAAGAAGCTGTTTATGCAGGGGCAGGTCGTGACGCTGAATTCCGAGATCAGTTTTGAAGATGCGGAGAATATTGCGATAGATTACGAGATCATCTGCGAGAAGGAAGTTAAGGTGGATGTGATCGAGGAGCTGCTTAAGGAAGAGGAAGAAAACGAGGCGGATATGGTGAGCAGGCCCCCTGTTATCTGCGTTATGGGCCACGTAGACCACGGTAAGACTTCCCTTCTGGACGCGATCCGTAAGACGAATGTAACAGACAAGGAAGCGGGCGGTATCACGCAGGCGATCGGTGCGTATACGGTTTCCGCCAAGGGACAGACGATCACATTTCTTGATACACCCGGACATGAGGCGTTTACTGCGATGCGTATGCGCGGCGCCAATTCCACGGATATCGCGGTATTGGTGGTTGCGGCGGACGACGGCGTCATGCCGCAGACGATAGAGGCGATCAATCATGCCAAGGCTGCGGAGACGGAGATCATTGTGGCGGTCAATAAGATCGATAAGCCAAACGCCAACATTGACCGTGTCAAGCAGGAAATGACGGAATACGAGCTGATTCCCGTGGATTGGGGCGGATCGACGGAGTTCGTGCCTGTTTCCGCCAAGACGGGCGAGGGCATCGAGAATCTGCTGGAGACGATCCTGCTCACGGCCGAGATCATGGAGCTTAAGGCGAATCCGAACAGAAATGCGAGAGGTCTGGTCATAGAGGCCGAGCTTGATAAAGGCCGGGGTCCCGTCGCTACCGTTCTGGTGCAGAAGGGCACACTGCATGTGGGAGATTTTATCTCCGCAGGAGCAAGCCACGGCAAAGTAAGGGCGATGATAGACGACAAGGGCAGGAGAGTGAAGGAAGCGACTCCTTCCACTCCGGTAGAGATCCTGGGTCTGTCGGATGTTCCGAGCGCAGGCGAAGTATTTATCGTACACGAGAATGACAAGACGGCGAAAACTTATGCGGAAACTTATCTGGCACAGCATAAGGAAGAGATGCTGGCAGATACTAAGACAAGAATGTCTCTGGACGATCTGTTCAACCAGATTCAGGAAGGCAATCTGAAGGAATTGAACCTGATCGTCAAGGCCGATGTACAGGGCAGTGTGGAAGCGTTAAAGCAGAGTCTGGTGAAGCTGTCCAACGATGAAGTGGTAGTGAAATGCATCCACGGAGGCGTAGGCGCGATCAATGAGTCGGATGTATCGCTTGCTTCCGCATCTTCCGCGATCATCATCGGCTTCAACGTCAGACCGGATTCCACCGCAAAAGCCGTTGCGGAGCGTGAGGGCGTCGATGTGAGACTGTACAAGGTCATCTATCAGGCGATCGAGGATATCGAGGCGGCGATGAAGGGGATGCTGGATCCGATCTTCGAGGAAAAGGTGATCGGCCATGCGGAAGTGCGTCAGATATTCAAAGCATCCGCCATTGGAAATATCGCCGGGGCTTATGTCCTGGACGGCGAGTTCCAGAGAGGCTGCAAGATCCGTATCACCAGAGAAGGCGAGCAGATCTACGAAGGCGAGCTGGCATCCTTAAAGCGGTTCAAGGACGATGTAAAAGAAGTGAAAGCAGGATTTGAATGCGGTCTTGTGTTCAGCGGGTTTGACCAGATGCAGGAGCTGGATGTCGTAGAAGCATATATCATGGTGGAAGTGCCCAGATAGTATGCGGAAGACAGCATATGCCGGTAAATAACATATGTTATGAAACGCCGGATCGTGCTGCGGAAAGGACGCTACAGAATGCGTAAGAACAGTGTTAAAAATATCCGTATCAACGGTGAAGTGCAGCGAACATTGGCGGAGATTATCAGGAGTGAGATCAAGGATCCCAGGATCGCCCCGATGACCTCTGTGGTTGCGGTTGAAGTGGCACCCGATCTGAAGAGCTGCAAGGCGTGGATCAGCGTACTGGGCGATGAAAAGGCACAGGCGGATACGATCGCGGGACTTAAGAGCGCGGAAGGATATATCAGGAGCATGCTTGCCAGAACGGTCAATCTGCGAAATACACCGCAGATCACCTTTATTCCGGACCGCTCCATCGCCTATGGCGTCAATATGTCGAAGCTGATCGATGAAGTGGTGGAAAAAGACGAACAGGCGGCCTCAGATAGTAAAGAAAAGTGAAGTGACAGGAAAATGAAGATAATCGATGAGCTGAAGGATGCAAAAACAATAGCGATCGGCGGGCACGTAAGACCGGACGGCGACTGCGTGGGCTCGGTGATGGGTCTGTATCTGTATCTGCGCAGGGAGATGCCGGAGGCGGAAATAGACGCGTATCTGGAGAAACCGTCGGACATTTTTGGCTGCATCAGCCATATCAAAGAAATTAAATCAGAATTTAATATGAGAAAGGTATATGATGTTTTTATCGCCTTGGATACCGTGCCTGAACGGTTGGGCGGCGCTGAGACGACTTATCGGAAAGCGCGCAAAAAGATCAATATCGATCATCATATCAGCAATCCCGGCTGCGGGGATGTGAGCGTGGTGGAATCTCAGCGCAGCTCTACGGCAGAGCTTCTGTATGAGCTGATGGATCAGGAAAAGATCGATGAAGAGATTGCCAAAGCGCTTTATATCGGCATAATCCATGATACGGGTGTTTTTCGTTATTCCAATACCTCGCCCAGGACGCTCCAGATCGCGGCGGAGTTAATTAAATTTGGATTTGACCATGCGCAGATCAACGAGGATACCTTCTATGAGAAGAGTTACCTGCAGACACAGATTATGGGGAGGGCGATCCTTGAGAGTATGCGGTTTCTGCAGGACCGCTGTATCGTCAGCGTGGTCAGCCGCCGGATGATGGAGTTCTATCAGGTGACGCCGAAGGATCTGGACGGTATCGTCAATCAGCTCCAGGCGGTCAAGGGAGTGGACTGTGCGATCTTTATGTATGAGACGGGCACTTTGGAGTATAAGGTGAGCCTGCGGTCCAACGGCAACGTGGACGTATCCGCCGTGGCGATGAAGTTCGGCGGCGGTGGCCATGTGCGGGCGGCAGGCTGTACGATGAACGGTACATACCACGATAATATCAATAATCTTTCCATTGAGATCGCGGAGCAGCTCAGAAATGAATAACACGTATAATGGTATTATAAACGTCTATAAAGAGAAGGGCTTTACCTCTCACGATGCGGTTGCCAGGCTCCGTGGCATCTGCCGGATGAAGAAGATCGGACATACAGGGACACTCGACCCGGAGGCGGTCGGCGTGCTTCCTGTATGTTTTGGTTCGGGCACAAAGCTCTGCGATATGCTTACCGAATGGGACAAGGAGTATCTTGCGGTCATGCGTCTGGGGGTCTCGACCGACACTCAGGACATGACGGGAAAGATTTTGTCGCAGTGTGACGAGCAGGAAATAAGGCTTTTGACTGACGAGACGGTACGGAGCGCCGTCATGGCATTTGTGGGAGATTATGACCAGGTGCCGCCCA
>CANQIJ010000214.1 GCA_947624025.1 uncultured Lachnospiraceae bacterium | reverse complement strand
TGCCGGCGACCGGAATCGAACCGGTACGGGAGGTTAGTCCCGCAGGATTTTAAGTCCTGTGCGTCTGCCAGTTCCGCCACGCCGGCATAAATGGGACCTATAGGGATCGAACCTATGACCCTCTGCTTGTAAGGCATTGTGTGCTTGCACACTGAATGTACGCCAGCGACCCGAATGGGACTCGAACCCACGACCTCCGCCGTGACAGGGCGGCGCTCTAACCAACTGAGCTAAAGGTCCATATAATGACTCCAACGGGAATCGAACCCGTGTTACCGCCGTGAAAGGGCGATGTCTTAACCGCTTGACCATGGAGCCTCGTTGTTTCGCCCCTCACATTCAACGGAAATCAGTGTACCATGAATAGGCTCTTGCGTCAAGAGCAAACTTGCGTTTTTCGCCCCGTTTTTACGATCCCGGCCGCTACCATTCCTCCGTTTCCGGAATGATCTTATAGACAGCTGTGTTCTGGTATGCCTTGGGCTCTGCGTGAGCAAACAGGAGGGTGCCTTCCGCCGGCGAATAGATCTCATCCACGATCTGTCCTTTACAGCAGTCCACGATACAGGCTAAGATCTGCCCTTTTCTGACATGCTCTCCCGCGCTTACCTTTCCTTCCAAAAACCCCGCCGTTCTGTTGCGGACAGTGATCATTTCCTCCGTGGATGCCACCTTGGACACATAGCCTGCGGCGCCGCCGTATTCGATAATGTCCATCCGCTGCAGGAAGCCAAGCACGGATTCCACCGCCCATCGTGCGCTTGTCCGGTCAATTTCTTCCGTTGTCGTTGTGTAGATGGAGAACGCTTTTGTTTCCCAGATCTGCCAGTTATAGTTTAAGGTCGTGGTGTCAAAGGGCCGGGGCGTATGCAGGATCACGTAGGGAAATCCGAACTTCTTCGCCAGCTCCACATCTTCAAACCCGGTTTTCATGATGCGGATATGCGGCACGAATCTGCCCGGCATATAGAAGGATGCGAACTGCATGCCATAGACATAATCCTTGATCGCATCAAACACCCCTCCGGCGATCCTCTGCGTCGTCTCTCCCTCCTGATATCCGGGAAACATCCGGTTGATATCCGTATTGTCAATGCTCCAGAAACGTTTTTTGATATTCATGGAATAGGGATTGACGCAGGGTATCACCAGAATTTCCTTTCCGCTTTTGATCCGTCCCTTTTCTTCCAGTTCCTTTAGCTTTCTGACCAGCTGGGAGCAGCAGTACATCTGCTGGTTTTCATTGCCCCGCATACTTCCCACGATACATGCGGCCTTTTCCCCCTTTCCGAAGGAAAATCCCGTAACACGGAAGTCATCGCGGTACAGCGCTTTTATTTCAAACAAAGTTTTCTCAGTCATACAGGATCCTCCCTATCAGTGAGCCCTCATTTACGACCGGATATTCCCGGATCGTGAACAGCCAGCCGTCCACAGGTGACCGGATCTCATTTATGACCGTGCCGGACAGCGGGTCAATGATCACACCGATCTGTTCGCCCTTTTTTACATCAGTGCCGTGAACCGCATTTTTCAGGAAAATGCCTGATGCCGGCGCATTTAAAAAACAGACGTCTTTGTGGGAAAAGGATTTTTCCGGTTTTTTGACCGCCGGATCTTCCCCGCTCCATATCCCCATCTGATGCATCAGATGAAGAATCCCTTTAAAAAGCTGGTCACCGTACGCCTTCGTAATACGCATCCCTACGCCCATTTCGACTACAAGTGTAGGCGTTCCCATCGTATTCAGGCTGTGGGCAAAGGTAGATTCCAAAACGGTGCTCGCCCCATGCACCCAGATAAAGTCCACATTGGCTTCCTCGGCATAGGGGATCAGCGTCTTTTCATGCAGCTCGTTGATCCGGATCTGCGGCACCTCCGTCAGAAAGATATTGCTGGCATGGATATCCAGAACAAGCGCAGAGCCCGCCACATCCTTTATGATCTGCGACGCCAAATATTCATTCATGTCCCCTTCACTGCTGCCGGGAAAAATCCTGTTCATGTCCAGATCAAACGCAGGAATGCCCCTTGTGATGGAATCGATCCCAAAAGGATTCAGGGCGGGATAAATATCCACCGTTCCTTTTAAAAAACCGATATTTTTCTGCAAATAGTCGGACAGCTTATAACATACGTACTGCCCCTCCAGTTCATCACCGTGAATACCCGTAACAATGCTGATCCGTTTATCGCACAACTTTTCTTCCGGCTCCAGCCGCATTTTTTTGATCTCCAGCGATTCATTGACCGGCAGCTTTACCTTTACCACTGTTGTGATCATGGTACCCTATCCCTCCTGTGAACTCATCGCTCCACGCATACGCCGGACCGCTCTTCTGCATACGGACCGATATCCCTCAGCGTGACCGTTCTATTCTTCTGACACCTCTGCCAGTATGCTCTGGCACTGTCTTGCCTGTCCGGTAAAGACCCCTCTGTTGATGGAGCAGTCGCTGTAATCCCTGCCGTGGGAGATCTTAATATAGGAATCGTTGACAACCAGATCGTTCGTGGGATCATAGCCTCTCCATGTCGTGCCGTCATAGACCTCTACCCATGCATGGCTCTCTCCCTCGCCCATCAACATTCCGACCACATACCGCGCAGGCATCCTGTCCTCCCTGCACAGCGACAGCATGACATGAGCATAGTCCTGACATACACCCCGCCCCAGTGCCAGCGCTTCCTCCGCCGTCGTATGGATCGTGGTGACTCCTTTTCCATATTCCAGCCGCTCATGCACGGTCTGCATATAAAACCGCGCTTTTTCATCCAGAGACAGCGGTGTGCTCCTCTCCTGCTGCCTGCAGTCCGCAAGCAGCTTTCCGATCCGCTCCTGCGGTCTGGTGAGCACAGTCTGATATTTGTAGACGGAAATATCCGTCTTATCACCCTGCGCATCCGCCTCACAGATGCCCGTCACCGCCCGGCCCGTCACATCCACACGGAACAGGGTATGTTCCTCCTCTGCGGTGCCGTAGAGCATCCGATTGCCAAAAGAGTCATAGCTCTCCTGTATCCTGTCTGACGGGCGAACGGCATAGTTACATTCCGTTATCTGCTGCGTACCTGTTGTGACCGGCAGACATTTCAGTGTATAAATGTGACTGTGTACCGGCTCGGAAAACGAAATTTCCATGTGATAATGAAACCGTAGATTTTTCATAGAATCAGTCCTTGCGCAGCGTATCTGTCAATGCAACGATCTCATCATAGTCGATCGGATCCTGCTCTGCCATCCCGCGCAGTTTGTCCAGCTTAGCCGTATCATAGTGCAGATTGGTTTTGGTGATCCTGCCCGCCAGCCTGTGGATCTCCCTGCTGATGGATTCCCGATCCGCCTGCAGCCGTCCGTACAGATCCAGCCGCTCGATCCTTTTTCCGGTCTTAATGATGTTTCTGATATTCTCGTTTTCTATCATATCATCCACAATACCCCAGAACGCCAGAATATTGTCTACTATTTTCTGCAGGCCCACGATCGGCGCACTGGCCGTCCGGTTTCTTTTCATATCATACACGCAGAGCTGTATATATGCGATCGGTTCGCTTCCGATCTCGTTGCGGAGCACGATAGCGTTGTCATATGCGCGCATCAGATTGGAATAGATGGAATTCGGATCCTGTTCGTCATGAATATACCGCCTGCAAAAATCTTCTTTGGAACAGTATATGTTGGGAATGTCCAACTGGGCACAGAAAACCGCATAATTTTCCAGATCCATATCGATCATTTTGTCAAAACTGTCCGCAAATAACCGGGTCGATGTATAGACCCTCTCGGAATATCTGCCGAGCCAGAATAACCTGTCTGAATTTTCTACCGAGATAATACCCATGTGTCTTTAAAGCCTCCTCCCTGTGATGAATTGACGATGAACGAATCCGGATTTCTGGAAAACCGTGTCAGCCCGCTCTTCCACACCATCGGTTCATCAGCCATCAGCACGAACGCCCGCAGATCCGCTTTCCTCGGCTTGCGGATGCCGTCCTCCAAGATATCGATATCCATAAAGTCGATGACCTCCTGCGCGATAAAACGACGCGGTTCCTTTTGCAGCAGCTTCAGGAAATCCTCCTTTTCCTGCGCCGTCATCTTGTTGGCAAACACGACGCCGTAGCCTCCGGCTTCCGCCACATCCTTCAGCACCAGCTCATCGAAATGCTCCAGAACATATTTCCTGTCTTCCTCGTAGAAAGGCAGATAGGTAGGC
>CANQIJ010000213.1 GCA_947624025.1 uncultured Lachnospiraceae bacterium | reverse complement strand
AATCTGCCGTAGGAGGAAAAATAACCCTTCACATACGGCACATAGTAGTTATCCCAGATCTTGCGCATAACGGTCTCGTCGGCCTGGATCGTCACCCTGCCGTCCTCAACCTTGAATAATTCTGTGCCAAGCTGCATGGAGCCTACCAGGAACAGGTTTGCCAGAGCGTCTCTGCCATAGAAGGCCTTGCCGTCTCCCGGGATATCGGGAGTCTGCGCATCCGTCCATTCATAATATTTCCCGGCGGTATCCGTAACGCCCTCCAGAGTCGCCAGATCGTCCAGAGAGGCGCCTGTTGCCTGGGCGAAAGGTTCCCAGTCGGTCTTGCTCATCATAAAGATCTCGCTGGATTTGGCGGTGGGGAAGATGCGGAGTTCTCCGTTCTCGCCGATGCGGCCCTCTTCTACAAAAGAATCCACATAGGTGTCCAGCTCTTCCGGGGTCAGGTAGGCGTCCAGATCTACCAGCATACCGAGCTGGTCAATGGAATAAGCGGTGTCCGCATAGGAGGAAAAGATATCGGGCGGCTCGCTGCTGCCGACCTCTTTGTTGAAAGCCGCAAGAACGCTGCTCTCCAGATCGCTCACGTTACCCTGGCTGTTGGCGGTCACATAGATGCCGAGCTCCTTGCCCTCGGTGCGGTTGAACTCATCTACCAGCTGGTCAAAAGCCGTCTGCTGCAAACCGTTATAATAGTGCCATATCGTGATCTGCGTAGGGTTATCGGGGTCCAGACGGATGCCATTGGCATCGCCCTTACCGCATCCGCCGAGCAGTAAGACGGCGGAGGATACACACAGCAGTCCGGTTAATTTCAGAAAAAATGATTTCATCATCAGATCGTGTTCCTTTCGTGTACCGTAATGATTCTGACAGCAATATAAGAACTTAATCATTATATCAACAAGCGCCTTATTTGACAAGATATAGGCGATCCTGCATATAAAACGCTGCATTTTTGTATGGAAGCCAAGATGTATCAGAGCATGAAAAAATGACACCATAATATAATTTGCCCCATTTTATGTACCAGGCCGGATCGTTACAATAAATATCATCAGAAGAAAATAGGTAGTAAATGGTGCTGTACTATGATACACTGATAGCATCATTATTGTATGATACGGCATCGGATTGTATTTTGCGTATCAAACAGCATCATATCATACGAATGGCAGGAGGGTTACGCATGACGGCGGAGAAGATCAGGGAATTGGTGGCAAAAATGACTTTGGAGGAGAAGGCGGCGATGTGTTCGGGCGCGGACTTCTGGCATACGGAGGCCGTGGAACGGCTGGGGATCCCGGCGAGCATGGTATCCGACGGGCCTCACGGACTCAGAAAGCAGGACCAGGAGGCGGATCATCTGGGTGTAAACGACAGCATCAAGGCGGTGTGTTTCCCGGCGGGCTGCGGCACGGCGGCTTCCTTTAACAGAGAGCTGTTAAGGGAGATGGGTGAAACGCTGGGAAACGAGTGTCAGGCGGAGGGTGTCAGCGTTATCCTCGGCCCTGCGGTCAATATCAAGCGTTCGCCGCTGTGCGGTCGCAACTTTGAATACTATTCGGAAGATCCGCTCGTGGCGTCGGAGATGGCGGGCGCTTTGATCAAGGGCGTACAGAGCAAAAATGTCGGCACGAGCATCAAGCATTTCCTCGCGAACAATCAGGAAACGAGAAGGCTTTCGTCCGATTCCCGCGTGGACGAGCGGACGCTGCACGAGATCTACCTGGCGGCGTTTGAGGGCGCGGTGAAGAAGGCAAAGCCCTGGACGGTGATGTGTTCCTATAATAAGATCAACGGCACCTATGCGGCGCAGAACCGTCAGTATCTGACGGAGACGCTGCGGGAGCAGTGGGGCTTCGACGGTTATGTCATGAGCGACTGGGGCGCCGTCAACAACCGCGTGGAAGATCTGAAGGCGGGTCTGGATCTGGAGATGCCGTCTTCGCTGGGCACGAACGATAAGCTGATCGTCGGTGCGGTCAAGAGCGGAAAGCGTTGTGGACGAGGCGGTTGCGCGCATCTTAACTATCGTATTCCGCTATGAGGAAAATCGTGATAAAAGCGCCGTATTTGATAAAGATCAAGATCATGAAACGGCAAGAAGAATAGCGGAGGAAACGATCGTCCTGTTAAAAAATGAGGGCGTTCTTCCTTTGTCTGCCGATCAGAAGGTGGCGTTTATCGGGCAGTATGCCGAGCATCCCCGCTATCAGGGCGGCGGCAGCTCCCACATCAACAGCCATAAAGTCACCTCCGCACTGGAAGCGGCGGCGGATATGCCCAACGTGGTCTATGCGAGAGGCTTTGACGATGCGAAGGACTGTACCGACGAGAAGCTTCTGGCGGAAGCGATAGAGACCGCGCGAAGCGCACAGGTGGCGGTCATCTTCGCGGGACTGCCGGAGAAATATGAATCGGAAGGCTTCGACAGGCCGAACATGGCGATGCCCGCATATCAGAATGAACTGATCGAGAAGATTGCGGCGGTACAGCCTAATACCGTGGTCGTTCTTCATAACGGTTCTCCCGTGGAGATGCCCTGGGCGGACAAGGTCAAAGGCATTGTAGAAGCTTATCTGGGCGGTCAGGCGGTGGGCGCCGCCGTCTGCGATATTCTGTTCGGCAGGGTCAATCCCAGTGCGAAGCTGCCGGAAACGTTTCCGATCAAACTGGAGGACAATCCGTCCTATCTGTATTATCTCGGCGAGGGCGATGTGGTGGAGTACCGCGAGGGCGTATTTGTGGGATACCGTTATTATGATAAGAAAAAAATGGATGTGCGGTTCCCTTTCGGACACGGCTTGTCTTACACGACGTTTGAGTATTCCGACCTGACCGTGGATAAAGAACAGATGAAGGATACGGACACGCTCCGGGTAACGGTGGACGTGACCAATACCGGCGCTGTGGCAGGCAAGGAAGTGGTGCAGCTGTATGTGGCGGACAAGGAAAGCACGGTGATCCGTCCGGTCAAGGAGCTGCGCGATTTCGCCAAGGTGGATCTGCAGCCGGGCGAGACAAAGACCGTGACCTTCACCCTCGATAAACGCGCTTTTGCCTATTATAGCGTGAAGATTCATGACTGGCATGTGGAGACGGGTGAGTTTGACATCCTCATCGGCAAGTCGTCCAGAGACATCGTATTGACCAAGACAGTCAATGTAGAATCCACCGTAAAGCTGCCCGTCGTATATACCACGGACACAACGATGGGCGATGTGCGCAAGGATCCCGGAGCGTGGAAGATCGTTCAGGATGCCCTGCCGAAATATTTCCACAAGGATGAAAAAGAAGAAAAGAGTGCAGCGGAAAGTGAGGCGTTCACGGAAGAAATGAACGACGCCTCCATGGACTTTACGCCGCTGCGCGCACCCGTCAGCTTCGGCGGCGAGGTGTCCATGGCGGATATTCAGGCGATCGTGGATAAGCTCAATGCGCTGGAGGAAGAGCGGAACGCATCGAACTAGAGATCAACATGACGCTCCGGAAGGGAGAACAGGATGGTAAGGAATGCTTTGCACTCCCGGAAAATACGTTGGGCAGTACTGCCGCTTCTTGGCTTTTTGACGTTTCTTTCCCGGGATTTTACGGAACCGGTGCCGGTATGCCTGGCGAAGGGACGGCCGGCGATCGGGCAGACAGGCGTCGAACAGACGGATAGGGAACTGGCAGAAGAAGCGGTGATCGCCTGGTATGGAGCGAACGCTCCGGTTTTCGAAGGATGCGGCGCCATAAGCTATGAGGATCTGGATGTGAACGTTTATCCGCTGGAGAGTATCGATGGTTTTCTGGCGACGGTGGTCTATGAACTGGCAGCGGAGAGATCTGAGGAAAGGCTGCCCGGATATGAGACCAAGCTGCTGCGCAGACAAAAAGACGGCGGATGGGCGATCGCGGAAAATGAGGCACTTAATGAGGCGCTTACGGAAACGCCAGCTCTGTACGGAGAGATAGAGGCGTTTATTGGCCGGAGCTTTATGAAAAGAATAAAGGAGCGATCGGTGACGATCCGGATCTGATCTATGAAGGGACCGAGCTGCAGCTGCCGTCCCGATAGATCATGCTCTTTATCGATTTTTATATTCCAGCGCCGCCTTCACGAAGCCCTTGAAAAGCGGGTGCGGCCTGTTGGGCCTTGACTTTAGCTCCGGGTGTGCCTGGGTAGCCACGAAGAACGGATGGCCCGGCAGCTCGCACATCTCCACGATCCGCCCGTCGGGCGACAGGCCGGACAGCTTCATGCCGTTCTCGGTAAGTACCGCG
>CANQIJ010000212.1 GCA_947624025.1 uncultured Lachnospiraceae bacterium | reverse complement strand
TACAGGGAGGATTACCCGGCGGATCATTTTCAGGAAATACAGGTGCCATGCCATATCGAGATGGCGGGATACGATAAAATACACTATATCAATACAATGTATCCGTGGGAGGGTAAGATGTACAGGCGGCCCGCTTATGCTCTTGGAGCCGGCAGCACACAGGAGGGGGCTTTCAGCAGGGCGGATTACAACCCTGTGGGATCTTACCGCAGGGTGTTTGATCTGGACGAAGGACTGCGGGGTAAGAGAGTCTGCATTTGTTTTGAGGGTGTAGAGCAGGCTGTGTATGTGTGGCTTAACGGGCAGTTCGTGGGATATGCGGAGGACAGCTTCACGCCTTCGGAGTTTGACCTGACGCCCTATATCAGGGAAACGGGCAATCTCCTGGCGGTGGAGGTCTATAAGAACAGTACGGCGGCTTATCTGGAAGATCAGGATTTCTTCCGCTTTTTCGGGATCTACAGAAATGTCATCCTGTACGCGAAACCGAAGCTCCATGTGGAAGATCTGTGGGTGAAGCCCTGCCTGTCGGAGGATCTGACAGAGGGAAGCCTTGAGATACAGATGCGGATATCGCGCACGGTATCGGAGACAGAGACGGAAGAGAAAAAAGGGCGCGTGAAGATCGCCCTGACCGATCCTGCAGGCCTTCATGCCGGATCCCGGGACGGCACGGTCGCATCGGTGGAAGGGGGCGCAGCGCTGGCGGTTCATGAGCGCATGGAGATAGACGGCAGGATCCGGTGCTGGGATCATGCGGATCCGTATCTGTACCGGCTGGTCGTCACGCTGGAGGACAGTCAGGGCAATGTGACGGAGGTCGTCCCCTGCGCGGTCGGGTTCCGGCGCATTGAGATCCGCGATAAGGTGATACTGCTCAACGGAAAAAGGCTTATCATCAACGGCGTCAACAGGCATGAGTGGAGCGCTGACAGCGGCAGATGCATCACCGTAAAAGAGATGGAATACGATATCGAATGCTTCAGGCGCAACAATATTAACGCCGTGCGTACCTGCCACTATCCCGATCAGATCCCGTGGTACGACCTGTGCGATATCAATGGAATCTATGTGATGGCAGAGACGAATCTGGAGAGCCACGGCTCCTGGCAGAAGGTGGGGATCGAGCCGTCCTGGAACGTGCCGGGCAGTGTGCCGGAGTGGAAGGAGGCCGTGATCGACAGGGCGCGGAGCAATTTTGAGACGTTCAAAAATCATCCGTCCGTTTTGTTCTGGTCGCTCGGTAACGAATCTTATGCGGGAGATAATATTGAGGCGATGCAGCGTTTCTTTAAGGACAAGGACGACGGCAGGATCGTACATTATGAAGGCGTGGTGAATAACCGGGCATATGAGGATACGATATCGGATGTGGAGAGCCGTATGTATGCAACGCCGGCCGCGATCGAGGAGTATCTGGAGAACGATCCCAGGAAACCGTTTATCCTGTGTGAATATATGCACGATATGGGCAATTCCCTTGGCGGCATGAAGTCTTATATCGATTTGATCGACCGCTATCCGATGTATCAGGGCGGATTTATATGGGATTATATCGATCAGGCCGTCTGGGCGGAAGACACTGTAACAGGACGTAAGACGCTGCGCTACGGCGGAGACTTTGATGACAGGCCGAGTGATTATGAATTCTCGGGCAATGGGATCATGTTTGCAGACAGAACGGAGAAACCGGCTATGCAGGAGGTGAGATACTACTATGGATTGCACGAATAAAATGAAAGTGATCGTGGGAGATCTGACGATCGGTATGCGTGGCGAAGGTTTTTCCTATATTTTCTCCGGGGCAAAAGCGGGGATGGAATCGCTTGTGCGCGACGGCAAAGAGTGGCTCTACAGGCCGCCGATGCCGACCTTCTGGAGAGCGCTCACGGACAACGACAGAGGGAACGGCTTTGCGCTCCGGAGCGGTATGTGGATGAGCGCCGACCGTTATATGCAGTGTGTCGGCATAGCGGCTGCGATCGATGGCGAACAGGTCGAGGTTCCGCTTGCGCCGGCCAACAATGCATACGGCGGTGATGTGGAAGCAGAGCGCGCGACGGTCACCTTTGTATACCGGACGATCACCGTTCCGGCAACGCAGGTCACGGTGGCTTATGAAGTGGATGCGTGTGGAGATATCCATGTGCGTATGCATTATGAGGGCAGGGAGGGCCTGCCGGAGCTCCCGGTGTTCGGCATGCGGTTTATCATGCCGACCTGTGCCGACGGATACCGTTATGAAGGGTTGTCCGGCGAGACCTATCCGGACAGGATGGCGGGCGGCATCCCGGGAGTGTATGAGATAGAAGGGCTTCCGGTCACACCGTACCTGGTGCCCCAGGATTGTAATATGCATATGCAGACGAAATGGGTGGAGGTATACCGCAGCAGGGTGCTGGACAATACGTGTAAGGAAGAGAGACGAACCGCCCTTCGTTTTCGGGCGGAGGAGGGCAAAGACATCGCTTTTGCCTGTATTCCCTATACGGCTCATGAATTGGAGAACGCGACCCATCAGGAGGAGCTTCCGCCTGCGAGGCGTACGGTCCTCACCGTCCTGGGCGCAGTGCGCGGCGTGGGCGGCATAGACAGCTGGGGTGCCGATGTGGAAGAGGCGTATCATATTGACGCCGGACAGGATATCGACTATGGTTTCCGGATTGGCGGCGGGCTGTTATGATCGCACCCGCCCGCACAGACCGGCTTTTCTCTATTTTGCGCCGACGGGCTTATTGACGCGCTGATAGGTGTACAGCTTGCGGGAATCATTCTCCAGGATATCCCGGGAGACGGCGTCATATACATCCCGGACGCGCATGAAATGACAGGGGACTCTGTCATAGTATTCTGTGGACAGGATCATGCCGTCCGCCTGCATCTGTACCGCAAGCGGTGCGAAGCCATCGATCTCTGCCGGGTTCATGTCCGGGCTGCACACATACATTCTGCAGGTGCGTTTTTCGCATCTGCCGGCCGCATCGGTGTAATCGGCGGTAAATTCCCTGTGGCAGCGGTAGGGTACGCCCACCGTCTGTTCTACGTGATGGATATAAGCCACGCCCTGCAGCGGAGGAAGACCGATCACCAGTATGACGGCGTTCCATTCGGTCATCTTGTCAAATACGGTTCCCGGGCCGAAGGAGTCGGCCGGGCTGTCGCCCATCAGCTCGTCACGATGGGATCCCCACACGGCGAACGAATAGAGCGGATGCGACGTCCTCGTAAAATCGGGGCGTTTCAGCGCCGCCCGGGGCAGTGCGCCCGTCTGTGCCGGCGTCCTGCGGTAGTCGAAGGGCACACCCTTGCAGAAATCCCGGTTAAAAGTGGGAAACAGCAGGGTGCCTGACGGACCGGCCATTTTCTGCAGCCGGTCGATCAGATCGTTCATATTGATCCGTATCCCCTGTTCGCGGTATATCTTGGCGAGCTCCAGCACATCCGAGATCACATAGACGCAGTCCCCGCCTCTGATCCATCCTAAATTATCCAGCCAGCCTGAAAAACTGATACCTGTCATGATTCTGATCCTCCATTTTGGCACGGCTATAAAAGCCGGGCACAGATATGTCCGTAAAAGCCCTGTTTCACGCTATTGTCTCTTTAATCCGACATACCGGCGGACCAGAGCCGTTATGGTGTCGATGTTCTTAAAGTTGTCGAGAATGATATCCCGGCCGGATATCCTGATCTTAAAGGTGAACTCCAGTTCTTCCACCAGATCCATGATATCCATGGAGTCGATCAGGCCGGCTGCCGTAAGATCCGGGCAGGATTCGTAGTCCTGTCCCTTCATCTTTTTATCCAAGATTTCCCTGAGCTTATCCATATGTTTTCCCCTGTCGCCTGTGTATGCATCTTTTTGCTATGCACACAGTATAGCACAGAAATGGGAACAATGAAATATGCAATGATCTGCCGCCGGGCGCAAGAAAAGCAAAAGGCGGGGTACGGCCGGGTTTCCCGGTTGCTGAGAAAACGGGATTATGCTATAATCGATGCAAAAGAGAAGCGGACCGAATCGTATGAAACTCAGTATTATCGTGCCGGTGTACAATACGGCATCCGGCGGCAAATTGGAATATTGTATGGACTCTCTCGTGGCACAGGAGCTGGAAGACTATGAGATCATCGCGGTAGACGACTGCTCGACGGATGACTCGTATGCGATCCTGCAGGATTATGAGAAAAGATTTCCGTCTAAGGTCCGGGCGGTGCACTCCGAGGTGAACAGGCATCAGGGCGGGGCGAAGAACATTGGCCTGAAGCTGGCGCAGGGGGAGTGGGT
>CANQIJ010000211.1 GCA_947624025.1 uncultured Lachnospiraceae bacterium | reverse complement strand
GTTTTACAGACAAAGGGACTTTGCAAGACATATATCGTGAACAAACATCAGAACAATGTGTTGAAAAACATCGACCTGACGATCAGCGAGGGTGAAATGGTGGCGGTCATGGGACCCTCCGGCTCAGGCAAAAGCACGCTGCTCTACTGCGTTTCAGGAATGGACAAAGTGACCGCAGGCGAGGTGTTCTTTAACGGCAGGGAAACGGCAAAGCTTGGTGAGAAGCAGCTTGCAAGGCTCAGGCTTGACGAAATGGGCTTTGTTTTTCAGCAGATGTACATGATGAAAAATCTTTCCATACTTGATAATATTATTTTTCCTGCGGTAAAGTCGAAAAAGAATAGAGAGAGCCGCAGGCAGATCGAGGAGCGCGGCAGAGCGCTCATGCACAGGCTCGGCATTGACGATGTGTGCGGCAACGATATCAACGAGGTGTCGGGCGGACAGCTTCAGAGAGCTTGCATCTGCCGCAGTATGATAAACAAGCCCAGGATGATCTTTGCCGATGAACCCACAGGCGCTCTCAACCGTGCAAGCTCTGATGAGGTCATGAACGAGCTGCTCTCCCTTAACCGTGACGGTACAACGATCCTGTGCGTGACCCACGACGTAAAGGTCGCCGCTAAGTGCAGCAGAGTGCTTTACATTGTGGACGGCACTATCGTCGGTGAAAAAGAAATGGGACATTTTGACGGCGGTGATAAGGAGCTTCGTGACCGTGAAAGAGAACTGAACAACTGGCTTATGGAACAGGGCTGGTGATATTTGCTGAATCTATGCTGATATGTTACAAGAGCACGGCGCTCTGGAATGGAGATTCTTATGACCGATATTCTGATCGTAGAAGACGATAAGGAACTGGCTGACCTGCTGACGGACTTTCTGCGCGACGAGGGTTATACTGTGTCAAGCGTGGCTGACGGAGAGCGAGCCATACAGCTTTTTGAACGATATGGCGCAAGGCTTGTGGTGCTTGACATCAATCTTCCCGATGTGAATGGCTTTGCGGTCTGCTCCAGGCTGCGGGAAAATGCGGATACGCCTATCCTGATCGTAAGTTCAAGAACGGGTAAGGAGGATAAGCTGAACGGCTTTGACCTCGGTGCTGATGATTATATAGAAAAGCCCTATGACATTGATATTCTTATCGCTAAGATCAAGGGGATATTCAAACGGCGGTATCAGCGTGATACGCTGTCGGCGGACGGTGTGACACTCAATCTTGCAGATAAAACGGCGGTCATCGACGGAAAGCCCGTAGAACTGCCTGCAAAGGAATTTGACCTGTTGGCGCTTCTGATTGAGAATCAGGGCAAAGCTCTGAAAAAAGAGTACCTGTTTGGCACTGTCTGGGGCAGCGACAGCGATTCGGAGCTGCAAACGCTCCATGTGCATATCAACCGCCTTCGCCAGAAGCTCGGTGATGACCCTAAGAATGCAAAGCGTCTGCTTACTGTCTGGGGTGTGGGGTATAAGTTTCTTTGAATTTTCCTGTATGCATTGACAAACTACCACCACAGGGGCATAATAAAAATATACCCCCTTGGTGGTATATTGTAGTTATATGATTGATGCAGGAGGATCAATATGAGCAGACTGATATTATATCATGGCTCTCTTGAAGTTGTTCAGAAACCGCAAATTGACAAAGGCAAGGTATATAACGATTACGGCAGAGGGTTTTATTGCACTGAGCATTTGGAATTAGCCCGTGAATGGGGGTGTAATGAAGGCGTCGATGGCTATACAAATCAGTATGAGATTGAAACTGACAATCTGAATATCTTAAACCTCGTTTTTCCGGAATACACTGTTCTGCATTGGCTTGCGCTTTTGATGAATAACCGTAAGGTGCGCTCTTCGGCACCGGTTGTGAAACGGGGCAAGGAATGGTTGAAGGAACATTATCTCATCGACATATCTTCTTATGATGCTATTGTTGGTTATCGGGCAGATGATTCCTATTTCTCGTTTGCGCGCTCCTTTTTGGAGAACGGTATTACGCTGGAACAGCTCTCTCATGCTATGCGACTCGGGAATCTCGGAGAACAGTTTGTGATCAAGAGCCAAAAGGCATTCGATGAAATTAAGTTTATTTCATATGCTCCGGTTAACCACAAAGAATATTATCCCAAGAGAAAATCACGGGATGAAGAAGCAAGAGCGGCTTACAGACGTGAGTTAGAGTGTAGCGATGTCAGAGGTATATATATGATAAATCTTATTCAGGGGGAGGTTGATCCGGATGATCCGCGCTTACGGTGAGGAATATTTATCTGATGCTATGAAAAATCTTGGCGAGGCGGTCGATTACGCAGTCAACTACTGCCAGACTGAGATGCAGGTTTTTTTTGATCTTTTTATCTCAAGCGGTATTGCCGATCAGTTCGGCCGAAGCGTTCCGAAAATTATTTCGGGCATGACCGGAATCGAGTTGGTAATGGAGATATTCCGAAATTCGGGAATAGAAAGAGATTTACCAGACCCGCAAGATGACTATGAGTATTCGTCCGCCTATTGGTGTGGCTGGATCATTGCTTACTATCAATGGTACACCGGCATTCCGTTTAGGGACATCTTTCAGAGCATATCCGCAGAAGATTTGGAACGCCTATATCCTACGCTGCATGAAGCGTCCGAAGAAAGATGCGCTGACGCGCTGAACCGAATGATTTTGCGCACCCAAGGTGACAGTAGACTTAAAGTTCAACGAATTGCCCGCAATTACACCCAAAAGGAGCTGTCTGAAAAGACGGGAATCAGTTTGAGATCCATTCAACATTATGAGCAGCGCACAAAGAATATAAACAAAGCCTCCGGCGCGACATTATTCGTTCTTGCACAAACCCTCGGCTGCAGGATGGAAGATCTCCTGGAAATTGATGTGAACGAACCGGAGAGCGAGGACGAATGATTGATGGGAGATTTTGACCTCGGTGCCGATGATTATATTGAAAAGCCCGTGGAACTGCCCGGTGTGGGGTATAAGTTTGTATGAAGACTTTCCGAAGACTGTGTATTGTAGTGATAACTGTATTTCTTTTGCTGACGGCCGGATTGAATCTATTTCTTGTGGGAGCAAAAGACAGAAATGATGGTATTTATCGTGTGGAAGCCGGGCGGCTTGCGGGTGAGATAGCGGAAACAGGTAGTTATGATCTTAAAAAATATCCGCACCTTACGGGCGTGTTCACGGGTGACGGTCTCTACCGTTCCGATGAGCATTATCTGATCATAGAAGTGGGCGAAACACTTTATCGTGTTGAATATACCGTTGGGGACAGACAATATGGCATTGTTGCGGTAAACTGCGTATTGGGTGTGCTGTTCCTGTTGGTGACAGGTCTTTTGTATTATATCCACAGACATATCATTACACCTTTCGACAGGCTGAGTGATGTTCCTAAGGAGCTTGCAAGGGGCAATCTTGCTGTTCCGATACCGGAAGAAAAAAGCCGTTTCTTCGGTAAATTCACTTGGGGCGTGAACCTTTTGCGTGAGAGTATCGAGGACAGCCGAAAAAAAGAAATCACGATGCAGAGGGACAGAAAACTCTTGTTGCTTTCCCTTTCCCACGACATCAAAACGCCTTTGTCGGCGATCAAGCTCAATGCAAGGGCGCTTGCCAGGGGATTGTACAAGGACGAGGGAAAACAACGTGCTGCCGTTTTGAGCATTTATACCCGTGCAGATGAGATAGAGCGTTTTGTCAGCGAGATCACGAAGGCGGCAAGCGAGGACTTTATGAGCTTTGAGGTCACGCAGGGAGAGGCTTTTTTAAGCGTTATCATCGCAAGAATAGAGGGAAGATATGCTCCCCAGCTTGCCATGTCGGGAACGGAGCTTGCAATTCAGAAATACGATGACTGCATTCTTTCCTGCGACCCCGACCGCCTTGCAGAATGCCTGCAGAATCTGATCGAAAATGCGATCAAATACGGTGACGGCAGGCGAATTGAGATCAGCTTTGATAAAATGGACGGCTGTGAGCTTATCACGGTATCAAATACAGGCTGTACGCTTGAAGCGAAAGAACTGCCGCAGATATTCGAAAGCTTTCATCGTGGGAATAATGCGGACAAGGTGCAGGGCAATGGGCTTGGACTTTTCATATGCAAAAGGCTGATGGGACTTATGAATGGAGAGGTATATGCTGATATTCGTGATGAATGTTTCTATATAACGCTTGTTGTAAAAATGGCGTAAAGTGACAGCTGCCTGTTCTGGGGCGAAAATCGCAGCCTTCATGCAGAAAGAATTTGAAAAAGTAAGAAAAGCATTTGATTACTCCGGACTTTCGATGGACGAGATCATCCGTCATCTGGCG
>CANQIJ010000210.1 GCA_947624025.1 uncultured Lachnospiraceae bacterium | reverse complement strand
GTCCTGGAGCATACGGATCATGGTCGGATCATCATGCCCGAGGATATCAAGCTTTAACAGGTTATGGTCAATGGAGTGATAATCAAAGTGCGTGGTGATGATATCCGTCGTCACATCGTTTGCCGGATGCTGGACGGGAGTAAAGGAATTGATGTCCTCCCCCATCGGCAGTACAACGATACCGCCGGGATGCTGCCCCGTGCTTCTGCGAACACCGGTACATCCCGCAACGATGCGGTTGATCTCACAGGCGCGCTTATGCTGTCCGCGCTCTTCATAATAGTTCTTGACATATCCGAAGGCTGTCTTATCCGCCAGCGTTGCGATCGTACCCGCGCGGTAGGTCTGCCCGCTGCCGAAGATGACCTCCGTATATTTATGCGCCTTACTCTGGTATTCCCCGGAGAAATTCAGGTCGATATCAGGCTCCTTGTCACCCTTGAAGCCCAGGAACGTTTCAAAGGGAATGTCAAAGCCCTCTTTTCTAAGGGGCGTCCCGCAGACCGGGCAGGCCTTATCCGGCATATCGCATCCCGCGCCGCCGCTGTAGGCCCTGACTTCCTCGGAGTCAAAATCATAGTAGTAACATTTGGGGCACAGATAGTGCGGGCTCAAGGAGTTGACCTCCGTGATCCCTGCCAGATATGCCACAAAGGAGCTTCCCACAGAGCCACGCGACCCCACCAGATAGCCGTCCTCCACCGATTTCCACACCAGCTTCTGCGCAATGATATACATGACCGCGAATCCGTTGGATATGATGGAATGCAGCTCTTTCTCCAGACGGTCCTTAACGATCTGCGGCAGTTCTTCGCCGTACAGCTCATGGGCCCTGTTATAACAGATCTCGGTCAGCTGTCTGTCGCTGTCCTCTATGACGGGCGGACACTTATCCGGGCGCACCGGAGACATCGTATCGATCATATCGGCTATGAGGTTTGTGTTGGTGACCACCACCTCCTGTGCCTTGTCGCTTCCCAGATACTCAAATTCCGCCAGCATCTCTTCCGTTGTGCGCAGATACAGGGGCGCCTGATGATCCGCATCCGGGAAACCCTGTCCCGCCATGATGATGCGCCGGTATACCTCGTCCTCGGGATTCAGAAAATGCACGTCGCACGTCGCCACCACCAGCTTATGGAACTGCTCGCCGAGCCGCACGACTCTCCGGTTCAGTTCTTTGATGTCCTCGAATGAAGTAACACTCGTTATTTTATCAGAGTTGATCATATATTCGTTATTTCCGAGCGGCTGTATCTCCAGATAATCGTAGAAATCAACCAGTCTGGCGATCTCCGAATCCGGCTTTCCCTCCACCAGCGCGCGGTATAGCTCGCCCGCCTCACAGGCGCTCCCCACGATGAGTCCCTCCCTGTACCGGTTTAATAGACTCTTGGGGATCCTCGGTCTTCTCGCGAAATATTCAAGATGAGACATCGATACCAGTCTGTACAGGTTCATGCGCCCCACATTGTTCTTCGCCAGGATAATCGCGTGATAGGTGGGCAGACGCTTGATGATATCGGGGCTTGCCTTACCCTTCTCGTTGATCTGTGCAAGCGTTGTGATCCCTTCCTGCTCCATCATGTCGATCAGTCTGACGAAGATCTCCGCCGTTGCCTCCGCATCATCCACCGCTCTGTGATGGTTTAACAGGGATACCCCAAGCGCTTTTGCCACCGCATCCAGCGTATGCCTGGACAAAGACGGCACCATGACTCTCGCCATCCCCACCGTGTCCACATAGGTAAAATCATGCGGTATCCCCAGTCTGTCACAGTTCTCCGTGATAAAGCCCATATCGAAGCCGGCATTGTGCGCCACAAGCATACAGCCTTCGCAAAACGTCAAAAACCGGGGAAGGACCGTCTCGATCTTCTCTGCGCCGATCACCATGGAATCATTGATGCCCGTCAGCTTCTCTATCTCAAAGGGTATCGGAACCTCGGGATCGACAAAAGCGGAAAAGCGCTCCGTGATCTTACCGCCGCACACCTTAACGGCCCCGATCTCTATGATCCAGTTCTCCACCGGGGAAAATCCTGTAGTCTCTATATCAAACACAACAAAATCCTGACGAAAATCCTGCCCCTTGTCGTTGGTGGCGATATCGTGCAGATCATCTACCAGATACGCCTCCACGCCGTAGATCACTTTGAAGAAGTCCTGCTTGTCGGGATCGTGGTCTCCCGCTTCTTTGCGCATTGCCGATTCCTTCCGCCAAAAATCCTCCCACACATGATTGGCCGTCGGAAAGGACTGCACAACCCCGTGGTCGGTGATCGCGATCGCCGGATGCCCCCACTGATAGGCGCGCGTAACGATATCCTTTACTTCAGACACGCCGTCCATATCGCTCATCTTCGTGTGGCAGTGCAGCTCCACCCTCTTGCGCGCGCTCGTATCCATGCGCGCCACAGTAAAATCAGGGATCTTCTTGATGCCGGATATAGACGCGATCGCCAGTTCATGATCAAACTTGTCCACCGCCGCCATACCTTTCAGCTTCACAAAGGAGCCTTCTTTAATAACAGATGTTATTTCATCCACCTGATCACTATGGACAAAGAGCTTAAAAGTCATCGTATCCGTAAAGTCCGTGATATGATAGATCAGGAGGACTCTCTCGTTCTTAATGTCCCGCCTGTCACTGCCGATGATCTTGCCGCGTATCGCCACTTCGCCCATCTCTCCGATGATATCGCCGATCGGCATCGCCTCATCGTCAAAATCCCTGCCGTATATCACATCGGGATCATCGGAACGTTTCAGAGGACGTCTGGCATTGCTGCCGGATGCCCCTGCCGTCTCTGCCGCGCGTTTCCCTGCATTCTCCCCTGCAGACCTGACAAGCCTTTCCGCCGTTTCCGCCGCCTGCTCGTCATCCACCGGCACATCGGTCACCGGCTCATACTGCCTGGCTCTTGCGGAGATCTCCGCTACCTGCATGGCAATCCTGCGGTCGTCCTCCTCGCGGTCTTTTCTCGCCGCCGGCTTTTTATAGGACACCCGGATCTCCATCGCCACTCCGCACCGTTCCCCAAATATCTTTTCCAGAATGCGGACCAGCTCTTCCGCCTTCGTCCTGCCGATCATGCTCTCTTCCAGGGTCATAGACAGTATCCCGGGTTCCGGAAAAGCAAGATCCGCTTTATGAAACAGGCTGTATTCCACCGGCGAATAATTTCGCAGCTCCAGAAGGATACTCTCCTGATAAGCGCGCATCAGTCTCTCAGGCGTATACTGGGCAGACAGATGGAACCTTTCATATATCTTAATCAGCATGGAAGCATCTGGAAACAGCTGTTTCTTAATTGCATCCTCCGCCGCATAGATCTCATCCTTCTGGATCAACCTGTCCGAAGAAATATAAACGCGCAAAAAATCCCTGTTCCGCGTAGACGAGACCCTCTCCACCGTAACCTGCTCATACAAGTCATGCAGACCGGCATCTAATTTTAAAACAGGAAATACGTCAAAAAACTTCTTTTCCATCCTGATCATTCTCCCAATTCAACAATTCCTCACGCAAGGTGTCAAGCAGCAGATCTTCCGGCACTTTTTTCACAATCTCACCTTTTTTGATCAAAAGTCCCTCTCCGAGGCCGCCCGCGATGCCGATATCCGCCTCTTTGGCCTCCCCCGGCCCGTTGACGGCGCATCCCATCACGGCCACCTTGATATTCAGGGGAATATCCGCCACCATCTCTTCTACCTGATTGGCCAGCCCGATCAGATCGATGCGGGTTCTTCCGCAGGTAGGGCAGGATACCACTTCTATGCCGCCCTTACGCAATCCCAAGGTACGCAGGATCAGCTTCGCCGACCTGATCTCTTCTTCCGGATCTCCCGTCAGGGATACACGGATCGTATCGCCTATGCCCTGGCTGAGTATCAGCCCGAGGCCGATAGCCGACTTGATATTGCCGCTCTGAACGGTTCCCGACTCCGTGATACCCACATGGAGCGGATAATCCGTCTTCCGGGCGAGCAGCTCATGGGCGCGCACACACATCATCACATCGGAGGATTTGATACTGATCACCATATTGTCATATCCCAGGTCCTCGATCATACCGACCTTGTCCAGCGCGCTCTCGACGATACCCTCAGCCGTCACGCCGTGATATTTTTCTACAAGCTCCCGCTCCAGGGAACCGCTGTTGACGCCCACGCGGATAGGGATATGGCGCTCCCTCGCTGCCCTGACAACCTCTGCGACCTTGTCTTTGCCTCCGATATTGCCCGGATTGATGCGGATCTTGTCCGCGCCGTTCTCGATCGCCGCGATCGCCATCTTATGATCGAAATGAATATCCGCGACAAGGGGAATATGGATCCGGGACTTGATCCGG
>CANQIJ010000209.1 GCA_947624025.1 uncultured Lachnospiraceae bacterium | reverse complement strand
CATCGCCGGAGCTTCCAGAGTAATGTAGATCCCCATCGGCTTACCGAGCATCTTGGCGCCGTTTTTGGTCTCGATGATCACCTTGGTGATATGAACGTCGCTCGTCTCGTCATAATCTTCTTCCACGGTAACGCCGTGGAGACCTTCCGCTTTATCCTCTATACTCTCTCTGGCTTCCAGCGCTAAGTCAGTCCTGACCGCCCTCCAGCTATCCATGCCATATTCCTCTTTTCCCGCATTTTATCTTACTATATGCGTATCTTTACAGGTTGGTTATCTGCTTTTTTATTTTTTGCAAAAATAAACAAAATATGTATTGACATCGCGATTCTCATAAACTACAATAATATGCGTGTGTTTCCATTAAAACGTCCGTGTCCGGCTTTAATGAGACACGTCCCGATAAACAGCAAATGAAATTGGAGGTGTGACCATGGCTAATATTAAGTCCGCTAAGAAGAGGATCCTGGTAAACAAGACAAAGGCTGACAGAAATAAGTCGATCAAATCAAGCGTTAAGACCGCGATCAAGAAGGTTTACGCCGCGATCGAGTCTAATGATAAGGAAGCGGCTAAGGCGGCGCTCACCGCTGCCACATCCGCAATGGACAAGGCGGCCAAGAGGGGCGTATATCACAAGAATACCTGTGCAAGAAAAGTGTCCCGTATGGCAGTTGCCGTAAACAAGATGGCGTAGATCCTGCCATATGATATTGTAAATAAGGATGACAAAAACTTCCTGCCATCGCGGGAAGTTTTTTTGCGTCCTCACTGTCTGTCCCGGGCCTGCGGAACAGATCTTTTCGGTTTATCATCGGCTGTGTCCGCCGCCGCCGTGGCTTCCGCCGCCGCTGCTGTGACCGCCGCCTCCGCCGCTGTGTCCTCCGCCGCCGCTGCTCGTCTCGATCTTATGCTGAACCACAGATTTGCGGATAAACCTGTCCTCACGCACACTGAAGTGCGGCTGTCTTCCTTCCACGTAAGTGACTGCCGTAGTCGTTTTGGCGCCTTCCTTGGACGTACGGTTGACCGCTATAAAAATAACGACTGATATTATTCCAGCGATCCACGGGAGCCAGTACGGAAGATACAGATCAAACATACGGATTCCCATCATATCATGATAAAAATCGTTGACATAGGTCTTATAAGCGCGGTAAGGATCCCGCTCCACATAGCGGTACACATTGTCGAGAATATGATCGATATCGGCGTCCGAATAGGCATCCTGTACCTTTCCGGTCGTACAGAACCAGGTGTAGATCCTGCCGTCGTCTTCCCGATACCAGTTGTCCACAAGCAGTACGCCGTCACCGTTGGGTTTATTGTATCCGAAGTTGTTGGTCTCGTAAAAATCTTCCGCATAGATCCTGACAAATTCGCTGTAATCCGCGTACGGATCAATGTCCAGGGCATAATCCTTTAACGATTCCTGCAGGGTGACCAGTACGATATCACAGCCGGTCTGCTCCTCGCGCCTGGCGATCAGCCTACGCAGCTTGTCTTCCTCCCGATCCGTCAGCACATCGCCGTAATCAAATACGCGCTCTTCGGTCACACACTCCGTATTGGTCCTCTGGTGCCCCGCCATTTTGGAGAGCAGCCAGTGTCCGCCGCTTACCAGGACGACCAGGAGAAGCATGGCGGCCAGGATCAGATAGAGCACTTTAAAATATTTAAAGTATGCTTTCATCGCTTTCTCTCCTTTCTCACAGGATCTCCATGAATCGGAGCGCCAGAGCGCATATCGCGGTCACAAGAGCAAATACGGATGCTCCGTATGCGAGCACCTTTTCACCGGAAACGGGCATCTTGCCGATCAGCTTACCCGTCTGTCCGTTGACGTGGAACAGATACGTTTTATCCTTATAACGGTACGCATATTCCCATACGGGAAGCAGCGCGTAATCGGAGCCTGCAGGCTGCAGCTCCAGATCGTTGCGGAAGGTCTTCATGGAACTGTAGCCGGAGTAAGAGGAACGCATCATCTCCTCCGACGCGTTGCGCGCTTTCGCCTGCGCCCTGCCCTCCAGCTCCGCCGCGCTCTGGTTGTAGATCTCACCGTAGAAGCCCGACAGATATCGGGGCTCAAAGTCCTGCAGCTGCTTATAATCATACGGCTCCATCAGATCCATGACGCCGTCCTCCATGGCATAGGAGGCATCCACCGGGATCTTATCAAAATCCACGTCCATTCTTCGGAGCACTTCATAGTAAGACGTCTCCACATACTCCGTGTCGCCGCTTCTCCAGCTCCTTACCCTGGTCCCTTCTCCGGCGAAATCATAATTCGCCTTGTAGTCGTATAGCCAGAACGGCACATAGATGCCGGACATTTTTTCCAGGCTTTTGGTTGACATAAAATCTGACGGTGTAAAAACGCGTCTGCCAAACTCCTTCTCCATAGCCTGAATCGCCTGCTGCCTGCTGACGCGGAAGGGAAGCAGCAGATGCGGCTCATAGACGCCTTCCACGCGCTCGTTGAAAACAAGGTAGCTGCCGCAATGCTCGCATCGGCTTGCCGAGGTATAATCCTGTACCTGAATCGGTGCCCCGCAGTTGACGCACTGCGTCAGTGACCCGCCCTGAATGATATCCTCGCTGTCCTCGCTCTCACAGTGCGGGCAGTACATCCTGCCCCTGGACGGCTCATAGACCACATTGCCGCCGCAATTCCTACACTTAAAGATCATACCCGCTCTCCTTTTCCTCCGCTCTTCAGAATCCTATTCGCGTCCGTCCCAGCAATAGGTACACAATCTGCACCTGTCTATCCCCACCGACGCGACCATATCATCCAGGCGGTGATAACGCAGGGACGTAAAATTAAGCTTTTTCCTGATCTGCTCTAACATCTCCCGGTACTCTGTGCTGTCCGGGTCGGCATAGACCGACAGGTTCGGATATTTGTTGTCCCCCTCCATCTCCCTGATCACGCGCCTGGCGATCAGCTCCATCTCCGAAGTGGACCGGGAGAAGTTCAGATATTTACAGCCAAACAGAAGCGGCGGACACGCCGGACGGATATGAACCTCCCCCGCCCCGCTCTGATAGAGGAACTCCGTGGTTTCCCGCAGCTGAGTGCCCCGCACGATGGAATCGTCGATCAGCAGAAGGCTCCTGTCCTTGATCAGATCATGCACAGGGATCAGCTTCATCTTCGCGATCAGATTACGCTGGCTCTGTATCGTAGGCATGAAGGACCGGGGCCATGTGGGCGTATATTTGATGAACGGTCTGGAAAAAGGAATGCCGGACTCATTGGCATATCCGATCGCGTGTGCCGTACCGGAATCCGGTACGCCCGCTACGATATCGGGCTTGACATCATCGCGCTTCGCCAGCATCGCGCCGCAGTTATAGCGCATCTGCTCGACGCTGATCCCCTCGTAGGACGACGACGGATAGCCGTAATAGATCCACAGGAACGTACAGATCTTCATCTCCTTGCCCGGGGCAGCCAGGGAACGGACTTCCTCCGGCGTGACGACTGCGATCTCACCCGGCCCCAGCTCACGCTCCGGCGTGTACCCCAGATTCAGGTACGCGAAGCTCTCGAAAGAAACGCAGTAAGCGTCTTCCTTTCTGCCGATCGTTACCGGGGTGCGCCCGTAACGGTCTCTGGCGGCATAGATCCCCTTCTGCGTCAAAAGCAGGATCGTCATGGAGCCTTCGATCGTCTCCTGGGCATAGCGCAGACCGTCGATCAGGTTGTCCCGCTGATTAATAACAGCTGCTACTAATTCCGTGGCATTGATATCGCCTCCGCTCATCTCCAGAAAATGTCCGTGGCCGCTTTGAAAAAGCTCGTCCACGATCTCATCCTTATTATTGATCTTTCCCACCGTAGTGATCGCATAGGTCCCGTGATGGGAGCGGACGATCAGCGGCTGCGGCTCATAATCGGAAATACACCCTATCCCGATATTGCCGTGCATCGTATTGGCATCCTTGTCAAATTTGGTGCGGAAAGGCGCATTTTCAATATTATGGATCGCTCTGTCGAACCCTTCCTCGTCACTGTAAACCGCCATGCCGGCGCGCCTTGTCCCCAGATGGGAATGATAATCCGTTCCGAAAAACAAATCAAAAACGCAGTCACTCTTTGATGCCACTCCAAAAAATCCGCCCATTACCGTTCTCCTCCCGCATTTGATCCGGATACTCCGTTATTGTTTGCCTGTAACGTCACTGTGCCGCCATCGATCTCTCTACAGAAACTCGCAGCCGCATCTGCCGCTCTCCTTCACCGTGCAGAGCGCCTTATATGCTCTCTTCATCAGGCCTCGGCAATCGTCGCCCGCCTGACAGAAAGCCGCCCCCACGCTGACGGTCGCCGGCGGTATGCCACCCTGAGGATGCAGAAGCCTGTCATTGATGATCCCG
>CANQIJ010000208.1 GCA_947624025.1 uncultured Lachnospiraceae bacterium | reverse complement strand
GTTTCACGGGCGCGATCCGCATGACCGTGACCGCGACGCCGATGACGACCGCCAGTGCAAACGACGCAGCGGTGAGTTTATAGGTTGTAAACAGTGCGGACAAATACCTATCTCCAAACTGTGTAAGAAGTGCATATATACTCATACTGCATGTACCCTACTCTTTCACAAATATCTTCCGGATCGCCCGATCCGGAAGATACGCATATTTCGTTTTCTCTATCCGATCACTGGAGCCGCCGGTGCGGTATCGATGCCTGTGCGGTCACCCAGCGTGATCTGCCACAGCTTGGTCCATGTACCGTCGTCCACAAGCTTCTGCAGAAAAGCATTCACAAACGCTACCCCGTCAGAGTCAAGCGGAAGGCCGACGCCGTAATTATCTTCAGGTCCGAAGACATCTCCGGCGATCTCATACACGCCGGGATTCTGCACCAACGCGTTCAGAAGCAGCGTATAGTCCGTTACATAGGCATCTACACGGCCCTGCTCCAGAGCGGTACGCGCTTCAATATCCGTCTCAAACTCCTGTACAATGGCATCCGGCGCATACTCCGCCAGGATCTCGGGACCTGTAGAGCCTGCCTGCGTGGCTACGTTCTTACCCGCAAGGCTTTCAATACCGGTGATGTCGGTATTTCCCGCCTTGATCAACACTGCCTGCTGAGAAGTATAGTAGGGCCCTGCAAAAGAGATGACTTCCTGACGGGCAGGTGTGATGGAGTATGTGGCAAACACGACATCCACCTGATCGCTCTGCAGAACGGACTCACGGGTGCTGGAATCCACCTGCGTCAGTTCATACTTCGTCTCGTCACCCAGAATATAGCGCGCCAGCAGCTGATAAAGCCCTGCGTCAAACCCGCGAAGACTGTCGTCCGTCTCGTCCAACTGGCTGAACAGGAAAGAGGTGCGCGTGCCGCCTACCCGCAGGACACCGGCCTCCTTGACCGCCGTGGCCCATGTACTGGCTGCGATATCTGCATCATCCGCAACGGCTCCGGACGCGATCAAAGCGTCGAAAGCCCCCTTATCCAACGCCACTGCCACAGGTTCCTCCGTCTCTTCGCCCGTTTCCGCAGCGCTCTCGTCACTCTCCTCTGTCTCTGCCGCCGATTCTTCCGCAGGCTCCGCTGCAGGCTCCTGTGTCGTCTCTGCCGTCTGCTCCTCAACAGCCGGTTCTGTCGTCTCTGCCGCGCCGCTGCCGCAGCCCGTGAGCAGAGAAAACGTCAATGCCGCCGTCAGGAACAGCGCGAGTGATCTGCTTGTTTTCTTTAGATTCGATTTTTTCATATTGCTTCTCCTCCTTGCGGAATCCATCCGCATACACTGTATACTTTCGCCCTTTAGGCCATAGCCTTTCGGATCGATGTCTGAATTGTACGCTATTTTTCATACTATGTCAATAGGATTTGTATACTTTATGTCAAAAAAAGAAAGCTGCGTATCTTATCCCTTGCGCAGCAGACTTTTACGCATCCAGATATGCGGACATCCTTCTTCATCGCCGATCTCTCCGTATTCCGTATATCCGTTCCTGCTATAAAAACCGCTGGCGCGGCACTGGGAATGCAGGCAGAGCGTCTCTCCGCCTGCGGCCCGCACATAATCCTCGGCCGCCCTGATCATCTGACTGCCAATACCTTTGCCGCGATATTCTCTGCGCACCGCAAGCCGTCCCAATAGATAAGTTCCCTTCTCTTCTCCCGGAAAGATACGGCAGGTGGCGACAGCCCGATCCCCGTCGTACAGCAGGATATGGACCGCCGTATCGTCAATTTCATCCAATTCATTCTGAAATCCCTGCTCTTCGATAAAAACCCGCTCTCTGACATCCCGTGCCGCCGCCGGAAGTCCGTTTTCATGTATCTCGATCCTCATGATATCCTCACCATACAGCCATGTATCATCTGCCGTTTTGCAGCCTTCTTTATTGTCCATGCCTATCATAAACCAAAACAGATGAAAGTACAAGCATCCGTCTCTGTCAGGATCACCGTCTCGCCCTTCGCATGTAAGGACGCGACCTTCTTCACTACGATTTCTATTTCGCAAAATCAATATAATTCCAAAAATGCGAAATAGATTTCCTTCAGCCTTTTTCTTAAGCTTTTCACCAACAACGCGTTTTGGTCTGGACAAACAAGAAACAGCATGGCAAAATAAACGCAAGATCGCTCCGCACTTTTCACGGAATGATCCATGATACCGGCGGCAGTAAGATGGCAGTGGTATAAGGAGAACCGACGTAATGATGGAAACCATACTGATCATAGAGGACGACCGTGCGCTCGCCCAGGGTCTTACCCGCGCACTTTCCACAGAGCAGACCACCGTAACCTGCTGCAGCTCTTTACAGGAAGCCAGTAATGTTATGTCAACTGACTCTTTTGACCTCATTATACTGGATGTCAACCTGCCTGACGGAAACGGCTTTGATTATTTAAAAAGGATCAAAGACACCTATCCCGCCGTTCCTGTTATTATGTTAACCGCAAACGACCTGGAATCCGACATTGTCGCCGGACTGGAAAAGGGCGCCGATGATTATATCACAAAACCGTTCAGTCTGGCTGTGCTGCGCGCCAGGGTGGATGTGCAGCTGCGCAGGAAGCGGGATAAGGATCCGCTCCTGTCTTCCCGCCCTGTCACCATCGGCGACTTTTCTTTTGATTTTGACCGCATGGAATATACCCGCTGCGGCGATCCGGTCATCTTGAGCAGAACTGAACAAAAGCTGCTGCGTATCCTCGTGGAGAACGCAGGCATCACGATAAGCCGTGACAGGCTGATCGATGCGGTCTGGACCGGGGACGCTGAATTTGTGGATGAAAATGCACTGTCCGTAGCAGTCAAGCGGCTGCGGGACAAGCTGAATGCCGGCGACTGCATCAAAACGGTATACGGCATCGGGTACATGTGGGTGAAGGACAACGGCTAAAGAAAGGGAATTCTTATGTCTCCATACGTTTACATTTCTGCCGGGACCGCTATAGCGGCGATCGTTATAAGTCTTCTGGCATATCGCATCCGTGCGAAAAGACTTTATGCGGCTTTAAACGGTCTTCTGAATAAAGCGATCCAGGGAACGCTGACCGAAGAGCGCTTCGATGAATCTCTTTATTCAGCGCTGGAAACCAGACTGTACCACTATCTTGCCGCCAGTGAAACCGCCTCCAACGACATCAGGGAAGACCGTGCCCGAATCAAAAGCCTGATCTCAGACATCTCCCACCAGACCAAAACGCCCATCGCAAATATCCTTCTGTATACAGAGCTTCTGTCGGAGCGGCTATCCGGGGAAGCATCCTCCCACACAGCGGATACTGCAGACTGTAAAGAAACACCGGCGCCCTCTCCCGATCCCGTCTGCGCGGAATATCTGAACAAGCTGGACGCACAGACAAGGAAGCTTCGCTTTCTCATCGACGCGCTCATCAAAATGTCCCGCCTGGAAAACGGCATTCTCGCCTTACATCCCGTACCCGCTTCCATCGCCCCTATGCTGGAAAGCCTGCGGGCGCAGTATGAGACGGCCGCCCGCAGCAAGGGGCTGTTTTTCCGCATGCAGGAAATGACAGCGCACAATATCACAGCGGTCTTCGACGAGAAATGGACCACGGAGGCGCTCTCCAATATCCTCGACAACGCAGTAAAATATACTGAGCATGGCGGTATAGCAGTCAGCGCTGACTGCTATGAACTGTTCTGCCGTATTGACATCACAGACACAGGCATCGGCATATCAGAGGACGAGTTTCCCGGGATCTTTGCGCGCTTCCACCGTTCCTGCGAAGTCCGCAACGAGGAAGGGCTCGGTATCGGTCTGTATCTGTCCCGGGAGATCATCTCCAAAGAAAACGGGTACATAAAGGTTTCCTCATCTCCCGGCAAGGGAAGCACCTTCTCTGTCTATCTTCCGACAAATCTTTCAAAACTGTAAGAATTTTTTGCGCTGTGACAGATTGTGGAAAGAGTCGCGGCGTAGAATAGAGTCTGTAAGGTAACGGCGCGGTCGGGCAGGAAAGCTTCGGCCGCTGCAGCCCTTCACAATCCATCGATAAAGGAGAACACCCTATGACTATCTTACAAACTCATGATCTGAGGAAACAGTACGGCAGCGGCGAGACCGCAGTTCACGCACTGGCGGGCGTCGATCTGTCCGTAGAACAGGGCGAATTTGTCGCCGTGGTAGGCACTTCCGGCAGCGGCAAATCCACGCTGCTGCATATGCTGGGCGGTCTGGACAGACCTACCTCCGGCAGCGTCACTGTGGACGGCAAGGACATCTTTTCCCTAAAGGACGAGGAACTCACCATCTTCCGCAGAAGGAAGATCGGCTTCGTCTTCCAGAACTACAACCTTGTGCCCGTCCTGAATGTCTATG
>CANQIJ010000207.1 GCA_947624025.1 uncultured Lachnospiraceae bacterium | reverse complement strand
AAGGCCGGGCTTAAAAGGATTTTGAAAAGATGATCATCATACAGTTGGCGGGCGGATTGGGAAATCAGATGTTCCAGTATGCCCTTTATCTGCAGTTAAAAAACCTGGGAAAAGAAGTCCGGATCGATGATGCTGCGGGATTTATCGGGGATGATAAACGCGCCCCGGCGCTGGCGGTTTTCGGCATAGAATACGATAGGCCGACCAAAAGGGAGCTTGAGCAGATGCTGGACTCATCGATGCTGCCGTGGCAGAGGGTGCGGCGGAAGCTGTTCGGCAGGAACAGGAAGTCCTACTTTGAGGAAGACAAGCTGTACCATCCCGAGATACTGACCTGGGATGATATTTATCTGGAGGGCTACTGGCAGACGGAGAAGTATTTCGCGCCCATAGCCGATCAGGTGAAGAGTGCCTATGACATGGATGTGTTGTGGCAGTATGTCAGGCGGCAGGAGAGACGTGCGCCCGGAAGTGTACTGCAGGATGAGTGCGGAAACGGCGGTAAAAGGAAGTCTCTGGACGAATGGCTTTCGTATATTTCCTCCGTTGAGTCGGTCGGCATACATGTGCGCAGAGGCGATTATCTTATGCCGAAATACCGTGATCTGTACCGGGGGATCTGCACGGAAGCCTATTACAGAGAAGCGATGCGCGTTGTGAAGGCCGAGCATCCAGACTGTGTGTTCTTCCTGTTTACGAACGACAAGGAGTGGGCGTATACACTGACGGACGCCGGGGACGGACAAAACGCCGTGGAGATCGTTGACCCGGCCGAGCATCAAGACTATGCAGAACTTGTCCTGATGAGCAGATGTAAGCATAATATACTGGCGAACAGCAGCTTTGGCTGGTGGGCGTCCTATCTGAACCGGAATGATGACAAGATCGTGATTGCGCCCGACAGGTGGCTGAACGGCTGGAACTGCCGGGATATTTACAGAGAGGACATGCGCAGGATCGGCGTGTGAAAACGACAGTCGGTGCGTTCCGGGCGTGTGCAGGAGTCGGAAGGCGGAAAGGAATGAACGGTACATGGGTGAGCAGACTGCCGCAAAGAGTGGAAAAGAAGGTAAAGTCTCATTGCTTCGTAAGGTGAGTTACCTTTTTGATAAAAAGCAGAAATACCAGCTGATCGGGCTGGGCGTTTTGATCCTGATCGGCGGACTTCTGGAAACGCTGGGCGTGGGGATGATCCTGCCGGTGATGGAAGCCATCATGGATCCTGCGTCCTTTATGGACAATGCGCTGGTGTCCCGGGCAGCGGAGCTTATGCATATCCGGACGAGCAGACAGTTTATTATGGTCCTGCTCGGAGCGCTGATAGCCCTGTATGTGGTCAAAAACAGTTATCTGATCTTCCAGACCTATGTGCAGAACACTTTTGTCACCCGTAACCGTAACAGAATGATCACCCGGGTCATGCGGGAATTTTTGAACAGACCCTATGAAGATTATCTGGGAGCGGATATTCCCACGGTCTTTCGTCTGACGGACAGCGATATTCCCAGTGCGTTTCAGCTGATCCTGGTCATGATTCAGATGGTGACGGAGATCGTGGTCGCCGTGTCCCTGTGTCTGGTGCTGGTGATCAAGAGTCCGGTCATGAGTCTGTTTATCGTTGTCGTTTTTCTGGGCATGACGCTTGTGATCACGAAGGTGTTAAAGCCCCGTCTCAACGCGATCGGACATAAGAATCAGCAGATCCAGTCGCGCATCGCCAAATGGCGCATTCAGTCCATCTACGGACTCAAGGATGTCAAGGTGCTCCACCGGGAAGAGTTCTTTGTGCGGAATTATTATGAGAGCGGCGCCATAGGAGCCAATGTGGCGAGAAATTACGCGGTGCTCAACAATACGCCAAGACTTCTGATCGAGACCATTTTTATGGGCGCCATGCTTCTCTATATTATGATCTATATTTCCCGCGGCGGAGATGTCGCCGTGCTGGTGCCCCAGCTGTCGGCTTTTGCGGTCGCGGCGATCAGGATCCTTCCGGGAACGAACCGTATCAACACTTATCTGTCTGAGATCGCCTATTCACAGCCCTGTCTGGACTATCTGTACGACAATCTGAATGAGAACATGAAGAGGGACGTAAACGGCAGCGTGACGGGACTGACAGCCGGGGAGAACCGGGAACTGCCTGCGATGGAGCTTCATGATAAGATCGTGCTTGACCATATTACCTATGCATATCCGAATACGACCAGGAATATCTTTACGGATGCGCATATGGAAGTGAAAAAGGGGCAGTCAGTGGGAATTATGGGGCCTTCCGGCGCCGGCAAATCAACGATCGTAGACATTTTGCTCGGTCTCCTGCACACGCAGGCAGGAACGATCACCTGCGACGGGGTGAATATTTTTGATCATTATCCGGCATGGCTTGCCAAGATAGGATATATTCCGCAGTCCATCTATCTGATCGACGAATCCATAAGGGACAATATCGCCTTCGGAATCGATGCGGATAAGATTGATGATGCGCGCATCTGGGAGGTCCTTGAGGAAGCGCAGCTGAAAGAATTTGTGGAGGAGCTGCCGGAAGGACTGGATACCACGATAGGAGACAGGGGCGTACGGATATCCGGCGGGCAGAGGCAGCGTCTTGGGATTGCGAGAGCTCTGTATCACAATCCGGAGATCCTGGTTTTTGACGAGGCCACATCGGCGCTGGACACTGATACGGAGAAGGCGGTCATGGACGCGATCAACAGCTTTCACGGCAGAAAGACGATGGTCATCATCGCACATAGATTGAATACCATTGCCAAGTGCGATGTGATCTATAAAGTAGAAGACGAAAAGATTACGGAGACGACATTGTCATGATAGGGATAGAGGTACAGGAAGGCTTCGGGCTTGGAAATCAGTTGTTTTTCTATATTACCGCCAGATGTATCGCACAGGACAAGGGTTATCGGTTCAGCGTACTCGACCCGGAACATTTTGCAAACAATATGCACAGCGATTGCGGATTGTATTTCATGGATCTGGATATGGGTGTGCCGTCGCGCAAGGAAGATTACCGATCCGTCTTTCGCGAGAAAGAGACACGGCTTTTTCTGAAAAATTCGCGGCATGACCTGAAGCACGGCGCTTATGTGACGGATACCGACAAAGCGCTGTTCGACATCGGGGACGATACGCTGCTCTACGGCAATTTTCAGGCAGAGGATTACTTTATCTCCCACAAGCAGGAGATCAAAGAGTGGCTTAAGGTCAAGCCGGAGTATGACTGTAAAGAGTACAGCAGGGATCATCTGTGCATCCTGCATCTGCGCTGCAGCGATTATATGGATTCGCCGGAGCTGTTTTTGCGCAGAAAATACTGGCTTACGGGTATGAAGCAGATGCGGGAGATCGATCCCGACATGGAGTTTATGATCATCACGAATGATGTGAAGGAAGCCGGTAAATTTCTGCCGGGGATCCCGGCTTATAATTTTGATCTGGCGAAGGATTACAGTATCCTGAAAAATGCAAGATATCTTCTTCTGGCCAATTCTTCCTTCGCGTATTTTCCGGCGTTTACAAGCGACACGGTGCAGTATATCCTGGCGCCGAAGTACTGGGCCAGACACAACGTTTCCGACGGCTACTGGGCCTCCGAACAGAATATCTACGAGGGCTGGCACTACATGGACCGAAAGGGCAGGGTGTATACGGCCGAAGAGTGCAGGAAGGAACTGGCGGTATATAAGAGGAAGTCAGGAAAGTTTGCCCGTGCCAGTGTGCGCCCTGAAGGGCTGCGCCTGAAGCTGATGCAGATGTACGCGCGGCTTTATTATGATCAGGCGTATCTGCAAAAGATCGCCCGTGGCGTAATGAGGCGCCTGCAGCGGCTGGTGAAAAGGGCGGGAGGAAATAGTGCTTATGGAGAGTAAGATGCGGCAGTGGCCGACCATATGGCGGGATAGAATATCTGCACATCTGGAAGGAATATCGATGAGAAGGGCGGCGGCATACGCCGGTATTTTGTTCGTGCTGTCTGTGCTTCCGCTTCTGCTCCTCGGGCGATATAATGTGATGTGCATCGACGATTATGATTACGGCTGGCGGATCCATGATACATGGCTGGCTACGGGTTCTCTGGCGCAGTCCGTGCGGACGGCATGGCAGCAGGATATGAAGTTTTATCAGGAAATGAATGGCACTTATGTCTCCAGTTTTTTGATGGGGCTTTGTCCGATGAATTTTGATTACGGCTGCGCTTACATCGTTCCGATCCTGATGATAGGCATGCTGTCCTTGTCCGTGTTTGTGCTGGGAAGGCATATCCTGCACAGGTGGCTTGGAGCGGATAAGGCGGGCAGCGCTTTTGTCATGTTTATCCTGCTCTTTATGTTCTATCAGGTGTTGGAGGCGCCGTTTGAAGGCATCTACTGGTAC
>CANQIJ010000206.1 GCA_947624025.1 uncultured Lachnospiraceae bacterium | reverse complement strand
CATCAGCTGCGGATCGATCGCAAGGTCGATGACCCTGATCTTTAAAACTTTTTCAATGGCATCTTTTAAGCCGTCATTCTTCGCACACCCGCCTGTGAGCGCCACGCTGTCCGTCGCACCGGCTTTCTTAGCCATGACAAAACACCGCTTCGCCACAGACATCTCGATCCCCGCCGCGATCTCCTCCATCGGTTTACCCTCACCCACCAGAGAGATGACCTCGCTCTCGGCAAACACGGTACACTGGGCAGTGATGGGGATCACGTTCTTAGCCGTAAGCGACAGCCGGGAAAATTCGGGCAGAGACATCTCGAAAGCATTCGCCATCGTCTCAAAAAACCTTCCCGTACCCGCGGCGCACTTATCATTCATGGCAAAATCAAGCACCGTCCCGTCCGTGTCAATGGCGATCCCCTTCACGTCCTGACCGCCGATATCTATGACCGCCTTCACGGAAGGGTCCGCCACATGCACGCCCATAGCGTGACAGCTGATCTCCGATATGTTTTCATCCGCAAAGGGAACTTTATTGCGCCCGTACCCCGTGCCGACCAGATATGCAAGTTCTGATGCATTTTTTAAATATGACACTTGTGTCACTGCATCGTCAAGAGCAGCCTGGGCGCTTAAAACAGGGTTGATCCTGCTTTTCATCGTAACGCTTGCGGCAATCTTCCCGTCCTCGTCCAGTATCACGCATTTTGTATAGGTACTTCCGGCATCGCATCCGCCAAAATATCTCATTGTTATTCCCGCTCCTTCCCTCCATGTCAAACGCTGCATAAGCCCGCGCCATATCTGCGCCCCGCGCATCTACCACGCAAGCTCGTCATCGATATCCTCAAGACTTGCATCCAGCGGCTCCTCCCGCAGCACCGTGCGCATATAACGGTTTACCTCCGTGCGCATATCCTTACGGGATGCAGTGCGCGCATCCATCAGCCCGTGGGTGGCCCACACCAGATGTATGCCATGCGCTCTGGCCTCTTCCTCAAACAAGCCGTGGTAACCCGACATGGATTTACACCCCATATGGGCGTACATGATCACCATGTCCACATGAAAGCTCTCACAGAAGCGCCACAGATCCGCCACACCCACTTCATAACCGCCGTTGGAACGGCTGCGCATGATCATCTTCTCATACAGATAAGCCAGATCATAGACCGCCTTATCTTTATCCTCCGTATCGATCATTCTGGTGGAACAAAGGGTGAGCATATCCACCAGAGGAACGATGCCCCAGCAATTCTGCAGCCAGATGCCGAAAGCAGTATAATACGCCGACTGAACGCCCCATGTAATGGCGCGGTGACGCACCTGCTTCGCCATCAGTTCTTTCCTACCGTATCCCTTCATGGCAAGCTTCGTCAACTTATAATCCGTCTTTAAGAAATCATCTACCCGGCCTCCCGCCGCCATATACACCGCATACCGGTACAGCGACAGGCTGTTGCCCGTAATCTGCGGATAAGGCGTTCTGGAGATATCATACCACTCAAGAAGCTGTTCCGTCTCTTTGTTAAAACGTTTCATTGTCTCAAAGAAGGCATTCCAGTCGAATGTCTCGCCTGTCTGTTCCTCTATAAAAGCAATGGCGTTCTGTATCTCCTTCGCCGCGTACTGCTGCACGCTGTCCTCATCATGCCTGATCGGCACGGCAAGCTGAAATGTGGGAATATCCATGCAGGATGCCATGATGCCGTTTCCCATCAGGCTGCCGTCGCAAGTGGTATTGCACTGCACCGCGCACCTGCCGATCCTGGGATAATCCCCCTTGAGCGCAACGCCAAGCTCTGCCGCCGGCATGGGGCACACGTCGTTTGGTATGCCGTACTCCTGCGCCGCGTCCAGATAATAGAGCACGCCGTCCTGCGCCATCATGGCGCATGTGTAGACTGCTGGCACTTCCACGGACACCCATTTCAAATTGGGAAATCCGTTCATGATCTGGCTCATCATATTTTCGTCAAAGACGACTAGCTTCTTATTCAGCTTCTTATCGTTACCGCAGGCCGGATCGGCGCGGAACATAACACTCATGCTCTTGCACATATCGCGCACCACCAGCTCCAGCGCAACTCTCGCCACACGAAGCTGCGTCCCGCGCATTCCCTCCGTATGACGGTCAAAAAAGTCCGGCACCGCCAGATAGTTGACCATCCACCGATAGCGGAAAAAGGCTTTCAGGTTAGCGGGACGGAGCACAAACCCGATCAAAGTACCCCAGATGCCCAGCCAGTGCACATAATCATACCATGTATCTTTAAGCCCGCGCCACTCCCTGCGCCGCTTTGCTTTCCTGCCGTTGTAGAGTTTTCCGAGTGGTTCGCTCCCCATTGATTTTCCCATAATGATGATCCTTTCTTATTGCCGCTGTTCGTCCGTGCAGATCACATATACCACAAGCAGACCCTTTGAAGCCGTCGGTACTTAGCGAGGTAAAGAGTTGCTTAGCAACTCTCGAGCTTAGTACCGTTACGGCTGAAACGGAGCGCAAGCGTGTCTGCGTATCCGTACGGATCACATATACCATAAGCAGACCCTTTGAAGCCGTCGGTACTTAGCGAGGTAAAGAGTTGCTTAGCAACTCTCGAGCTTAGTACCGTTACGGCCGAAACGGAGCGCAAGCGTGTCTGCGCTGGTATATGTGATCTGTACGGCCACAAATCTCTTAAAACCGCCTAGCGAGGTCCTCTTTTGATCTCTATGCTCTCTACAAAAGCCTGCACACGCGTCCGCAGCTGCCCTGAATTTCCCACCGTATACGGTCTGTCCACCGACAGCACCGGATAACCGTAATCCTTCCGCATGACCTTGCCCGCATAGGCTCTCTCATAGCCCCAGTAATCACAGAATTTGATCTGTTCATAGATAATGCCGTCCGCACGGTACTCACGCGCCAGCGCATCCACATACTGATGCCGCTGCCTGATCTTATCTGTATTCATAAACCGCGGGCACTGTCCCTGTTCCATGTAATGGCGGCAGATCTGCGTCAGCACATCCCCGTCATCAGTCAGATCGATCATAGTCCGTTCCGGAAACGAACCGAGACAATAGCAGTCAGCCGCCACATAAGCGCCCGCTTCCTCCACCAGCCGTATAAGAGCAGGGTCGTCGATTTCTGATCCCACCATGACCACTCTGGCCCGATAGGCGCTGCGTTCATCGGGTTCGCGCTTTTTAAGCTCCTCCAGCGTATCGGAGAGGATCGGGATCATATATTCCTTCGGACAGACGAACGTGGACAGACATAACACTGCGAACTCATATCCCGTGATGCGCGGTCTGTCTTCCTTACGGTACGCCCCGATCTCCATGATCAGGCTGTTGATGCGGTTCTGCTTCTCCACCGCGCGCGCCAGCGCCGCATCGGATATATCCACCCCAAGCCGATCAGCCAACGGTTCCAGCACATACTGCCGCATCTGGCGTACGTAATGTCTGAGCGCCGTCTCATCGGACTTCATCGGCACATCCGAATAAGTCACAAAAAAATGTTCGTTATCGCACAGCTTCAGCTTATCGATATTCTCCACGCACCGGTTCATCTGCGCACAGGCGTCCGGCGCAAGGATACAATCCAGATAGCCGTAGCCGCCCTCAAGCGCACGTTCCAGGAGCGCTCTCGCGCACTCGCACATAATGCTTGTCATATAATATGTGCCCATCTCCATCGAACCCGTTCCCGGAGCTCTTAATCTCACCGAAAAACAATGATCCAGATTCAAAAGCGGTTCCGGAATCATGGCACACACGCTTCCAATGGCATACTGCCCGTTCTCCTTCGCCCGCCGCGACGGCTCGTTATATGTATCGTGAAGCAGATTCTCCAACTCATAAATATGTGCTAAATCCTTCAATCTCCAATCTCCTCTTTTACTCCTGCCCTCTTACTTCTGCTCTCTCACTTCTGCTTTATTTCCTCTACACTTCTTCTTTACTTCTTCTTTACTTCTTCTTTGCTTCTTCTTTGCTTCTGCATATGCGTACGGATTGCATATACCACAAGCAGACCCTTTGAAGCCGTCGGTACTTAGCGAGGTAAAGAGTTGCTTAGCAACTCTCGAGCTTAGTACCGTTACGGCTGAAACGGAGCGCAAGCGCGTCTGCGTTGGTATATGCAATCTGTACGCCTGCCAATCCCGTGAAGCCGTCTATACCCAGCGAGGTAAAGAGTTGCTTAGCAACTCTCGAGCTTAGTACCGTTACGGCTGAAACGGAGCGCAAGCGCGTCTGCGTTGGTATATGCAATCTGTACGCATACCAATCCCGTGAAGCCGTCTATACCTAGCAAGCCCCCTCCAGTCTTTTAAGCGCCTCGGCAACTCCCCGCACCATCTCAGAATCCTCCGGCAGATAGAAAACATTCTGCCCGGTGATATCAAACGCC
>CANQIJ010000205.1 GCA_947624025.1 uncultured Lachnospiraceae bacterium | reverse complement strand
GCTGGAAGAGGGAAAAAGAGTTGTCGCCAAAAAATGCGTATCCTATAACGAGCCTTTTTTTGCGGGTCATTTTCCGGGTGAACCGGTAATGCCCGGAGTGCTTATTGTGGAGGCGCTGGCGCAGGCGGGCGCCGTGGCGATCTTGAGTCAGCCGGAGTTTAAAGGGAAAACAGCATATTTTGCGGCGATCAACAACGCAAAATTCAAGGGCAAGGTAGTGCCGGGTGATGTGCTGACACTGGAGACGGAGATCATCAAGGTCAAGGGGCCGATTGGCGTAGGCGCGGCAAAAGCCAGTGTAGACGGCAGACTGGTGGCCCAGGCAGAGCTTACCTTTGCGATCGGCAATGCGTAGGATCGTGTTGAGGAACGGGTTTTGCCCGCTCCGGAATGGAGATTGTAAATGGGAAATATCAAACCTCTTGTGATAGGGAGCCTGACCGCGCCGGTGCCGGTGATACAGGGCGGCATGGGAGTCGGGATCAGTCTTTCGTCACTGGCGGGCGCAGTGGCGGCCCGGGGTGGTATCGGAGTGATCTCCACGGCGCAGATCGGTTACAGGGAGCCTGATTTTGATGACGACCCGATCGGCGCGAATCTGCGGGCCGTAGGAACGGAGATCGCCAAGGCGAGAGAAATCGCAGGCGGCGGTATTCTGGGCGTCAACATCATGGTTGCCACAAGACGGTATGAAGACTATGTAAGAGCGGCGGTTGCGGCGGGGATCGATCTGATCATATCCGGCGCGGGGCTCCCGATGGAGCTGCCGAAGCTTGTCGGCGCATCGGAGACGAAGCTGGTGCCCATAGTGTCCAGCGTGAAATCCGCGCAGGTCATCATGAAATACTGGTGGAAAAAACACGGCAGACTGCCGGATGCGGTGATCGTTGAGGGGCCTCTGGCGGGCGGGCACCTGGGCTTTCATAAGGAGCAGCTTGCGGATATCGACGGGCTGCATTATGACGATGAGGTACAGGCGGTCATAGAGGAAGTGAATGCGACGGCGGCGGCACATGGGATGCATATTCCCGTTATTATGGCGGGAGGCGTGTACACCCGCGCAGATATGGAGCACTATTTTGTGATGGGTGCAGAGGGCGTACAGATGGCGACCCGCTTTGTGACCACTTACGAGTGCGATGCGCCGGAAGCGTACAAGCAGGCGTATCTTGATGCAAAGAAAGAGGATATCGTCATTGTACAAAGTCCGGTAGGGATGCCCGGAAGAGCGATCCTGAACCCTTTTATCAGAAGGGCGGGGGAAGGACGCATACCGCATGGAAAATGTCATCTGTGCGTCAGTACGTGTGAGCCGTCACAGACGCCTTACTGCATTACGGAGGCGCTGGTAAACGCCGTCAGAGGAAATACAGAGGACGCGCTGATCTTCTGCGGCGCCAATGCCTGGCGGGCATCAAAACTGGAGCATGTGAAAGACATCATGGATGAGTTTCGTCCCTGATGACTGGGAAAAAGTGGAGACTGGTATGGGAACAAGGATTATCGGAACAGGGAGCTGTCTGCCGGAAACGGTCGTGACAAATGACGATCTATCCCGGATCATGGATACCTCGGATGAGTGGATCAGTTCGAGAACGGGTATCAGGCAGCGGCATCTGGTCAGAGAAGAGACGACGGCAGGCATGTCCGCCGAGGCGGCAAGACGGGCGATGGATAATGCCGGCATCACGGCGCAGGATATCGACCTGATCATTGTTGGCACGGTGACGGCGGATCATGTGCTTCCCTCGTGCGCCTGCGAGGTGCAGGCGGCGATCGGCGCGGAGCATGCTGTCGCTTTCGACATCAATGCCGCGTGTTCGGGCTTTATGTTTGCGCTGAACATCGCTCACGCATATCTGCAGACAGGGACTTATAAGACGGCTCTCGTCATCGGGGCCGAGACGCTGTCCAAAATCATGGACTGGAACGACAGGAGCACCTGTGTCCTGTTCGGGGACGGCGCGGGGGCGGTTGTTTTGCAGCTAAGCAGTCAGGGCGGGGTCCTGGCCTTTGACCAGGGCTCGGACGGCGTAAAAGGTGGGGTTCTGTCATGTGTGAACCGCACGAACAACAATCCCCTCGTTGAGACGTCAAAGGAATTGGGATATGTGCATATGGACGGGCAGGAGGTGTACCGGTTCGCCGTGACGACGGTGCCGGCGTCTGTGATCAGGACGGTGCGGGCGGCGGGGCTTTCCGTGGAGGACATCGATTATTTTGCGCTTCATCAGGCGAATGTCAGGATCCTTCAGGCGGTGGCGAAACGGCTGAAGGCGCCCGAGGATAAATTCCCTATCAGCCTTGACCGCTGCGGCAATATATCAGCGGCGAGCGTACCGATCCTGTTAGACGAGATGAACCGTAAGGGGCTCTTAAAGCCGGGAATGAAGATCGCGATGTCCGGTTTTGGCGGCGGGCTCACATGGGCATCGGCCGTTCTGGAGTGGTAGAGGCGTTATGCCGCCGGGCCGATGCGCGGCAGCAGGCCGCACCGGGTGGAGCCCTGCGCGATGCTGTCATAAGCAGGCCGCGGCGTACATAGAATGCTAATAAGAATATGCGGGGACAAAAGCCGTCGGAAGATCAGGATATCGTTTCTCCAGCGGCTTTTATCGTGTCTATGTTAAACTATATCTGGGCCTGTATGATCCTTGTCGGGATCATATATGGTGCGATCAATGGGAAAATGGCGGACGTCACCAACGCCGCGCTCGATTCTGCGAACGATGCGGTGTCTTTGTGCATCACGATGATCGGCGTGATGGCGCTGTGGGTCGGCCTGATGGAGATCGCGCAGAAATCGGGGCTGATCGCTAAGCTGACAAGAGGGATCCGGCCCTTCGTCAGCTTTCTTTTCCCGGGGATCCCGAAGGATCACCCGGCAAGAGAGTACATCTCTATGAATCTGATCGCCAACGTGCTGGGGCTTGGGTGGGCGTGTACGCCTGCAGGCTTAAAAGCCATGGAAGCGCTGGCGCAGCTGGAAAAAGAACGGGGGAATCCCGCTTATCTGTGTGAGGATAAGGGCGGCGGAAAAGGCGGATCGCAGCCAGGGGGCGGAGCTTTTTGTGAAAGGGTGGCCAGCAATGAGATGTGTACCTTTCTCATCCTCAATATCTCTTCCCTGCAGCTGATCCCGGTCAATATGATCGCTTACAGGCAGCAGTACGGCAGCGTCGACCCGGCGGGCATTATCGCGCCTGCCATCGCGGCGACGTTTATCAGTACGCTGACGGCCGTCGTGTACTGTAAGCTCCGGAATCTTTTCCCCGAAAGAAAAAGAAGAGGATTTTCTTAAAGAGAAGGCTTCCTTAAGAGAAAGAATGATCTGAAAAGAAAAAGGAAACGTTGAATATAAGCCTTGGGTGAATTATAATGTAACCGTGCGGGTGCTCTGCCCTGAGACGTTGATCCGGGAAGATTATGACAGCATTATGGGCGGCCGCTTTCATCAAAGGAGAGAGGGATCATTGTGAAATACGACATTATCATTATCGGTGCCGGACCGGGCGGAATCTTTACGGCATATGAACTGACACAGAAGCAGAGCGGGGCAAGGGTTGCCGTGTTTGAGGCGGGCCATCCCCTCGACAAGAGACACTGCCCGATCGACGGCGACAAGGTGAAGAGCTGCCTGCATTGTCCGAGCTGCTCGATCATGAGCGGATTCGGCGGCGCGGGCGCTTTTTCCGACGGCAAATACAATATCACGAACGATTTCGGAGGTACGCTGTATGAGCACATCGGCAGGAAGCGCGCCATAGAGCTGATGAGGTATGTGGACGAGATCAATATGAAGCACGGCGGCGAGGGAACGAAGCTGTATTCGACTGCGGGCAGCCATTTTAAGAAGCTGTGTCTGCAGAATAAGCTGAACCTGCTGGACGCCTCGGTGCGTCATCTGGGAACGGACATCAACTATATCGTGCTGGAGAATCTGTACGCGCTGCTAAAGGACAAGGTGGATTTCTATTTTGACACACCGGTCTTAACTGTGGAGGGCACAGAGAACGGCTACCGCGTTGACTGCGGCGAAGCCGCCTATGAATGTGACAAGTGTGTCATATCTGTGGGGCGCAGCGGCAGCAAGTGGATGCAGACGGTATGTGAAAGGATGGGTATCGGAACGAAATCCAACCGCGTGGATATCGGCGTCAGGGTGGAGCTCCCGGCGGTGATCTTTTCCCATCTGACGGACGAGCTGTACGAGAGCAAGATCGTGTATCGGACGGAGAAGTTCGAGGACAGGGTGAGGACCTTCTGTATGAATCCCCACGGGATCGTTGTCAACGAGAATACCAACGGGATCGTGACGGTCAACGGGCACAGCTATGAGGGGGCGGACAAGCAGACGAACAATACCAATTTTGCCCTGCTGGTGGCGAAGCATTTCTCCGAGCCCTTTAAGGACAGCAACGGCTACGGCGAAAGTATCGCCAGGCTGTCCAACATGCTG
>CANQIJ010000204.1 GCA_947624025.1 uncultured Lachnospiraceae bacterium | reverse complement strand
GTCAAAATCATTATACCTCAAGGAACCAATACTCTTTTTATTTATTTTCTGTCAACTGTCAATATCTTTACTCCATCCACAAAAACACTCTTTTGTGTCACAGATCCCGGTGCGCCGCCGTATACGCTATTTCAGAATCCGTATCGTATCGGCGCTCTGCTCAAACATTTCCATCCAGTCATAATCGCTTGTCTGGGAATAAGTAACCGCATAGGTTTTGTCGGCGTTGATCATATACTCCAGCTGCGTGATGTCTATGTCATCCGCCGTATAATGGCACAGAATGCGAAACGCCGGAAAACCGCTCACCGTAACGCTTTCATAGCTGTCTATTGTCAGAGATACATTCTCCCCGTAGGTCTGCTTCAGCATCTCCTCCGCCTCCTGCCCGAACATATCCTCCGTCATCAGCTGCAGGGCGGGATCTCCGTCCAGGATCTCATAATAAATCATGGAAGAATCATACGGATATCTCTCTGTCACATACAGATTCTCCACATCCGGCTGTTGTGCGAAGCCCTCCGGCACATCAAAAACACAGCCCCTGGTGCTGCTCTCCGATTCGGCCGCCGATGCATCTTTTCCGTTCTCTTCCAGAAGCTCAACCGTGAGCTGACGTCTCATTTCCTCATCCATCTCAATCCGGGCTTCATCGTCTCCCGACGTTCCGGCCGCCTCACCGTCAGCGGCATCCCCGGTATCCCCAGCCGCCGTCGGCTGCACGATCCCCGACGCACTCGTCTCTTCTGCGTCGTTTTGACCGCAGCCCGGCAATACGGCTATCAGGCATACCGCTGTCATAAGCGCTGCAAGGCGCCTGTAGGATCCGTGACTTTTTTGTTTTTCTGCCTTCATTCTATGTACTCCCTGTCCTCAGCTTCCGCCGGCTGCTCCACGCATCTGAAGCAGCCTGTCCGCGCGGCATATACGGCCATGCGAAACGGCATCCTCATCCCGGCCGCAGCGCGATCCTCCCGAAGGGATGAAACGGCGCACCCCGCGGCAGCCTGCCTGTGCGAAGCGCGCCATTTCACGATAACTGTTCTCCTGCGGCTTCTTAGGATTCCTTAAAGGTGGCGCACTCCGTAGCGGCGCACTCACACGCACCGTTGCCCCTGATGTCTACATGCTCGGCATGACATTTATAATTACTATTATACACACATTTCACCGCTTCACAATCAATACTGATCGTTCTGCACGGATGCTCAAGAGAGCTGCTGTAGGAATCATCACGCTTCTGCGCAAAGCTCTCGCAGCAGGTGTCCGTACAGCAGTCCGCATGTGTGCCGCCTACCATGATATCGCCTTTACAGCAATATTTGTCCTGATTGTAGGAACAGTTTTCCACTCCGCATTTTAATTCCGCCATAATAACCTCCGTTCTGAGGCGTCCGCCTTCACAGGTTATTATTGACGGAAATCTTTCCATTTATACCATTAAAAAATTTTTCGTGCCAACGCTGCCGCGATCCCGGCCGGGAACAGACCGAGTCCTCTATTCCCTCTCCACATCATACAGATTGAACCAGTACCGTTCCAGCAGATAACTGCCCGTCTCGGTGACTCGCAGCCCCGCTTCTCTCCACAGCTGCACGATGTCCTCCCTGCTGTTGAAGCTTCCCAGAAAGCGGACCTTTCTTCCCTCTGCAAGCCATTCTTCGATCTGCCGGATATCCTCATTCAAGGATTGCTTACCGCCGCTTATTTCCTGGATCAGCTGCTCCGGCTCACCGTACCACAGATAGCTGTCGTTGTTTACATAATATCCCACCACCATCTGCACCTGGTCGAAGTTAAAGATCAGGATATCGTCCTCTCCGATCTGCGCAAGAGCCTGTGAAGTATCCTGCATCAGCAGGGCCTTATATTCTTCCTCGCCCATAAATGCACGGTAATCGCGCAGGCCGGCGATAACGGTCAAAACACAGACCAACGCCATGATCATCTTCCCTACCGCCGCGTCATGTCTCTGTATACGGACAGGCGGTGCGCCAGGTATATCCTGGTCCCCGGAAGCATCTTTGCTCCCGCCGGAATATTCCACAGATATTCCGACCGCCAGCGCATAGGCAAACCAGAAGCAGCCAAGCGCCGGAAGCATATAGCGGTAAACAAAGACCGGCCTGAAAATAACCGAAGCCGCAAAGCCGAACAGCACCAGCCCTGCCAGGACGCCCACGCCGGCTGTCAGAAACGCCGCCTTGTGCCACGCCGCGTCCCTCTCAGAGCTCACGCGTTCTCCTGTATGGCCCATTTTTATGCCGTTTTGTTCTTTAACTCTACCATAATGGAATAGTTTTGATGCTGCATAAATAAAAACGGCGCCGTATAGAGCGGTCAGGACCACAGCCAAAACCACATTGACCGTGTCATTCGCAAAGGCCGGCTTCATAAGGAACTTCACACAGCCGCCCAGAGAACGCCAGGTCAGCGGCAGGATCCAATAATTCTCGCCTACCGATGCGATCTGCCCCGCCAGCGCAAAAAGCCACGGCACATAACATACGGCGGACAGCGCCGCGCAGAGAAACCACTCCCTGATCCGTCGCCTGTCCCCGAGAAGAAAAACGGCCAGTACATAGAGATAGACCATGACCACCGCCACGCAGGCAAAATACTGTGTATAAGCCGCTGCGATGCCGTAAACCGCAAAGGCCGCCATGTGCAGCCGCCGGCTCTTTGCCGTGCCCGCTGCGCCGCCTGCACGATCATCGCCGCCATCGGTGTCCGGAATGCCGGACACACCGCCCGATTCGGCCGCAACAGCCCCATAAGCATGCAGATACGCCGCCGTCACAAACAGAAGCGCCCAGCTGTACATCCGCATTTCTACCGTATATGCGCTCATCTGCGGCATGGCGGTCACGCAGAACAGAAACAGCCCTCCCGTAAGCATACCGAACCGCTTTCTGATAAAGGTCAGACTGTACAGCAGCAAAATAAAATACGGCACGACAGAAACGATCTTGCCGATAATGACCGCATCCGCCGATGCGGAAATAAGTTTACATAAATCTATCGCAAGCTTCACGATCATATAATACAGCGGTGGATGCACATCCGCCGCCGTCAGCGCGATCAGCTCGCCCCAGGAGTGCTGTGCCAGTCCCACCGTGAACAGCTCGTCATACCAGATATCTTTACCAAAGCACAGCATCAGGCTTTTTATCAGCATCAATACGCTCAGCCCGGCCAGGAGATACCCGGCGGCGTCTCTGACCGATACCGCCGCGCCTCCTATGCTCTTCTTATTTTCCAACCTCATCCTCCTGCCGCATGGCTGCGCCGGGCGGCAGTCCGCCGCCCCTTGTCATTGTCCGTGCACTTTACTGCTCCTGCTGCACTTCCTTGCGAATCTCTTTGGTCCTGATCTCCTCACAGATCTGGTCGATAAACTCTTTCAGAGGCTTCACGCCCTCGTCTCCCGCGAATCGGCTTCTGACAGACACGGTCTTATCCTCGGCCTCCTGCTGCCCTACTACCAACATGTACGGCAGTTTATCCAGCCTTGCCTCGCGGATCTTGAAACCGATCTTCTCGGAACGGTTGTCCACGGTAACGTCAACATCGTTCTTTGCCAGCTCCCTGCGCACTTCCTCGGCATATTCCTCGTACTTCTCGGAGATCGGCAGGATACGCACCTGCTCCGGGCACAGCCATGTGGGGAACTTGCCAGCGTATTTCTCGATCAGCCATGCCAGCGTCCTCTCATAACATCCCATCGATGTCCGGTGGATGATGTAAGGTCGTACTTAGTCACCGTTCTGATCCACATAGTACATATCAAACTGCTCGGCAAGAAGCGCATCCCACTGGATCGTGATCATCGTATCTTCCTTGCCGTATACGTTCTTCGCGTTGATGTCCACCTTGGGGCCGTAGAAAGCCGCCTCGCCCACATCCTCCGTGAAGGGAATATTCAATTCCTGCAGCATCTGACGGATGTGCCCTTCCGTCTCTTCCCAGATCTCCGGCTCGCCGATATACTTTGCCCTGTTATCAGGATCCCACTTGGACAGATGGTAAGTCACATCCTCCTCCACGCCGAGCACGGACAGGCAGTATTTCGCATGAGCCAGACAATCCTTGAACTCCTGCACCATCTGATCCGGCCGCACGATCAGGTGTCCCTCGGATATCGTAAACTGGCGCACTCTTGTCAGGCCGTGCATCTCGCCGGAATCCTCGTTGCGAAACAGCGTAGAAGTCTCGCCGTAGCGGATCGGCAGATCACGGTAGGAATGCTGCGTATTCTTATAGCAAAAATACTGGAACGGGCAGGTCATCGGACGAAGCGCCAGCACCTCTTTGTCCTTCTCTTCATCTCCCAGGACGAACATGCCGTCCTTGTAATGATCCCAGTGTCCCGACATCTTGTACAGATCGCTCTTAGCCATCAGGGGCGTCTTAGTGCGGACATAGCCCCACTCCTTATCCTCCAGATCCTCGATCCAGCGCTGCATCTTC
>CANQIJ010000203.1 GCA_947624025.1 uncultured Lachnospiraceae bacterium | reverse complement strand
CATCACTGTCTCGGGGACGGGACCGGCGGCATGTGCCTCTTACAGACGCTGACGGCCTCCTACCTGACTCTGCTGGGGCACCCGGTCAAACCCGGCGGATTCGTTCTGGACATCGCGGAGGAACCCGACCCGGAAGAACTGGAAGACGCCTATATGCGCTATGCCCATGCGAAGGTATGTCCGCCGCGGCCGGCCGGGAAGACCTACCGCATAAGAGGCACCAAAGAACCTTTCTACACGCTGAATATTGTAGACGGCGTCATGTCCGTTAAAGAAGTCATGGCTGTCGCCAAAAAATACAATGCGAGTCTTACCGAATACCTGAACGCAGTACTCCTCTACGCTTTGCTGCAGAAACAGATGAACGATTTTCACATACGGCTCCGCCCCGTGCGAATAGCCATGCCCGTAAATCTGCGCCGCTTTTTTCCTTCCAGAACACTGCGCAATTTTATCACCATGGTCTATCCCTTTATCGACCCGAGGCTGGGAGACTACACCTTCGACGAGATCGTTGCGCAGGTTCACAATTACATGCGTTATTATATTAACGAAAAATTTCTGCGGGGCGACATCACCACCAACGCCTCCACCCAGCGCAACCTGTTTGTCCGCATCGTTCCGCTTTTTATCAAGGATTTCGTGGTGCGCACTTTCTATATGAAGGTGCAGGACCGTAATTCGTCCGCCGGGCTCACAAATATGGGCGCGCTTAAGGTGCCGGAGGATATGAAGCCCTATATCAGGCGTTTCGATATCTACATGGGCCAGCCCTTTTCCTCACGCACCAACTGCGCCGTCATCAGCTATGAGGATATCCTGACCGTCAACTTTGCCAGCAGCATCGCAGAGGCGGATGTGGAACGGTATTTCTTCCGCAAGCTGGTGCAGGACGGCATCCACGTCAGGATCGAAAGCAACCGCGATGCCCGTTGATACAAGGAAAAGGAGAAAGGAAACATCATGTCATACTGTGTAAACTGCGGTGTGGAACTGGAGAGCTCCCTGAAGGTGTGCCCTCTTTGCAACACACCTGTTATCAATCCAAACGAAACGAATAGCGATACGGTTCCTTCACCCTATCCTTCCGATATAGGGCAGGTGGAATCGGTCAAAAGAAAAGATCTCGGCATATTGATCGCCGTAGTCCTGACAACCACCGCAGTAACCTGTCTGCTGTTGAACCTGCTGATCTTTAACTCCCTGCTCTGGTCGCTGATCGTCATCGGCAGCTGCCTGTGTCTCTTTGTATTTACGTTTCCGGCGGTTTTTTACAGCAGAATGCCTGTATGGGCAATGCTTCTGGCCGACGGAGCTTCGGTCGCCGTATTTCTGTATCTGATCACCTTTGTGACCGGAAGCGACGTCTGGTTCCGGCATCTGGGGCTTCCCACAGTCGCCCTGATAACCGTGCTCGCGGAAGTATTTCCCCTGTCAGGCAGATTCTTTCATTATACGGTTCTGTCCTGCGCCCTCTGCCTGTTCATAGAAATCCCCGCTTTCTGTGTGACGCTGGAGCTGCTGATCAGGCACTACCTGAAGCAGCCGTGCTTCATCACCTGGTCTGCGGTCGTACTGACAGTCTGTGTCATCATCGACTTTGCCCTGATAACGATCCTTGCAAAAAAACGCCTGCGCAACGAGGTACGCAGACGCCTGCATTTCTGATCGTTATTGCGTTATCCCGGATCTAAGGCAGACTAGCGTGTTTTGCCTCCGCCTCTTCCAGCGAGGCATATCCGTAGAACTGCGTCTCATTGGCAATGGTCTGCTTTAACAGATTCTCACCGCGTTCATGCGCTTCCACGGTATCGCGGCAGACAAGCTCCAATGTACGCACAGAGTAGGTGAGCAGCTCGCCCCGCAGGTAGCTCTCCATCGACGAGCCGGCCTCGACGCCGTCCTGCGCCGTGGTAAGCGCTCTTCCCCGGCTTCGCAGATTCGGATAATCGCGCATCATTTCGGCATCCCATTCCAAATTGATCCCTACGATCTTCTCCACGATTTCCGTCTTGTCGGACACATCCGGCAGACTGTCCTTCAGCTGCGCGTATTCCTCGGGATAAGTGCTCTCCATCATCCGTGCATATTTCTCATATACCAGATTCCTGCCTGCGGCGGCCGCATCGACGCAATCGTCATAATAACTGCGCAGCGCCTCATCGGAATATACCATCCACTGACTCATGCGCATCTTGAAAAAAGTATCCGGATCATCCTGACAGGATGCTCTGCCGCCGGTATTCTGAACCTGCTGAAACAGGTCCCACTCCGCCTGCGCAATATGAAATATCAACTGTTCCCGTTCGCTGATCTGTGCCATAGGTTCTCCTTTCCGTGTGTTTCTTTTTATGAATCCGTATCCGCCATGGCCGCCATCAGCTCCTCCGGTGTACATACGGTAAGCATCTGTTCATACTGCGAATGGGCGGTGGTAAGCGGCCCGCCCTCGACCGTGATATAGATACCGTCGGCACCGTAATTATCCAGAAAGGTATCGGCAATCGCCGAGACAATGATGCACTCCGCTTCTTTTGACATCGTATCCAGATACTCCGACGCCGCTTTGGACAGATCGAGGTACAGTACGGACGCTCCGTCCCGATCCTCCTGTTCAAAGGAAAGGATCTTCGTATCCAGCGATACGATATTGTGCCCCGCCAATCTGTCAAGCAGCGCTTCCGGCGTGACCGCCGTCACGCCCGTCGTCTCTTTTTCTAAAGTAAGCGTACCGGCTTTTCCGTAATATATGACAGCCTCAACGGTATCGGCAGCTTCCTCCTGCGATCCGTCAGCCGCACGGTTCCGGCTCTGTGCAGCTTCCTCAGCCTCATTGCCGCTCCCGCTGTCCGGCGCCGGGGGTTCTGCATCCGGGGCAGCCTCTTCCTCATCCTGCGAAGTCTCGTCCTTATCCTCCAACAGATACTCCAGAGAATTCACCAGCAGGTCCTGAGAGGAAACCTCCGGCACCGCCGTTTCCTCAGAGTACACCTTCCCTCCGGTTTCGATACCGCAGGCTGCAAGGAACAGCATTGTCGCCATTATCGTTATTAAGGCTTTATCTCTTCTTTTATTCATACATCCATTCCCTTTTGCCGTCATGATGCTTCCAAACCGCACTTATTCTATCATACTCAGTTCAAAAAAGCAAAAGAACTTTTATCCGTTCATCGCAAATCCACTGTGACGCCGGATTTGATGACACAATTAAACAGATGCCCTGATAAGGCAAAAGACACCGCATACAGCAGTGTCTTTACCTTGTAGTATCATTATCGTGCAGGAAAAGGGACTTGAACCCTCATGATATTGCTATCACACGGACCTGAACCGTGCGCGTCTGCCAATTCCGCCATTCCTGCGAACAAATGATATTCTATCTTCTTTTACGGATTATGTCAAGCCCATTTTAGATTTTGTGCTGACTATTTTTTCGTTTTTTCATTACCGCATTAAATTATCTTATATTTTTATCCATCTGGATAATGTGAGTGATCAGCCACTCCGTCAGAAACTCAAGAAATTCCTCTACCTCATATTCGTGCGCCCCGTCGAGATCGTCCAGATTCATCAGCTCAAGTCTGGTGGCAAATACGTCGTGTGCAAGCTGCTGCACCTCCAGGCCTTCATATCCGACCTTCTTCATGTAAGCCTCCTCATCCTCAAAATGATGCCGGACATAATTCCGAAAGCCTTGAAGTCCTTCGGCGATCTCGGCAAACCTGCCGGGTCTGTCGCCCTGCTCGATGATCCGCTGGATCGCTTCAATCCGACGGAACAGTTCTTTATGCTCCTCATCGATCAATTCGATCCCGGTAACATATTGCTCCGCATATATGTAGCTTTCCTTCTGCTTCCACTCGTCTACCGTCACCAGCTTGCCGATCAGCAGATCGGAACCTATAACATGCTTGTAGAGCCATTTCACCAGATAAGTGAGTAACTCCGTGATCAGCGCATACTGGTCGCTCTCACCGGACCTGATGTCCATCTCATTGATCTTCTCGCAGAACCGGGCATGCTGCTGCTTCTGCTGCTCCAGCTCCGGATGCCCGATCTTCTCCATGTACTCCTCTTCATGTCTAAAATGCTCTACGGTATACCGTTTCAGGCGCTCTACGGCATCGCATATCTCATCATATCTATCCTGACCGAAATCGTCCTCCAGCATATCATGCAGTTCGCCTATCAAACGAAACAGGCCCCTGTGTTCCTCATCGATCTCTTCCACGCCGATCAGACAATCGTCCGTAAACTTATAATACATGTATTCTCCTCCATTCCCGCAAGCCGCTCTGCATACTCTACCCCTCAGACGCTGTACGCCGCATGAAACGTGCGTCCAGTTAAGTATAACACATAATACATACAAATAGGAATCATTATTTTTAAGAAAATATCTTGACTTTTGGCAATGCGGATAGTAAGATATAACTTGCGTTGTAAACGTGCGCGGAAGTGTCGGAACTGGCAGACGAGCAAGACTAAGGAT
>CANQIJ010000202.1 GCA_947624025.1 uncultured Lachnospiraceae bacterium | reverse complement strand
TCGCATAAACGCTCCGGAATGGAGATTAGTATGGAGAACAATATGCAACAGGATACAAAACAATACCGTGTCCGAAGAGTCGGCTCCGTGACGTTTGGCTTAACTCTCGTCTGCTATGGAGCGATGTTTCTGATACATGTATTTTTCCCGATGTTAAAATATGAGTATATTTTCCGCCTGTGGCCCGTCGTATTCCTGCTGCTGGGCGGTGAGATCCTGGTGGAGAATCATAAGTCGGGAACCAACGGCTGCAGGATCGTCTATGATTTCGCCGCGGTGGTGATGCTCGGACTGATACTGCTGTTTGCGATGTTTATGGCGGTCGTCGATTACGGGATCACTCACGGACAGTTCTATTTTGGGATGTGACAGCCTAAGCCGCTGACCGAAGAGGCGGTATGGCAGCCGGAGCCGCGTTTTGTCTGCGGCTGAATGGAGATGTGTTACAGCTCTTCGTAGGACAGGTTCTTTTGCGATAAGAACTGCTTCAGCGCCTGATCCCACAGGGTATCGGGCGTTTTGTCCGGAAGGAAGGTATGCAGGGCGGTGCCGCTTACAAGGATAAGGGCGGTACCGTCATATTTTATGTTCAGAACAAAGGCCTTTACCTGTCCGGGGGACAATTCCGCTTGGCCCTTTTGCAGGATGTCAGCCGCGTATCGGGGGATCAGGTGCAGCACGAAGCGGAAAGCTGTGGGCGTATGCGTACCCTTGATCAGATCGAAGCAGATCGGGCGGAGCTTTTTCCATTCGGACAGCTCGTAGGGCCGTATCGACTCGTCCTCCCATTCTTCGGCGGTATAGAAGGCTTTATTCTGGTGCCCGTCAATCAGAAAAGTGTTGTATGTGCTGATGGAGGCTTCTTCCAGAAGAAATGCGTCAAAGTCTTCGCTGGCGAGGAGCCTTGACATAAAATGTCTGACGTTGGTTATTCTCAGTGCGATCATAGTTCTCCGTTTCTGCGCGTACGGTCTGCATCGCTATACCGTAGTTTTTTTACACGGTTTATCAGCCAGTATTGGCAGACAGGACGCCTGCCGGGATGACTGCTGTGTGCGCTGCAGATAGTTGTCGTATATGCTACAGCTGGCTGCGATAATGCTCCATCGCTTTTTTGATGGGGGATATCTCCAGCGGGGATACGGTAAAGAGCTTTCCGTCCCGCATCGTTAGCTTTAACAGGGTTAATTTTTCGACAAAGGCGACATTGACAAATACCTGCTCGGATATCGGGAAGAAATGGTCAAAGCCGGCAACCTGCGAATACAGATTGCGCATGGCGGACAATACGTCGATGCTTCTGTCCTCCGTAAGAGTGATATGTACGTAGTTGCCGCTTTTTTCCGCATACATGATCTCGTCTTCATAGACATAGAGAGTGTCCTGTTCTCCGCGCAGCTCTATGGTCGGTATTGTCTTTGCTTTCTGGTCGATCGCATAGTCCAGCATCTCGTCCAGCTCTGCGACGCGTATCGGCTTATTCAGATACTGGATCTGCGATTTCAGTTTCCAACGTAAAATATCGTGATTGGATTTTTCCGCCGCATCCTCCGGCACTTCCGCGATGGCGGCGTCTATGATGGCACGGTAATTGATCGTGGAGATACACAGAACGATGGGAGCGGTGACTCCGGCGTCGATCAGCCTGCGCGCAAGCTGGAAGCCGTTGACGGGGCCGCTTGTCATATCAATGAAAAAGGCGTCGTAGAGCATCGGCGAGCGCATGACGGCGTCCACGTTGCCGTAGGAATCGATATAGAATACTCCCGTGGTATGGATGCGCCTGTCTGAAGCCCGTTCCAGGAGACGTTCCATCTGTTTTCTGTCGGCAATATTATCGTCACAAACAGCAATATGCATATAGCTTCCCCCTCTATGGTACACAGACCATCGTTGGCCTTTGACACAGCTAGGTTTACATAACAATACATACAAGCGCCGGCACCGCGCGATATGACCGCATATCCGATCGGCGCCGCCGTGCTACATGATCGTAAATTCGATCGGCGCCGTGGCCAGTATGACAACAATTAAGATCTGAAGGATCAGAATGGCAGGCATACCGTATAAGAAATACCAGTGGCGCGTTTTGTGGTGAAAAAGGTGCATGCCTGCGATCGAACCGATACTGCCGCCGATCAGGGCAAGCACAAACAGGGTGGATTCCGGGATGCGCCATGCGCGTTTTCTTGCCCGGGATTTATCCACCCCCATTAGTGTAAAGCTGATCAGATTGATAGCGACCAGATAAATAAGTATCAGTGTAACTGCATTCATAATTTTTTAAATAAGTTTTTCACCGTTTTCCTGCATCTTCATGGCGCGTACCTTGCAGGATAAGCCAAACAGGTTGATAAAGCCCTCTGCGTCGTGATGGTCATACAGATCGCCTGTTGTGAAGGATGCGATGCTTTCGTTGTAAAGTGAGTACGGTGAAGAGGTTCCGGCTTTGATGATGTTGCCTTTGTAAAGCTTAAACTTTACTTCGCCCGTCACGTAGCGCTGCGTGGATTCGATGAATGCCTGCACCGCTTCGCGAAGAGGGGTGAACCACTTGCCCTCGTATACGATCTGTGCAAATTTATTGCCCATATCCGCTTTCAGCGCGTAGGTGTCGCGGTCGAGGATCAATTCTTCCAGCTGCTGATGCGCTTCGTAGAGGATCGTTCCGCCGGGCGTCTCGTATACGCCGCGGGACTTCATGCCTACGACACGGTTCTCCACGATATCCACGATGCCGATGCCGTGTTTGCCGCCCAGCTCGTTCAACGTGGCGATGATATCGGCAACCTTCATCTTCTTGCCGTTTACGGATGTGGGAACACCCTTTTCAAAAGTCATGGTGACATATTCGCCTTCGTCGGGCGCTTTCTCGGGCGTCGTGCCGAGTACGAGCAGATGCTCGTAATTCGGCTCGTTGGCGGGATCCTCCAGTTCTAAGCCCTCGTGGCTGATATGCCAGAGGTTACGGTCGCGGCTGTAGCTTGAATCTGCGGAAAAAGGAAGATGGATGCCGTGCTGTTTGCAGTATTCGATCTCCTCCTCACGGGAATTGAGCGTCCATTTCTCGTTTCTCCAGGCAGCGATGATCTTTAAATCGGGAGCAAGCGCCTTGATGGCAAGCTCGAAACGGATCTGGTCGTTGCCCTTGCCCGTAGCGCCGTGACAGATCGCCGTAGCGCCTTCCTTGCGGGCAATTTCGACTAACTTCCTGGCGATCACAGGTCTTGCCATGGAAGTGCCTAACAGATATTTATTCTCATAAACCGCGTGAGCCTGAACACAGGGAACGATAAATTCGTTGCAGAACTCATCCGTAAGATCCTCTATGTAAAGCTTGGATGCGCCGCTCGACAGGGCTCTTTCCTCCAGACCGTCCAGCTCCTCCGCCTGACCGCAGTTGCCGCACACGCAGATCACTTCGTAATCAAAATTTTCTTTTAACCAGGGAATGATAACCGTTGTATCCAGTCCGCCGGAATAAGCAAGAATGACTTTTTCTTTCATAATAAAATAACCTCCATTCCGGAGCATATGGAAAATCAGCGTAATGGATTCTCCACAAGATCTCCTGCGTTTTGATTCTTGATGTATTGGTAATGCATATAAACCAATATACAACAAGACCGGACAGAATGCAAGCGCAAATTTATGCATAAACGAGTGAATAATTCATATTTTTATGCATAAAATGAAAAAATGCTTGCATAATATGCAAAACTGACGTATTATTATGCACACGGAGCGGAATGCGGGGATCACAGCGGCCGCGCAGGATCAAGATGCAACGGTGCTGTTGTGCGTCCGGCTCTTTTATACCATAAGCAGACCCTTTGAACCCGTCAGCACTTGGCGAGGTGTTTTCGAGCCTAGTGCTGTTACGGGTGAAACGGAGCGGAAGCGCGTCTGCGCTGGTATAAAAGAGCCGGACGCCGATGTGAAACGTTAGAACAGGATCAACAGAACAAAACAAGGAGAGAACGGATATGGTACGTGCGATGACGATAGAAGATTATGATGAGGTGAAGGCGCTTTGGCTGTCGATCAGGGGCTTTGCCATCAGGAGCATAGACGATTCCAGGGAGGGCGTCGCGCGTTTCCTTGAGAGAAATCCGAATACCAGCGTGGTTGCGGTGGAAGATAATAAGATCGTGGGCGCGGTCCTGTGCGGACATGACGGCAGAAGAGGCTGCCTGTACCATGTCTGTGTGGCGGAAGAGTACCGCATGAGGGGCATCGGCAGAGCGATGGTCGTTTTCTGTATGGAAGCATTGAAGGCGGCGCGCATCAACAAGGTGTCGCTCATTGCTTTTACCGCCAACGACATTGGCAACGCATTCTGGAAACAGATCGGGTGGACGAAAAGAGAGGATCTGAACTATTACGATTTTACCCTGAATGCAGAGAATATTACGGCTTTTAATAAAGATGGAGTAAAGATATTGACAGTTGACAGAAAATAAATAAAAAGAGTATTGGTTCCTTGAGGTATAATGATTTTG
>CANQIJ010000201.1 GCA_947624025.1 uncultured Lachnospiraceae bacterium | reverse complement strand
TATTTTCGATTTCCCTTAAAATCAAGGTTTTTACTAAAATTTAGCAATAAAAAACAGGTAGTTTTTTGACACTACCCGTTGGAGAATGGAGGAGAGTATTATGGAAAAGGATATGACGAAGGGAAGCCCTATGCGGCTGATCCTCGGCTTTGCGGTGCCGCTCATGTTCGGGCTGCTGTTCCAGCAGTTCTACAGCATGGTGGACGCCATTATCGTAGGGCACTATCTGGGAGTGGACGCGCTGGCGGCGGTGGGCGCTACGGGCTCCGTGAATTTTCTGATCATAGGCTTCTGCATGGGCGTGTGCAGCGGTTTTGCCATTCCCGTAGCGCAGGAATTCGGTGCGCGCCATGAAGTGAATCTGCGCAGGTACGTGGCGAACTGTGTCTGGCTGTCGCTTATTTTTGCGGCAGTCATGACCGTTCTGGTCGCTGTTTTATGCCGGACGATCTTACAGGTCATGCAGACGCCCGCCAATATCATAGACGAATCGTATGCTTACATATTTATTATTTTTCTGGGAATACCGATCACTTATCTGTACAATATGACGGCGGCTATCCTGCGCTCGCTCGGCGACAGCAGGACGCCTGTCATCTTTCTGGTGATGGCGGCGGTGCTGAACATTTTTTTGGATCTTTTGTGCATCATCGTGTTTAAGATGGGTGTGGCGGGTGCGGCGGTGGCTACCGTCGCATCCCAGGCGATAGCGGGGATCTGCTGCCTTGCGTATATGTATAAGAAGTTCCCGATCCTTCATATGAGCAGAGAAGAGCGCAGGTGGGATCCGTATTTTGTGCGCAAGCTGTGCGGTATGGGAATCCCTATGGGGCTCCAGTATTCTATTACCGCCATCGGCAGCGTCATCCTGCAGAGCGCGGTAAACGGCATAGGCTCCGACGCCGTTGCAGCCGTCACGGCGGGCGGTAAGTTAAATATGTTCATCATGTGCCCTTTTGACGCGATGGGTTCCACGATGGCTACCTACGGCGGACAGAATCTGGGTGCGGGCAATCTGAAGCGTGTAGACGAGGGACTCAAGGCGTGTACGCTCCTGGGGCTGATCTACTCCGTGATCGCTGCGGTCGCCGTATATACCGTGGGCGGACGTATGCTGCTGTTGTTTCTGGATGCGGGGGAAACGGCGATCCTTGCAAATGCCGCTGTTTTTATCAGAACGAACGTTGTGTTCTTTTTTTTCCTGGCGCTTGTCAATATCGTGCGCTTCCTGATCCAGGGAATGGGGTACAGCAAGCTGGCCGTATTTGCGGGAGCGTTTGAGATGCTGGCAAGGGGCGTGACCGGCTTTGCGCTCGTTCCGTTCCTGGGCTTTCGCGCCGTGTGCTTTGCCAATCCTCTCGCGTGGATATCGGCGGATATTTTCCTGATCCCGGCATTTTTCTATGTGAGGAAAAAATCGGCGCAGGTGCTGTCTAAATCGTAAATCTGTGCAGCAGCCCGGTCAGCTCTGCGGCGCGTTCCTGCAGAGTGCCGGCCGCAGCGTCCAGCGTCTTGATGGCGTCGCGCTGTGCGGCGACGGTCGTATTCACGTTGGAGGAACCCGCGGAGGTCTCTGCCGAGATGGCGGATATGCTCTCGATCGCATTCAGCGTGGTGCTGCGGGCGCTTTCCATATTCTGCATGTTTTCGGATATGTTCGACATAGAATCCAACAGAGAGTGGACCTGTTGATCCATCGTGAGGAACGATTCCGTTGTCTGTGATACCGCTTTCTCCTGAAATTCTACCGTGGACTCCGCCTCCTTCGCGATATCCACCACGGTGTCCGTCATCTTTGCAATATCGTCTATGATCACCTGGATCTGTCCGGCAGACTGTGAGGACTGATCGGCCAGCTGCCGGATCTGCTCCGCAACGACCGCAAACCCACGGCCGGATTCTCCTGCTCTTGCGGCTTCGATGGAAGCGTTTAAGGACAGGAGGTTTGTCTCTCTTGCAATGCTGTTGATGCTTTCCACGATCTGCCCGATGGAACGCGATTTGTCCGAAAGCGACTGGATCGCCCGGATGACGTTGTCAGTGATCTCGGAGGTCTTCTTCGTGCTGTCGGTCAGAACGGACATGGAGGAAATCCCGTCCGTGATGGAAGTGCCCGTGGACTGGGTCAGAGAGATGATCTCTCTTGTGCCGTCCGTGACGTCACCGATCTTGCCGGACAGGGCATCCATCTGGGCAAGGCAGTCGTCGGAGTTTTCGTCTAGCAATGTGACGCCGGATTCGATCTCCGAGATAGCGCCCTGGATATCCTCGGCTGCGGTGACGAACGTCCGGGACGATGAAGTCACCTGATCCGCCGCCAGCTTCAGCGCATCACTTGCCTCGGTGACGTTGGTGATCAGAGCCTTCATGCTGTCTGTCATGGAATTGATCCCCTCCGCCAGCAGTTTAAACTCGTCCTTGCTCTTAGATTTCAACTGAATGGTCAGATTTCCGTCCGAAACTTTTTTAAGCTGTCTTAAGATATAATATATACTGCCGTTTATGCGCGTGGATAAGAAATAGCCCAGCAGCGCTGCAATGACTACCGCCAGAACGACTAAGATCACGGCGACTGTCTTAATGCCCGAAGCCTGAGCGAGAATGGTGGATTCGGGGATCAGTGTGCAGATCATTGCGGACTGCGAGGCGAGCGGATAGTACAGGAACAGATATGGCTGTCCGTTGTAAGTGACATACTGCATGCCGCTTTCCATGGAAGATACCGCTGCCTGGTAGAAGTCGGATCCGACGAAAACGGAAGAGCTGGCAGAGGTGCCGTCCGAATAAAATTCCGTGCCGTCCTGTGTGACCAGAGCCGCATAGCTCCCTTCGCCCAGATAAAGAGAGGAGAGAGACTGCGTCATGACATCGGGCGTAAAATCAAGCAGCATAATGGCGTTGTTCTTACCCATATGTTTGGCGATACGAAGCGAATACTGGCTGCTGTCCGTGCCTAAGGATGCGTCGGCGTCGGACAGATTGCCGAACAGATAGTAGGTATTGTGGTCGGCGTCTGCCAGAGCGCCCTCCGGAGTCTGCGTGTAGATGCTGTAGAGAGCGCCGTCAGCCAGCGTGGCGGATGCGAAGGAGGGGTGTTCATCGGAAAGAAAATAGAGGTTGCTGACCGAAGCATCCTTCTTGACATTCCGGCTGATCTCTTTGGTATACGACTGGACGAGCGCATTCCCCTCGCTGTCGCTCAGCTCGCCCGCAAAGTACCGGGAGATATTGACATTGGACAGGTACAGGTCATAGTCGGAGCGCACCGTTTCGATGACAAGCTCTATGTACTGGCTGGTCATATCCATCGTCTCACGGACGGATGTCTCGTAGTTGCTGATGATCGCGCTGGAAGCCTGTCTGTATGATAAGACCCCGAGCGCTATGATACATAACACCGGCACCATGAATGATGCGATGAGCTTTGTGCGCAGCTGCCGGTAGAACGGAATAGCGGCGCGGTTTTCTTTTTTGCTGATGCCCATATGGTAACCCTCCGTGTCAGATAGGATATGAAGTATATCAGTTATGATTGAAAAAAATTATAAACTATTATATCATAATTACTGTATAGATGCTATACTCTATCTGTCGGTTTGCCTGCAATATCTGCGGAAATATCAGAGGCGGTATCGGAGAAAATATCTGCAGCAATCTTGGCGGCGCTGCGGGCAGAGTCCGCACTGCCGCGCGGGATACAGGCCAATGGGGAAAACTGCGGATCAGAATAAAAAGGAAAACGGCATGAACGATCAGGCTGTTTCGGAACGGGGGTTATCATGGAATATCAGGAGGCTTATGATAAGCTGGCGAAATACGGTCAGCTGCATGTACTGAAATATTATGACGATCTGAGCGGTTACGAGAAGGAAGAATTGTTAAAGCAGATCGGAGAGACCGATTTCGAGGTGCTGAAGCAGTGTGAGCACAAAGCGGAGCTTAATCCCAGGGGAAAGATCACGCCGATCAAGGTGATGCAACTTCCTGAGATCGAGGCAAAGCGGGAAGAATATACGCAGACCGGACTGAACGCCATCAAGGCGGGCAAAGTCGGCGCTGTGCTGTTAGCCGGCGGTATGGGGACGAGGCTTGGCAGTGACGCACCGAAAGGCGTTTACAATATTGGCCTGACAAAAGAGGTCTTTATCTTCCAGCGCCTCATTGAGAATCTGATGGATGTGGTGCGGATGGCGGACACGTGGATCCCGCTTTATATCATGACAAGTGACAGAAACCATGAGACGACCACGGCTTTTTTTAAAGAGAAAAATTATTTCGGTTACAATCCCGAATATATTACTTTTTTCATGCAGGATATGGCACCGGCTTCCGATTATAACGGTAAAGTGTACATGGAAGAAAAATATAAGATGTCCACATCGCCCAACGGAAACGGCGGCTGGTTTTTGTCCATGATGAAGTGGGGTATAGTTGATCAGGTCAGGGCCGCCGGCGTGGAGTGGCTCAATGTCTTTGCGGTGGATAACGTGCTGCAGCGGATAGCCGACC
>CANQIJ010000200.1 GCA_947624025.1 uncultured Lachnospiraceae bacterium | reverse complement strand
GAATGCCCGCCAGCAGCTCCACTGCCGGACCCGCCACCGCAGCCAGCTTAGCAGGCGCCACCTCTACCAGAAACACAGCCGTAAGAAGCGCTACCGGTACACCGATCAGGATCGCCATAAAAGTACCCACTATGGAAGTCAGAACTACATACAGGATCCCGTAGGACGGTTCCTGCGCCGTGGGGCTCCATTCGGTGGAGAACAGGATATTCCTGATCCCCACCTTAAAAATCGCCGGAAGCCCGTTGGCAATCATGTATAACGTGATAGAGATCACGGCCAGCACCGCAAAGAATGCGCATACCGTAAACACCGCCTCCGCAAGACTCTCTACCGCCTGAACACGGCTTCTGCGAATGTGATAACTGTTTTTGCCGCCTGTGCCGCTGCTTGTGCCATTACTCTTACCATTACACATATCACATACCCTTACGGAATGATCAGTCCAACCGACTTGATCAGCTCCTGTCCTTCCTCCGATTCCAGATACTTAAACATCTCCTGCACCGCCTCGCTCTGCGCCGTGATCTCTCCCTTGGTCGCCATTACAAACGGTCTGCTCAAAAGATAACTGCCCGCCTTGATATTTGCTTCCGAAGGCTCCGTACCGTCCAGCGACAGCGCCAGCACCGTATCATCCAGAACATCAAGAGACACATAGCCGATCGCGCCGGGAGTCGATGCAACCTTCGCCATGACTGCGCCTGTAGAATCCAGCTCATTGGCATAAGCACAGGCATCCTCCAGCCCGAGCAGCTCCTCGAAAGCACTTCTTGTACCGCTGCCCGCCTCTCTGCCGACTACTACGATCGCTTCATCAGGACCGCCGACTTCACTCCAGTTGCGGATCTCGCCCTTATAGATACCGGTCAGCTGTCCGGTGGTCAGATCCGTTACCGTATTGGCGGTATCCGTGACCACGGCGATCCCATCGATCGCAACGATATTTTCCACCGCTCCGGCGCTCTTCTCCTCATCCTTTAGATTTCTGGATGAATTGCCGATATCCACGCTCCCTGCAAGCACCGATTCAATGCCCGCGCCGGAGCCCGTAAACTCCGCCGTCACCGTCACGCCCGGATATTTTGCCATGAAGCTCTCCGCCAGTGCGTTGGCAAACTTCTCCATAGAAGTAGAGCCCGCCATTGTGACCGTGCCGCTTAGAGCTGCGCTGTTCTCCTTCGCTACCGCCTCCTGCATGTCAATCGCGGATTCATCCGTGCCGCCGCATCCTACAAGACACCCCAACATACACACTGTCATGCCTATCGCCGCCAGCGTTCTGCTTACTCTCTTTTTCATCACTCTGTCTTTTTTCATAATAATCTCCATTCTGAAGCGTTCTCGCGATGGGGCATGAAGTAAATTCCTACGGAATTAACTTCGCCGTCAGGGGAGTTTGTGACGCTCCGGCACAAACCCCCGTGTGTCAAATCAGTACATTCGTGTGATTTTTCACAAGCATACACCCCTCTTATTCGTTTTTGTATTGACTTTTGCAGTCAATCGTGTGTATCCTGCACCGCCTTAGAAACCGGCCGCCGGATCAAGAAACTTTCGCGCGCTTTTGCTTCTCTGTCTCCTAGTATAGCCTTCGGTCATTTTACAAACTATCCTGTCACGGTCACGAATCTGTAAATCTTTTTTTACCTTTTTCTTACAATCTATGCAGGGCGTTTTTGTCCATATCACTCCACGCCTGCGCATCTATGAAGCAGCCTGCATACCGCTTCGCCGCCTCCCGGATTGATAGTACGGTTCTATAAATCCCACCCCGCAATGATGTAGGGAACCGGTAAAAAATATATAAAAAAATTATCTCAAAGACATATTTGCTATTTTCATATGACTGCGGTATGATAAGTAAGGATAAAATCAAAACACAGACAGATGTACCCGGTCTGCGTTATGGAACGAGGGTATAGTTTGAAAAATCACACTGATGTGCTGATTGTTTCACAGAACGAACTTTGTTCGTTCAAGAATTTGTGCCGGAGCGCCACAAACTCCCGTGATGGCGAAGTTAATTCCGCAGGAATTTACTTCATGCCCCGTCGCGTAAACGCTCCGGAATGGAGATTAAAATGAAAGAAAACAATATAAAAGGAAATGTGCAAAATATGACAGAGACAGATACAAAAGCTGTAAGAGAGATCAGGCAGGCATTTTACACAGGAGAAAGACCGCTCTTCGGAGAGCGGAGCCTTGTCCTGTATGACACCATTTTTGATGATGGGGAATCACCCCTCAAGGAAAGCGCCGACATCAGGTTATACGGCTGTATGTTCAAATGGAAATATCCGCTCTGGTATTCCCAAAACATCTACGCCAAAGACTGTACATGGTTTGACATGGCGCGGGCGGGTGTCTGGTATACCGACCACATCACGGTGGAGGACTGCCAGATCGAAGCGCCCAAGAATTTTCGCCGCTGTAACGATCTTACGCTGAAGAACGTCTCTTTTCCCAATGCGGCGGAGACCTTGTGGAACTGCCGGAACGTGACATTGCAGAATGTGACCGCAAAAGGAGATTATTTTGCCATGAACTGCGCCGACATGCGGGTGGACCGTCTGTCGCTGTACGGCAACTACTCCTTCGACGGAGCGAGAAACGTAGAAGTGCATAACGCCAGACTGCTTTCCAAGGACGCCTTCTGGAACAGCGAAAACGTCACGGTATACGACTCCTTTATCTCCGGAGAATACTTAGGCTGGAACGCCAGAAATCTGACCTTTGTAAACTGCACCATCGAAAGCTTACAGGGAATGTGTTACATTGAAAATCTGGTGATGAAAAACTGCAAGCTCATTAACACGACCCTCGCTTTTGAATACTCCACCGTCGAAGCTGACATCACAAGTAAAATTGACAGCGTAATCAATCCGTCCGGCGGCACGATCACCGCAGACAGCATCGATGAGCTCATTATCGAAAAAGACAAGATCGATCCGTCCAAAACCGTTATCATCTGCCGAAACCGGCCTCAAAAGGAGGTATGCTGATGTCCTACGATTTCGATACCGTCATCAACAGACGTCATACCGATTCCCTAAAATGGGATGTCCCCGAAGGCGAACTCCCCATGTGGGTGGCCGATATGGATTTTCAGACCGCGCCCGAAATTCAGGATACGCTTGCAAAACGCCTCGCGCACGGCGTGTTCGGTTACAACATCGTGCCGGACGAATGGTATGGCGCCATTCAGAACTGGTGGAACACCAGACATCATTTCCTTATGGAAAAAGACTGGCTGGTCTTCTGTACCGGCGTCGTTCCGGCGCTTTCCTCCATTGTGCGCAAAATGACGACAGTCGGAGAAAACGTACTGATCCAGACACCCGTCTATAACATCTTCTTTAATTGCATCCTGAATAACGGCAGGCATGTCCTGGAAAGCCCCCTCGTGTATGACGGGAGCCGCTACTCCATCGACTATGACGACCTGGAAGAAAAAATGGCGAATCCGCAGACAACCATGATGATACTCTGTAATCCCCATAATCCTATCGGAAAAATATGGGATAGAGAAACGCTTGCGCATATCGGCCACCTTGCCGCAAAGCATCACATGCTTGTTGTGTCCGATGAGATCCACTGTGATCTCACCGACCCCGGCAAAGAATATATCCCCTTTGCCTCCGTCAATGAAGAATGCCGCAGCAACAGCATCACCTGCATCGCGCCGACCAAAACATTCAATCTCGCGTGCCTGCAGACTGCGGCCGTCTGTGTTCCCGATCCCTATATCCGCCATAAAGTAAACCGCGGATTAAACACCGATGATGTGGCGGAGCCAAACGCCTTTGCCATTCCCGCCGCCATAGCCGCCTTTACCAAAGGCGGTTCATGGCTTGACGCCCTGCGCGAATATCTGTATGAAAATAAAAAAACAGTGGATATGTTCCTGAAAGAACGGCTCCCGATGCTGAAGCTTGTCCCGTCGGAAGCGACCTATCTATTATGGATCGACTGCGGCAAATTATGCGATGATGCGCAAAATCTGCAGGCCTTCCTGCGCAGAGAAGCCGGTCTGTATGTCTCCTCCGGAGCCCAGTACGGCCAGACGGGAAAATCCTTCCTGCGATTGAACATCGCATGTCCGAAAAGCACACTGGCAGAAGGCCTTGCAAAACTGGAAAACGGCGTTTTAAAATACCTTTCCTATACGGAACAGTCTACCGATACGCCCTTGGCTCCCTGAACCGGTGCGGCCGCTGTATCCGCCGTGCCTGATCTTGTATAGATGACCGGTTCTTTTGCCGCCGCATCGGCGCCCGGCGCCTTTTCATCCGGCATTTTGTCCGCTGACGCTTCCTTCTGTAAGGCACTGCCTTCCCCGCTGATCTCAACCTTATCCGCAGGGACATCCTTGCGTTTCTCCCTGTCCGCTTCGATTTTTTCTTCTGATCGTTCGCGTTCCTCCCTGCGCTTCCGTACAGCTTCCTCACGCTCCCGTTTGGCCTTTTCTCTGGAATCCTTTGCATCTTCCGACATGCCTTTGTCAGCTTCGGCCTTGTA
>CANQIJ010000199.1 GCA_947624025.1 uncultured Lachnospiraceae bacterium | reverse complement strand
GCATGGCGCATTTACAGGCGCGACCGCTATCAGCACGCAAGTCCCAATTCCGCACAGACGGAAGCTGCCTGCGCCGGCGCGCTGGGTGTACGGCTTGCGGGCGATGCGTGGTATTTTGGTCAGAAAGTGGAGAAGCCCTATATCGGAGACGATACCAGAGCTGTTGAGCCGGAGGACATCCGGCGTGCGGACAAGCTGCTGTATGCCGCCTCGATACTGGCATGGATCGCGTGCATGGCGCTGCTTGCCGCGCTGTATGCTGCGCAGGCGGTCCTTACGGCGCTGTAGGCGGCGGTCAGAACGGAGAATATTATGGCAAAGAACCTTATGATTCAGGGAACCATGTCCAATGCGGGCAAGAGCCTGCTTACGGCGGGAATCCTGCGGGTGCTTCGGCAGGACGGATTTGTCGTGGCGCCCTTTAAATCACAGAATATGGCGCTCAATTCCTGTATCACGGAAGACGGGCTGGAGATGGGACGCGCGCAGGTCATGCAGGCGGAGGCGGCGGGCATCGAGCCGCAGGTATGCATGAATCCGATCCTGTTAAAGCCCACAAGCGATGTGGGTTCCCAGCTGATCGTTCACGGCAGGGTGCGCGGCAATTACAGTGCGCGGGATTATTTTCAGATGAAAAAAACACTGATACCGGATATCCTGTCGGCTTATGATGAACTGCAGAAGCAGGCGGACGTTATCGTGATCGAGGGCGCGGGAAGCCCGGCGGAGATCAACCTGAAGGAGAATGACATCGTCAACATGGGACTGGCAGAGCTGCTGGATGCCCCGGTGCTGCTGGTGGGCGACATCGACAGAGGCGGTGTGTTCGCCCAGCTTCTCGGTACGGTCATGTGGATGGAGGAGGAGGAAAAAAGGCGCGTCAAAGGCTTTATCATCAACAAATTCCGGGGAGACGAGAAGCTGCTGAGTCCGGGCCCGGAGCTGCTGTATCACCGATGCGGCATCCCCACGCTGGGAGTCATGCCCTATCTGAAGGTGCAGATCGATGATGAGGACAGTCTGGCGGAGAGCCTGACGGCGGCTCCGGGCGGCGGCACGGCGCAGAGGACAGGTGCTTTGTCCCTTGCCATCGCGGTAGTACGCCTGCCGCATATCTCCAATTTTACGGATTTTACCCCGCTTACGCGCTATCCCTTCGTATCCCTTTCCTATGTGGCGGATACGGTACAGCTGGAGCGTCTGGGAACCCCCGACCTGATCATACTGCCTGGCACGAAGAATACCGTCAGGGATATGGAGTGGCTTATCTCGTCCGGGATGGAGGCGGCGATCCAGAACAGAGTATCGGCAGGGTGCAGAGTCATCGGTATCTGCGGCGGATATCAGATGCTTGGCGCTGCGATCACGGACGAGGCAGGAAGCGAAGGCGGCGGCGCGGTGCGCGGTATGGGGCTGCTTCCGGTGACCACGGTCTTTACGCCGGAGAAAAGGAGGGCCCGGATAACGGGTACGGTGTGCGGCATGCCGCCCCGGTGGCATACGCTTGCGGGACTTGTCGTGAAAGGATATGAGATCCATATGGGTGACACATTGTATCATGCGGACTGCGGAACCGATACGGCTGCTGAAGGCGGTGGATCTGCGCCCTTCTGTATCCTGGAGGACGGCAGGGCGGACGGCTGCGCAGTGGGCAGGGTGTTTGGCACCTATCTTCACGGGCTCCTGGAGACGGATGAGTTTACGGAAAGGCTTCTGCTGCTTCTGGGAGAGGAAAAAGGATTCAGCCGGCATGAGTTGGAGAAGGCAATGGCGGATATCGCGTCTCATCATGCGTTCAAGGAATCCCAGTATAATCTTCTTGCGGATGCGGTCAGGGCGCATCTGGACATGGAGCGGATCCGTGAGATCATAGGAATTTGATATTTCAGTGCATTTGCGGTGGCGGACAAGGAGTAAAAGTGATATAGTTAGTATAGCAAAACAGGAGGTACGGTTTTGGAACAGATACCGCAGATACCGCAGCCGGTTTCCCCGGCGCAGATAGAAAGACAGAGCTTTGAGATCATAGAGCGGGAGCTGCCCCATGCGCTGGATCCTGTGCAGGCGCCGGTCATCAAGCGCGTGATCCATACGACGGCAGATTTTTCCTATGCCGATACCATGTGCTTCTCGGAGAATGCGATAGAGCGCGGGCGGGAGGCGATCCGCGCAGGCGCGGATATCGTCACGGATACGCAGATGGCTAAGGCAGGCATCAATAAGAAGAAGCTGTCCGTATACGGCGGCACGGTGCACTGCTTCATGTCGGATGAGGATGTTGCGGCGCAGGCTGCGGCGCGGGGCATTACCAGAGCGGCGGTCAGTATGGAAAAGTCTACCATAATGGGAGACAATTTGGTCTATGCCATTGGAAATGCGCCGACTGCGCTGATACGCTTGTATGAGCTGATCGAAGAAGGAACGGTCACACCGGCGCTTGTGATCGGAGTTCCGGTGGGATTTGTTCATGTGGTGGAAGCCAAGGAGCTGATCATGCGGACGCAGGTTCCGTATATTGTGGCGAGAGGGCGAAAGGGCGGCAGCAACGTCGCGGCGGCGATCTGCAACGCGCTTCTTTACGGCATGTGATCCGTCTTCTCTGCGTATGGCGGGCTCATTGCGGCAGGACTTATTATTAACATACAGAATGGAAAGATAATGGGTACAGACAATAAAAATAACGAAGATAACAGACCGAATGTACCGGACGGTATACCGGAGTCTGTCTGGAACGCATATATCAGCGCCTTTACACAGTTTGACGATGCAAGACAGCGAAGGCTGATCAAGGGCTGTGAGAGACAGATCGGGCGCCTGGAAGGGCGTATCATGCGCAAGAAGGGCCAGGAGAATCATCAGATCCTTGCGGACATGAAGGAACTGCATAAGCGTGCGGCAGTGATCGGTTACACGGTATATGTCAGAGAGAAACATCTGCAGAAAAGGTACAGGCATGTGCTGCGTCTGCTCGCGCAGCTGGATCTTTCTTTCCTGCGCAGGATGGCGCCCGGAGCCAGCGCCGAGGATATTGTGGAGATGGATAAGACAACGGAGCTTCTGCGCGTCAAATCGCTCTATGAGATCTACCGGGAAGACTATATGCAGTATCTGGTAGGACAGCGCATCGAGGAGCTGATGGAGGCCGAGCCGGAGAAGCAGTATCCGGAGGCGCGGGGTATGAAGAGGCATTTTATCCTGCATATCGGTCCCACCAACAGCGGTAAGACCTATCAGGCGCTGCAGCGGCTCAAGCAGGCATACCGGGGGATCTATCTGGGGCCGCTGCGTCTGCTGGCCCTGGAGGTGTACGACAGGATGATGACGGCAGGGATCCCCTGCAGCATGATCACGGGCGAGGAGACGATCCGTACGCCTGGCAGCTTTGTGCAGGCGTCCACCGTGGAGATCCTGGATATCAGGGAAGTGTACGATATCGCCGTGATCGACGAGGCGCAGATGATGGCGGACGAGAACAGAGGCAGCTTCTGGACGCGGGCGATCTTAGGCATCCGTGCCGAAGAGATCCATGTGTGCTGTTCGGGAACGGCAGAGACCCTGCTTGTCAGGATGCTGAAGCGCTGCGGGGATTCCTATGAGATCGTGCGGCATGAGCGCAATACGAAGCTGGAGTTTGTTCCGAAGCGTTACGATATGGGGAAGGACGTGGAGCCGGGTGACGCGCTGATCGCCTTTTCCAAGAAAAACGTGCTGGCCATTGCCGCCACCCTGGAGAGCCGGGGGATCAAGGCGAGCGTCATATACGGCAACCTGCCGCCCCAGACCAGACAGGAGCAGGTGCGCCTGTTTACGGAGGGCGTCAATCAGGTCGTCGTGGCGACGGACGCTATCGGCATGGGGATCAACCTTCCCATCCGCCGTATCGTATTCATGAACAGCATGAAATTCGACGGTACGGGCAAGAGAAAGCTGGAAGCGGAGGAGATCAGGCAGATAGCCGGACGCGCCGGCAGATACGGCTATTATGACGTGGGCTATGTGCAGTCGGCGATGGATGTGGAATATATAGGGCGCAAGCTGGAAGAACCGCTTTATCCGTTAAAACGCGCCAGAGTCGGTTTTCCGGAGGTGCTCCTCGATATCGATATGGAGATGGACGAGATCATAGAGGCGTGGGAGAAAACGAAGAATCTCCCCATGTACGACAAGATCTCCATGGCAGAGAGCGTCAAAAAATATCGCTACCTCAAGAATTACAGGAAAAAGCTGTCCTATATGGACGACAGAAAATTCGTACTGTCGCTGATCACGTGCCCTTTCGACGTCAATGACAGGGAGGTTCTGCGGCTGTGGCTCAGGTACTGCGAGAAGCCCACACAGTTTCACAACTGCCCGATGCTGCCGCAGGATTTCAGCCTGGAAGGGCTGGAGTCATACTATAAGCAGCTCGATCTGTATACACAGTTTTCCGGGCGGATGAACTGGGATGTGGACAAGGAAGAGATCGCGGTCAACAGAGAGTGGGCGCAGCATGAGATCGGGGATCTGCTTAAGGAGGATAAAGGGCAGATCCCCGATCTCATGCTGCGCCCACTCTCTGT
>CANQIJ010000198.1 GCA_947624025.1 uncultured Lachnospiraceae bacterium | reverse complement strand
GCGCGGTCACTTGCAATAGTCTTTTGATTGTAATATAATAAGCATCGTAGATAAAGAAGATAACATTATTCAGAAATTGTATCGTTGGACGATCGCAAGAACAGACTGGGGCTTTTTACATGAAAGTATTATTTATCTCCGCAGGCGATTATAAATACGGCGCTCCCAAATCCATGCTGGAGCTGATGGTCACACTGAGATCATTATACAATGTCGAACCTGTATTGCTGACCAAAAAACACAGTCCCATGAATGACCGGTGCGATGAACTGGGAATCGAGAACCATTCCTTCTGGTATCGGGATATTATGGCAGGCTCCGCCTACAAAAACCCCCTGTTAAACATCATGAAGCACTGCGTGAAATACGCTCTTTATCTGTACGGTGCTGTCACTATGCATGCGGTCGCCGGATGCGGTATCCGTTTTGAAGAGATCGACTTGATCCATACCAATTTGAACCGCAACGATATCGGTTGCTTCATTTCTCACAAATACCAGATTCCCCATATTCTGCATTTGCGAGAACATGGCAAAGAAGACTACCAGGTCCGCATTTATAAACCCAAAATATCCCGGTATATGAATGATAATACTAATGCTTTTGTAGCAATCTCTGCTTCCGTAAAACAGGCTTGGATCAAAAAGGGATTATCTGCAGATAAGATCAAGGTTATTTATAACGGATTAGCTGACGGCGGATATACCGATCATCGGATAAGAAATGATCATATGACCAGAATCGTCATGACCGGGCACATCCAACCGACCAAAGGCCAGGAACAGCTGATCCGGGCACTCGGTCAGTTAGACGAAGACAGTTTAAAGCGCCTGCACGTAGATCTGTGGGGTGAAGCATACAGTGACTACAAAGCCCATCTGCTGCGCCTGATAAAAAAATATGATCTTGAGAATATTGTTGATTTCTGCGGATATTGTGATGACGTTCCTCATAAGCTGAGCGAATATGACATCGGGATCGTATGTTCCCGGGCAGAGGGATTCGGGCGGGTCACTGTGGAGTATATGCTGGCAGGTCTGGCGGTCATCGCCTCTGATACCGGCGCGAATCCGGAGATCATCAGGGATGGCGAGACCGGCCTGCTATACTCATATGGCAGTGAAAAGCATCTGGCCAAACAGATCAAAGCATATCTTGACAACCCCGGCCTGATCGCTGCACATGGCCGCAGGGCGGCCGAAACAGCCCGGGAACAATACAGCATCACAAAATGCGCGGAAAATATCTATCAGCTGTATGAGGAGGTAATACATGATCGATAAAGTGATCAAAGTGCTGAAAAAACCGGAATATATCTTTTTTCTGTTGAGTGACCTGGGTTTTCTAAAAAAAATGGATGATGCAAAATATCTGAAGATAATATATCGGATACGTACTGGACATTCTCTTGATCTTAACTCCCCCCCCAGACATATGACGAAAAACTGCAGTGGCGCAAGCTGCATGACCGTCGTCCGGAATATACGATGATGGCGGACAAATATGCCGTCAAAAAATATGTGGCTGATAAGATCGGGAAAGAACATATCATTCCGACGTTGGGTGTGTGGGACAGATTCGATGATATCGATTTTGACCAATTGCCGGATCAGTTTGTTTTGAAATGTACGCATGATTCCGGTGGACTGATAATCTGCAAAGATAAAGCAAATCTGAACGTGCGGGCGGCACGAAAAAAGATCAATCGCTGCCTGAGATGTAATTATTACTGGAGAGGCCGTGAATGGCAATACAAAAATATCAAACCGCGTATTATCGCGGAACAATATATGACTGACGAATCAGGCACTGAATTGAAAGACTATAAAATTTTCAATTTTGACGGAATTCCCAAGCTTATTCAGGTAGACTATGGTCGCTTTGTTGAACACCGGCGCAATCTATACACAACCGACTGGCGTTATATAAACGCATCGTTTGAATACCCCACTGATCCTGCTCAACAGATTGATCGTCCGAAACAACTGGACAAAATGCTGGAGCTTGCCTGTACGCTGTCTGCCGGAATTCCGCATGTCCGAACTGATTTTTATTGTATTGATGATCGTATATACTTCGGTGAATTAACATTTTATCCCGAAGGCGGTTTTGGCAGATTTTATCCCGAAAAGCTCGGTGAAGAAATGGGCCGATGGCTGAAAATGCCATCATTGGAGGAGACATCTCATGACCAATGACACTTTCATATTAGCGAAAAGATCTTCAGGAAAGTAATGTAATGAACAGTAGCAGAGGAAAAAAAATTAGCGTTAAATACAATCACATCTTTGCTGTTTCAGTTGGCGCAGTTAGTCAGCGGTTTTGTTCTGCCTCGATTGATCCTGGATGCGTTTGGTTCTGATGTCAACGGTCTTGTCAATTCCATTTCGCAGTTTTTAGGTGTTGTCACCCTGCTCGATCTCGGCGTCGGATCAGTCGTTCAGTCCGCGCTGTACAAGCCTTTGGCCCAAAAGAATAACATTTTGATCAGTCAGATATTTGTTTCTGCGACCAGATTTTTCAAAAAACTGGCCATGCTCCTTCTGTTCTATGTATTGATCTTATGCGGAGTGTATCCGATATTTGTCAGCCATAGTTTTGGTTTTGCATATACGATCGCTTTGATCGGTGCGATCAGCATCAGTTCCTTTGCGCAATACTATTTTGGGATCGTTAACGGCTTGCTTTTATCGGCTGATCAAAAAATATATATCCAATACTCTGCACAGATCGTTACAACCATCCTGAATACAGCTGCCTGCGTGGTTTTGATCAAGCTTGGCAGCTCCATTCAAAGTGTCAAGCTGACAACATCTCTGATTTTTTTGTGCCGGCCCCTATTCTTAAACTGGTATGTCCGCAGACATTATCAGATCGACAGAAAAATTACCTATACAGAAGAACCGATCAGGCAGAAATGGAACGGTATGGCACAGCATTTTGCTTCTTATGTCTTGAGTGAAACGGATAACATCGTATTGACGATATTTTCCACATTGACTAACGTATCAATCTATTCTGTTTATTATATGTTTATCAACGGTATTCTTATGCTGATCATATCGTTTACCCATAGTTTCACTTCGTATTTTGGAGAACTGCTGGCGCGGGAAGAAACAGTGAGACTTAGATCAGATTTCCGATTATGCGAGTGGTTCGTGAATCAAATAACAGTATTGATCTTTGGATGCACAGGGATGCTGATCGTCAGCTTTGTAAAAGTATATACTAACGGCATACACGATGCCGATTATACGCAGCCAGTGTTTGCTGCCGTTCTGACGATTGCCTTTGCGGTCAGAGCGATCCGGATGCCTTATAATTTTCTGATTCTTGCAGCAGGACATTATAAGCAAACACAAAGCAATTATATTATAGCTATGCTTATGAACATTGCTCTCTCTGTTCTTACGGTAAAAATATGGGGATTAACCGGTGTCGCTGTCGGAACCCTGGCTGCCATGTTATATCAGACTTTGTGGATGGCACGGTACGATTATAAGAACATTATTATCACGCCTCTCGGACAATTGGGAAAATTGATTTTGCTCGATGTTCTCACCTGCATGACCGGATGTATCTGCACCTTCAAAATACCAATGCTTTCAATCAGTTATAACGCATGGATCATTCAGGCATTAGGCGTATTTCTGGTATGGTTCGTGATCGTATTGGCTATGAATCTTGTTTTTTACAGAAGCGAAATAAGCAAACTGGCCGCTCATATAAAAAACTTTCTGTTTAAACCGATCTAAACGGGAATTTTTAAATAATTTGTGCGATATTGCAATAAGCGCTGCTAGGTTTGTAATTTTCCCATATATGTAGTATAATTATAACAATTAAAGACTAATACACCCTAACCGAAAAGTAAAAAATGACAATAAAGTGAAAACATTGGAACATTTATCACGAGAAGAAATGGCACGAAAGTATCCCAATACATGGCTGGGATTGACTAACGTAAAATATTCCAACAGTGACGGCGTCACCTTGGAGTCTGCCGACATTGTTTATACAGATAAAAGCCGCGACGAACTTGCAAGACTGCAAGTTATAGATGGCGAAGACATTATTGACTGGTATACCAATGACAATGGGCTGCCGCTGGGGATGGTAGGCATCTAAAAATCCAGCGAACTCCCGAGAGAATCTCAGTTTATTTGGCCGGAACATATCAGTCGGAAAAAGATTATGCTGTGAATAATGCCAGTAGATAATTATTATGTTTGTTTGAACTATATTTATATTTCAATTTTGCAAACGAAACGATAACATAGATGTATTACGAAGGAATTACAATGTTCAGAAAAAAGCGCGCGAAAAGGAAACTCAAAAGCATTGGAAAACAAAATTTTAATTTTGATTATGATTTAGAAGAGAATATATATTTTAACTTATGTGCCTATCCTCTCAAATTCAGGCACAAGAATTTATCTTCAAACTTACAATTTGAATCCTATCACCAGTGGAAGCAATATATCGTGGAAAAATATAATAAACTCAAACTTCGCACATAGAATTTAGCTATGCACCTTGAAAATTCAATATCTGGCAGTTATTCAGTTGTGCAAGGT
>CANQIJ010000197.1 GCA_947624025.1 uncultured Lachnospiraceae bacterium | reverse complement strand
CATGGTGCCGGACGCTGAGGGCGGCTGGATCTATTTTGATTATGTGCCGGAGGAAAGCAATGTCAGAGGCGGCAAGCCGGATGTTACGGGTAAGTTCTGCGTGATCGGCTCTAAGTTAAAGGAAGATAAGCTGGAGGAATTGTTTCACAAATAGGAGTTAAAGCAGACAGATTATTGGGAAAGGTGTGAAATGTTCATGAAACCGGTCTATGTGATCAACGGATTTCTGGAGAGCGGTAAAACCGAATTTATTACCTATACGCTTGCACAGCCCTATTTTCAGGTAAGGGGCAGGACATTGCTCATTGTGTGCGAAGAAGGTATCAATGAATACGATGAGGAATTATTAAAGCTCAGCCGTACGGATATGGAGCTGATCGAAGACGAAGCGCAGTTTCAGCCGTCGAATCTGATCGAGTTGGAAAAGAAGCACAAGCCGGAGCGGATCATCATCGAGTACAACGGTATGTGGAATTACAAGGAGATGAAGCTGCCGTGGCACTGGCGCATTGAGCAGCAGATCACGACCATTGACGCATCCACGTTCCCGATGTATTTTACCAATATGAAATCGCTCCTTGCGGAGCAGATCCGCGCATCGGAGCTGATCATTTTCAACCGATGCGACAATGTGGAGGATCTAAGCAGCTATAAGCGCAATGTAAAAGCAATCAATCAGAAAGCGGAGATCGTGTTTGAAGACGCCAACGGAGAGATCAATTCTATTATGGAGGACGATTTGCCATACGATTTAAAAGCGCCTGTTATTGAATTGGACGATCAGGGATACGGCATCTGGTATCTGGACTCCCTGGATCATCTGGAAAGATACGAGGGTAAAACCGTCCGCTTTACGGCGATGGTGTTAAAACCGAAGGATTATCCGACAGGATATTTTGTGCCGGGACGAATGGCAATGACCTGCTGCGCGGAGGATATGGCATTTCTCGGCTTTGCGTGTGAATACGGTCAGGCAAAGGATCTGGAAGAAAAACAGTGGGTCAAGGTAACGGCGAAGGTGGCAAGGGAACATTTTACGGATTATCAGGGTGAAGGACCGGTTCTCCATGCGCTCAGCGTGGAAAAAACGAGAGCGCCGAAAGAAACGGTGATCAGCTTTGCATAAATACCGAGTGTTATTATATGACAGACAAAGAATTGCAGCAGTTGAAAAAACGGCTTGTTGAGTTGGCCCAGAAATCGTACAACAGGGGTATTTACACATATACCCCTTTTTTAAGTATGGCAGAGCAGCAGGCCTTCTATGAGGTGGAAAGGGAAGTCTCCTATGCGGGCTATGCCATGGAGGGCGGTGCGCCGGACTGTGAGCGTAAGCTGATACGTTTCGGCAGTAAGGAGCTGCTGGGCTATGAGGAGGATTATCCGATAGCGGCCCTGGAGATCGCGCCGGTGCAGGCGGGATTTGCGGAAAAACTGACGCACAGGGATTATCTGGGCGCTCTGATGAATCTGGGGATCAAAAGGGGGCTGCTGGGAGATCTGTTCCTGTCGGAGACGGAATGCATTCTCTTCTGTCAGGACAGTATCGCACCCTATCTTACGGAGCATCTGTGTCAGGTGAGACACACAAGGGTACGATGCGCCCGAACGGAAGCAGCCGGCCGTTTACAGGCGCCTGCCGCTCAGGAGCTTGCGGTTTCGGTGTCTTCCGCCAGAATTGACACGGTGATATCCAAAGTATACAATATAGCGAGAAGTAAAAGTCTCGAGCTGTTTAAGGCCGGGCGGGTCTATGTCAACGGCAGGCTGGTGGAGAATAACAGCTATACGCTTAAGGATAAGGACATCGTGACGGTGCGGGGGTTTGGCAGATTCACTTATGTGGGAATGCAGGGCGAGACCCGCAAGGGAAAAGAGCGCGTCCTGGTCGAAGTATACAGATAATGTTTAGAGTTTACATAACTATACAAATAAAGCGCAATAAGCGATAAAGTACAGAAAACGAAAGGGATACGAAAAGAGATGTTTCACTATACGTCATACCAATGGTTGTTTGTTTTTTATACCTACTGCTTTCTGGGGTGGTGCTTTGAGTCCGCCTATGTGTCTTTGAAATCCCGAAAGTGGATCAACAGAGGCTTTATGAGAGGGCCCTTCCTGCCGCTGTACGGAAGCGGGGCGGTCATGATGCTGGTCGTATCCATTCCCTTCGCCGACAATATCGCGCTCACCTATCTGGCGGGCTGCGTCGGCGCGACGGCACTGGAATACGTAACAGGTGTTACTATGGAGGCGCTGTTTAAGGTGCGCTATTGGGATTATTCGGGTAAACCCTTTAATTTTCAGGGACAGATATGCCTTTTCTCGACCCTGGCGTGGGGATTCTTTACGGTGCTTATGACAAGAGTGCTGCATTGGCCGATCGACCGGTTTGTATTGAGTGTGCCGGACAGAGTCCTTTACTATGTAACGATGTTCCTCACGGTCTATATTGTGATAGATTTTACCTTGTCCTTTAAGGCGGCGCTGGATATCAGGGATATTCTTGTCAGGATGCAGAAGGTCAAAGAAGAAATGGTGCGTATGCAGCGGCGGCTGGATGTGATCGTGGCTTTTAACAACGAAGAGAAGGAACAGAAGAAGCAGGAGAGAGAGCTTAGCCTGGCCGAGCTGAGCTCCGGTATCAGGCAGCGCTTCGCAGATCTGAAGGAAGCGATCCAGTCTAAGCCGTCGGCTTACGGTGAGGCCATTCGGGAGGAGATCGCGGAGCTGCGCGGTAAATTCAGCAGCTATCCCGATCCCCGTGGAAATTATAAGGATGTACTGGATTTCTACAAGCGGGATATGATCCGCAACAATCCGACCATGGTTTCCGGCAGATTCAAGGAATCCCTGGACGAGCTGAAGCATATGGCGGATGAAAAGAGAAAGCACTGATCCGTGATCGGCGCTTTTGGACCGGCACCGTGTCCTCAGTCTGCGCTGCGGTCTATCACGATATATTTCTTCTTTCGGCCGTGCCTGGTCCGAAGGGATTCTATGATCTGGCTTTCCATCAGTTCCAGATTTCTTGCTTTGCGGCGTAACAGCGCCAGCGCCTTATTGTAAAACCAGAAGGAATAGACGAGAATGGTGTTGGCCCTGCCGAGCTTGGCCTTCGTTGTGTGCTCGTAATGGGTTCCGCCTGTCAGTGTGGCTTTGCCGGAACGGATATAACCGATCAGTTCATTTTCGTCTGTGATATTTTCCTGCAGGATCGTATAGCCGAAACCTACGCCGTCCAATTTGTGCGAGTCGCTGCCGCCGAAGCAGGGCAGGTCGTATTTCTGGGCGATGCGCATGGCGCGCAGATTGGAATCCGCGTCTTCACAGGCGTTATAGCCTTCTATAAAATCGAATTTCCGATAAATGATCTCGGCCAGCTTGCCCCGGAGCGTGTTGAAGATGCTTAAGAATTTCTCGCCGCAGGGATGAGCGGGTCCGATGATCCCGCCATAGTGGTGCACGATCTCGATCAAAAGGGCTACCGGCAGACCCCTGAGCTCCAGGATAGGCAGCTTGACGTCCGGGGGCATAACGATCAGCATATGGCCGGCGTCGATCGTATCGTACTCGATCCCTTTTAACACGATAAAATCATCGGGTTTGGCGGAGAGCTTCCGATAATAGCGGTATCCCTTGTAGGAGTCGTGGTCGGTGACCAGCATACCCTGGTATCCCCGTTTTTTTAAAATATCTATGTTGTCAAGCAGTCCTACCTTGCTGTCGGGAGAACCCTCCTTAGTATGGCAGTGCATATCCAGCTTCATATGAATCATCCCCTTATGGTTGACCGCGCCGGCATCGTGTCGGGCAGCCACAGAGAATATTTTAACCTTTTTTGAAAGAAAAAGCTATAGATATGCGGAGTTTTTTAAGAAATCTTACAGGAATCTTATGGTAAAAAGCATTTTTTCGGAAACTGCGGAAGGCAATTGCATAAAATATGTATTGACAATTTCATTCAGATGGACTATGGTGTAAAAGTAGTATTTGTTCCTTTCTTTTGCATGAGAAAGCTTGTTAAACCTGTGAGGAAGAGTAGTAGAAACAAGGTAACCGCTACAGAGAGCCGCAGTTGGTGGGATGCGGTACGGTGATTGTTTTGAATGGACTTCTGAGGCCGGCCTGAAATAGCAGTAGGAGCCGGCGGGAACCGCACCCGTTATCCGCGCGGCATATATAGAACGGTATGAGCCGGGATGTATATGAACGGAGTTGGGCGTACTGTGATACGTCAAATCGAGTGGCACCGCGATAATAACGGATGTTTATTACCGTCTCAGATATTTGTCTGGGGCGTTTTTTATTTATAAAGGGCAAAGCCCTAAAAATGTAAAGAAGCGTGAGCTTCGGAATGGAGGAAATTATGAAAAAAAAGACAGTAGGATTATTAATGACAGCCGTTATGTTATCGGCGGCGCTGGCAGGATGCGGAGGCAGCGGTGAGCCCGCCGGAGCAGATTCCGGTGCGGGCGATGTTACAGACAGCGCTGCGACGGAAGAGAGCAGTGAAGAGGATAGCGCTTCGGAAGAAAACGCTGAGACCGGTACGGATGAAAGCAGTACAGAAGGGGCTCAGGCAGAGGGTGCAGCCTACAAGGTAGGTATTGTGCAGTATGTCGATGATGCTTCCCTGAATCAGATCGAGGCG
>CANQIJ010000196.1 GCA_947624025.1 uncultured Lachnospiraceae bacterium | reverse complement strand
GTTACACGGAGGAGAAGCTTACGGGAGAAGAACTGGATGCGCTGGTTCTGGCGGCGCTGCAGGCGCCGACTGCCGCCAATAAGCAGGAGATCCACATCACGGTGTTAAACGGCGACGATCCGCTGCTTGCCGAGATCGAGGACGTTAAGAACCAGGGTGCGGGGATCCGCAATCCCCAGAATAATTTTTATTATAGTGCGCCCACTGTGATGATCTTAAGCGGCGACGCCTCTTTTTACTGGAGCAGGCTGGATGCGGGCATTGCCGTGGAAAATATCGCTGTCGCGGCACAGGCTATGGGACTCGGCAGCCTGATCATCGGCTGCATCAAGGATGCGATGCAGGGAGAAAAGAAAGCGTATTTTGCGGACGCCCTGAAGTTTCCGGAAGGCTATGAGTTTGAGATCGCCATTGCGCTGGGACACAAGGCGCTGACGAAAGAGCCGCACGAGTACAGCAGGGAAAAGAATGTGACGTATCTTCAATAGGTAAAAAGAGTCAAGCGGGAAAACAAGATGGGTTTACATAACTTAAACAGGAGAGCGGAGAAAAACAATGCAGACGATCAGGATACCCCATCACGGAAGACAGATAGATGCGACGGTATACAGACCGGAGAGAGACGGCCGGCTGCCGGTTGTGATATTCAGCCACGGCTTTAATGGGCATCAGTCAGATTTCGGGCACATCACAAAGCTGTTATCGGAGCATGGGATCGCATCCGTCTGTTATAATTTCTGTGGCGGCGGAACACGCGACGAGAGCGGGTTTCCCACAACGCAGATGTCGCTTCTTACAGAGAAGGAGGATCTATTCGCGGTGCTCGATGAAGTCAGATGCTGTCATTGGGCGGACGCAGAGCACATCTATCTGTTCGGCGCAAGCCAGGGAGGTATGGTATCCGCGCTGGCAGCAGAGGAACGCCCGGAGCAGATCAGAGCCATGATGCTTCTGTATCCGGCGTTCTGTATTGCGGACGACTGGCAGAGGAAATATCCGAAGCCGGAGGATATGCCGGAAGAAATGGACTTCTGGGGCGTTATGCTGGGGAGAGCCTACCGTGAAGCGGTAGAGGGCTTTCATATAGACGAGCGGACGGGCGGTTTTGAGAAGCCTGTGCTTATCATGCACGGTACGGAGGACCCCGTGGTGCCCATTGCCTACAGTGAGAGCGCGGCGAAGCGTTATCCCGATGCGAGACTGGAAATCTTCCCCGGCGAAGGCCACGGCTTCACGCCAGAAGGCGATAGGCGGGTGGTGCAGTTGGCGCTTGCGTTCCTGCAGGAGCAGGAACGGTAAAGCCCGGAATAGCGGGAGATAGGAGAGAGAAAGCGGCAGGCGGGAAAAGACATAAAGCAGAAAACGGGAGCTGTCCGGTACGGATGGCTCTTTTTTTGCACTGCGGCAAAGCTGCTGCCTGTCAATATATATTTTGCTGCACCCAAAACATTTTCACGCGCATCTAATCATTGTAAGGGATCAAAGGACGGATCCCCAACGGGAAGGACAGGGTATGGAGCAGGGAGAACAACTGATCAGAAAAGCAAGGCACGGTGATGCGGAAGCGTTCATTCAGCTGATGGAAGACAACAAAGAGAGTATGAAGCGGATCGCTTATGCATATTTAAAACAGGACGAGGATGCGGCCGACGCGATACAGGATACGATACTGGATGCTTTTGAGCATATTCACAAACTGAGAAAGGAAGAGTATTTCAAGACATGGCTGACACGTATTCTGATCAATAACTGCACAAGGATCTATCGGCAGAACAAAAGACAGCCGGCCTGTGATACCAACGGCCCGGAGTATATGCAGAAGGAAGGGGGCGGCGGGGTGGAAGCCCAGAGCGATCTGGAGTTTAAGAATCTGCTGGAGCATCTGCCCGAAGAAAGCCGGATGATCTTCCAGCTGCATTTCGGAGAACAGTACACGGTGTCCCAGATCGCCCGTATCCTGAGACTTAACGAGAATACGGTGAAGAGCAGGCTGCGCCGAGGCAAAGAGGAACTGCGCAGATGGGTATAGGGGCATGGCGGATAGTTAGAAAGAGAAACAGTGATCGCATGAAAGGAACGGTAATTGCAATGGGTCAAACATATACGGATGCAGACATAAGACGGATACTTGGGGCGGATGTGCCTGACAGTGATATTGTCGATCAGAGGATTCAGGAAGCATATCAGAGGGTCAGACGAATAGGCAGAAACAGAGCGGTGCGGAGAAAAGCAGTCCACGGTTTTCTGGGGGCGGCGGCAGCGGTTATGCTGGCGGTGACCTTCTGTGTTGCTAACCCGTCCGTGGCATCACAGCTTCCGGGGGCGGGCAGCCTGTTTGTCAGACTGCAGGGGATATTCCGTTTCAGTGGGATCCCTGAAGACGAGACCGTATATCCGTATGAGACTGCGGAACAGGCAGACGATACGGATACAGCGAAGCGTACGGATTGGACGGACAGTGCAGATACAGCGGAGAGTACGGAACGGACGGACGATGCAGGTATAGCGAAAAACTTAGGCACGGCGACCGATCAGGGCGTCACGGTGACAGTCACGGAATACTATGCATCCAACCAGAGCATTTCGATAGGGGTGCGGATCGGGAGCGCGGATGCATTTCCGAAGCTGGCGGTAACACAGGCACAGCAGGGGAACCAGCTTCTGCAGCTTTTGACCGAGGAAACATACAGCTTCCGCGAAGCAGGAGATGAGACGGTCAAAGGCAGCCGCAATCTGGAGGGATATCTGGAAGACGAACATACTTTTGTCGGAGTGATGCGGATAGATTATGCCGGTATCAAAAAAGATCTGCGGGCATACGATGCCGCCATCGCAGAGTGTGACGCCGGGGGAGAACCGTATCCGGAGAACGGTGCGCTGGAAGCGCTTATCGGCGAATATGAAATGCCGGATCATTTTCAGATGCAGCTTGGTATAACCGGGATCCGGGGTTACGGCTATAAGGACGATTCGGAAGCTGTGCAGACATTCCGTATTGACGGCAGATGGAACATGCCGTCAGCCTGGAACGTTCGCTGCAGCGATGCGGGGACAGAGCGGATCTGTATAGAAGAGAAGAATGAAAAAGGGTATGGCATAGACTTTATCGAAGTCTCGCCGATCGAAGTCACCGTTCACGCGTATGATACGGGGAATGCCGACTGCGTGGCCGTTCTGGATAGAAACGGCAGGCCGCTCGCAATGGGCGAGGGCGGTCAGTTCTCCGCATATGCGAGGGACATATCCCGTATCACCGTATATATCTGCGACTTTGATACCTGGGTCGATCTAAAAGGTGAGGCATGGCGGGAAAACAAAATCCTGGATGAACAGCTGTACGCGCAGCTGCTGGAGGCAAACGCGCTGTATAAGAAGACGGTGGATACGGCAGATGATGTTCAGCAGGCGGATAGATGAGGTGAGGCATCGGTGCGGCTGCAAGATGCGTCATCTAACGCCGCGATGCGTATGCGGCGAATCTTTAGGAGATTTTCCTGCGTAGGAACACGTTGGATCATGGCGGCATAGGCGTTGGCTTTCTGGCTCATATCTATGTTATACAACATTTCTCTAATATAAGTATCATTTATTATTTGACAAGGAGAAAGATGATCTTATGTATGAGAAAGCTGTTATAGCCAGAAACTATGTGTCCAAAACGGAGTTTGAGAAAATGAATACAAAGGGATGTGCGGGAAAGGGGAGAGGAAAACTGTCAGAATGCCGGGTAAAAGTATCGGAAAACTATATCAGGCAGCAAAGAGGAAAAGCCGGACATATTAAGGCGCTGATGGACATCAATTTTGAAAGGAACAGATCGTGCTTTACTACGCTTACTTTTTCCGAAGAACCTGCAGATATAGACGCTGTATATAGAGCGTTTGCTTTATTCAGGCGCAGATTGGGCAAAAAATACAATGCTTTAAGATATGTAGCGGTAATTGAAAGAGGAGATCTGCAAAGATGGCATATTCACATCATTTTTAATATGATCTGTAATGCGGATAATACAGCCAATATCATTGCCTGCTGGAACAAGGGGGTTGATGTGGATGTCAGGAATGTATTTGACGTACAAGGGCTGGCCGTATATATGACCAAAGATTTTGGCAGATATGAAGAGAAATTGTACGCCAGAAAGAGATATCTGGTATCGAAGGGGTTGGAGCAGCCTGTTGAAATCAACAATTGGGGAGACAGGGAGTTGTATAACCAAACAATAGCCTGCTCCGGCCGGTTTCCCGGAACGGTCAAAAAGGTCATACAAAACAAATATGCCGGGAAGGTAGTGTATTCAACTTATAAGTGCGATACAGGTGTGTTTGGGGATTATATTACAGCTGAAGTAAAAGGTCTTATTTAGTATAACGTATAGAATAATGACCCGGCGCCCTGCTGGAATGGACAAAACCGCTCGGACACTTTCGCTGGCTGCAGTCTGGGAGGCGGTTTTGTCCATTCCAGCAGGGCGCTAGAGTAATTAAGCTCCACGCACAACCAATAGTTGTACTTGTAAACAAAATGTGAGTATTATATAATATTTTTATTCAGGGAGGATACCAGCACATGAAATCAAAACGAATCACAGTAAAAAGAATAACAGTGCCAACAATAACCATGGCGATCATTGCATCGCAGTTAATGGGCTGTGGAGCAATGTCACAGTCAGAACTGCTGAAAATG
>CANQIJ010000195.1 GCA_947624025.1 uncultured Lachnospiraceae bacterium | reverse complement strand
CACCACGGCCACTACCGTCAATCCGTCGGGGATCAGCGTCGTCACACAGTTGGACAGCACATCCTTAAGGGAGTTGATATCTCCGATAATGCGGGATAAGATCTTTCCGGTCGGGCGGCTGTCAAAAAACTGGAAATCCAGCTTCTGTATATGCGTATACAGTTGCTGCCTGATCGTCAGCAGGATCTCGTTGCAGACCTTCGCCATAATGTACATCCTGACTTTGACCGTGACAACGAGAAATAGGTTGATGGCAAGCGCTATAACAAGCAGCCTGTACAGCCCCGCGTAATCGCCTGCGGCAATGTGATCGTCGATGGCCGACTCCATGATCAGCGGGTTGACCAGGCTCACCGCCACGCCGTATCCCATAATGATAAGCACGAACAGGATCTGCCACCGGTACCGCAGCAGATAGGAAAAAAGACGGGCGAGCGTCTGTATCTTGCTGCGCTCCACGCTCTGCTCATCGTCCTTATAGGAGTTGACTGCCATTGGTCTCACCGCCTTTCTCCGCGCCCGTATCTCCGTCCGTATACGCTCCGTACTGCGACTGGTATGTCTCGTAATACAGTCCTCTCTTCGCCAGCAGTTCTTCATGCGTCCCGCGTTCTGCGATCCCGCCGCCGCTCAGCACGATGATCTCGTCCGCATGACGCACGGCGCTGATCCTGTGCGCGATAATGATCTTGGTCGTATCCTCCAGCGTTTTGAGTGTCTGCTGGATCAGATGCTCCGTCTCCATATCGAGAGCGGAGGTAGAATCGTCCAGCACCAGCACCGGATCGTGCTTGGCCAGCGCACGGGCAATGCTGATGCGCTGCTTCTGTCCGCCCGACAAGCCTACGCCGCGCTCGCCGATCACCGTTTCGTAATCCTCCGCCATGTCTTCGATAAAGCCGCTCGCCTGCGCCTGCGCGGATGCGCGTCTGACGGTCCCGGCGCTGATATATTCTTTTTTACCCAGCTTGATATTCTCATTGATCGTATCGGAGAACAAAAACACATCCTGCATCACGAAGCCGATGCTGGTGCGAAGCTGTTCGAGGCTGAGCTCCCTGATATTGACGTCATCCAGATAAATATTGCCGTCCGTGGCGTCATACATGCGCTGCAAAAGCTGTACGATCGACGTTTTCCCGGCCCCGGTTGCGCCCATGATCCCCAGCGTCCTTCCCGCCTCCACCGTAAAGGAGATGTCATGCAGGATCTCATGCAGATCCGCCTTGTGGAAGGACACATGGTCAAAACATATCTTTCCTCTGACATGCTCCAGTCTAAGCGGTTCCTTTGCCTCCACAATGCCCGGCTTCTCCCGGTATATCCTTTGGATCTTCTTATGGGATGCCACCGCCGAGGAAAAGCTGTTGGTCAGCCAGCCCAGCATCTCCATCGGCCAGACGATGTTCGTGGAATATTCCACAAACGCCGTCAGCGCGCCCAGCGTCATCTCCCCGTCCAGAACAAATTTACCGCCGGCCAGTATCGCAAGAAGCGGCAGGACGGCGCGGACGACCGTAAAACACGGATAGTATCGCACAAACACCCTGGACTGCTCCATGTTCAGATCATAATAGCGCTTATTGTGCGAAAGGAATTTCTCGATCTCAAACGGTTCCCTTGCGAACGCCTTCACGGTCCGCACACCCGCCAGATTTTCCTCCGCCACCGTATTCAGCACGGCATTCTCTTCGCTGATCTCTTCATACACCGTGCCCAGCCTGCGCTCCATGATGACCGCCACCGCGCCGCATAAGAGCATGGCCGCCGTAGGGATCAGCGCCAGCTTCCAATTCAGCAGATACATACAGGTCAGGATAATGCATGTGTGGTATGCCACCTCGATCAGCAGCATGCTCACGTACCCCAGCGCATCCCAGATACGGTCGATATCCTCCTTGACACGGGCCATCAGCTCCCCCGTGTTCGTCCGGTCAAAGAAATCTGCGCTGAGTCCCTGGATATGCCGGAACAGATCCCGTCTCATATTGCCCGATATCCGGACGCCGTTCTTGTCAAACGTATACTCTTTTACATACTGAAAAATACATCTTCCCACGCCGACGCCCAGAAATCCGAGCAGCAGATATTTTAACTCGGAAAGATCGCCGCCCACGATAACGTCGTCCACGACATGCGCCATCAGGCGCGGCGACAGCATATCCAGCGTGACCGCGATCAGAAGCGATGCGACCGCGACCAGATAGGGAAGCTTATATTCCCACAGATAAGTTGATAATCTCTTCATAACCTCTCCCCACATTCTCCGCAGCGGCACGGTCCTGCGCAATTTTCCTGCACGGCAGGAGATGCCGATGAGATCTGTACAAAAAAAGGGCCATGGCGAAATCACCATGACCCGCACATTTACTGTTATCTCTCCATCTTCCAAAAATAAGCGCTGTAGGGCGGGAGCACACTGCCGCCTCCGAAATCGTGCGCAGAGCCGCTGATCAGATCGACAGCCATACCGCACCCCGCGTCAAAATGAGCCGTATAACTCTCCCCATCCGCATTGATTGCCACAAGCACCCTCTCCTCGTCGCATCTGCGCTCGAAGATACACTGCTTATTGGTCAGCACAACGGAACGGAAATCACCGTAATTGAGCGCCTTAGAATGCTTCTTCGCCTCCGAGAGCGCAGCGATCCACTCGCACAGGTCGTTCCACTGCGGCTCTTCAAAGCACGCCCTCAGCGCGGGATCTCCCTCGCTCTTGTGAGCCTTAGCGCCCCACTCGCTGCCGTAGTATACGCACGGGATACCCGGCATACCGAAGCACAGCGCATAGATGAGCGGCAGATGCTTCTCATTGTTCAGATTGCTGGCAATCCTCGTCACATCATGGTTATCCACGAAGGAAAGCATATGTTTTCCCTTATACAGAGTCCAGTTCTCGGGGCCGAACTGCCGCAGCAGCGAATGGACGATCTCAAACATGTTCATACTGTTAAAGCTGGAGAACAGGCCCTTGTAGCACTCGTAATTGGTAGCGGAATGAAGCATCTGTTCATTGACAAGCTGGTTATAGTCTCCGTGCAGCATCTCACCTAACAGATAGAAATCCTCCTTCAGTCCGTCCGTAAATTCTCTGAGTCTTCTGACGAAATCATGATCCAGACAGTATGCTACATCCAGACGCAGGCCGTCGATGTCGAATTCCTCTACCCAGCCCTTCACGCTGTCAAGTATATGCCGGATCACATCCTCGTTGCGAAGATTCAGCTTCACCAGATCATAATTGCCTTCCCATCCCTCATACCACAGGCCGTCGTTATAGTTGGAATTGCCGTCAAAGTTAATGTGGAACCAGTCCTTATAAGGCGATTCCCACCGCTTTGCGAGCACATCCTGAAAAGCCCAGAAGCCCCGCCCCACATGATTAAAGACCCCGTCCAGGATCACCCTGATGCCGTTATCGTGCAGATTCCGGCACACCTGGCGAAAATCCTCATTCGTACCAAGCCTGCAGTCGATCGTATGATAATCTCTCGTATTGTAGCCGTGCGTATCCGACTCGAACACCGGGGAAAAATAGACGGCGTTGATCCCCAGCTTCTTCATATGGGGGATCCAGTCGTTCACCTTCAGGATACGTGACTGCAGCCTGCCGTCATTCTCGAACGGCGCGCCACAGAATCCCAGCGGATAGATCTGATAAAAAACACTCTCATAAGCCCACATAGCAGTATATACTCCTCTTTTTCTTATTTTTTCTTATATTGATCTGCGCTTTGCTTCGCAGTCTGACGCTTTCGTATGCGCTGAACAGATCAGCCGTACACGCCCTATATTGTACCATGACGCGCGGGATTTGCAAAGCCCGTTTCCTCTGTATCCTGCCATCTTTCGGAGCGCATTTCTATTGACCGAACCGGTACTATTTTGAAATATACTAAAATCCGTTTTTCGACTTTTCCACATCCTTTCACGCAAAATCACAGAAAAAGTGTCCCGAAACGCAAAAGAAATCCCCAATTTCCACAAAGTTATCCACATCGACAGCCATGTCATTTATCAGTGACCCGCGTTCCTTTTTCGACACAAAAGAGTGACATTTTTATAATTTGTCTCCTTTTTTCTGTCAATTTTTCTTTTTTTCGATAATGAAAATTGTCGGAGAATGGTATATAATATTTTCAAAAGAAAAAGCCGGTCAAGTTAAATAAATCTGTTCAGTCAATAGATTTTGTATTATATCCGGGATCAGTCAATAGATTTAGTGCTCTGACGGTACAAGTCAATATACGGCAGGGCAGGAAAGGAAGGGATCGTCACCGTGACTCCGATATTAGGATCTCATGTAGGAATGAGCGGCAGGGAAATGATGCTCGGCTCCGCAAAGGAGGCGGTATCCTATGGCGCAGATACATTTATGTTATACACAGGAGCGCCCCAGAACACGAAGCGCAGGGACATAGCCGAACTGAACATCGAACCCGCATGGGAGTATATGTGTGCTCACGACATTGAAGCCTTCGCTGTCCACGCGCCCTATATCATCAATCTGGCCAATACGGTCAATCCCGCGACATACGAGATCGCCGTGGAATTTCTCGCGCTGGAGCTTGAGCGCACTGTTGCCATGGGTTCGCATATCCTCATCCTTCATCCCGGCTCTCATGTAGGCGCAGGCGTCAAGGCCGGAATTGACCGTATCGCTCAAGGACTTAACGAAGTACTGACAGGCACAACAAACTGTTGTATCG
>CANQIJ010000194.1 GCA_947624025.1 uncultured Lachnospiraceae bacterium | reverse complement strand
GAGGATTCCGACGCCTGCGTCGTGACTGCTGCCGATGTGTCATTGCTCAGATTGCAGACCGACAGACAGATGGTCACGATCAGGACCGCCACACCCGATGCAAGCTTCACCACGAAGGTCTGCATGGAGAAGATCACGCTCTCATCCCTTCTGTTGTTCTTCAGCTCGCCGTAGTCTACCGTGTTGGCAAGAAATACGGTGGTTAAGACCGTCAGCATACCGAATGCGGCAAATACCAGGAACGCCGGAATAAACAGAAGGAAAATATTCGTCCATCCAAGACACATAAGCGCAAACAGCACCGCATAGCCCGCGATCGCCATCGCAAAGCTCACATAGAACACCTGCAGGGAGTTGATAAACTTACGCAGCAGCGGATAGAACAGCATCATGGACAGGATCTGGATACCGCCGCCGAACATGTTGAACAGCGTGTATCCGTTCTCCCATGTCTCCCCGCCGAAGTCGTACTTAAAGAAATAAATCAGCAGGTTGGAGGTAATGTATAAGGAGCAGTTGATCAGCACGATGGCTATGACCACGATCATCGTCTGGTCGTTCTGGACGAGCGCCCGGAACATCTGTCCTACGGACGGCGCTTCCACATCGACCGTTGATTTCTCCTTGATGTTGATGCAGGTGATCACGATAAAGACAACAAACAGCGCCGCTATGATCAGGGCAAACCTCTGGAAGCCGATACGCTCGTCGCCCTGCCCGATGTTCTTGACACAGATCATCGTGATGATGGTAATAAGCGCCGAGCCGACGCCCGCACAGGAACGCGCCAGCGTGGTGAGTCCCTCACGCTCTTTACCGCCTTCCGTGAATGCCGGGATCATGGACCAGTACGGAATATCCATCATCGTATAGGTGACGCCCCATAAGATGTATGTGATCGCCGCATACGCAACCAGTCCTCCCCCGTCAAGCGCCGGCGGAGCCGAGAACATGACAAACAGGATAACGGCGTTGGTGATCGTTCCGATCAAGAGCCACGGACGGAATTTGCCCCACCTCGTCCGCGTCTTAGCCACCAGCACACCCATGACCGGGTCGTTAAATGCGTCAAACACACGCGCCGCCATCAGGATGATCCCCATTGCCATCGCGCTTACGCCTAAGATATCCTGATAATAATACAGGATGTAGCTTGCGGAAAGCATGTATACCATGTCCTTTCCCACCGCACCCAGTCCGTAGGATGCTTTTTCCTTAAAACTCAGCTTCATAAGATTTTCCTCCTTTCATGGCAAGCTCCACTACCTTGTAGGCTCCGTCGTAAACGCCCGCCGCCTTATTTCTGACAATATTGTCACATATGCCGCCCAGCAGACCCTTTTCCTTAATAAAAAGCCCGATCATCTGCAGTGTGTGCGGAATGTCCCTGCACTCTAACGTGCCGTCCCCGATCTCAGCGGAGTGGATCGCGCCCCACTGCTCATGACCGCCCACACGCTTGATGAACAGCTTCGGTACAGGATAAAACGCCAGTTCGCTCGGCTTCGTCACAAGCACGTCGCAGCTTCTCATCAGCAGATTGGTACAGTAGACGGCCTCGAAGATATTCTCGTGCCAGAAAGCGTGAACGCCGTTTACGTCCTGCGTGAGCGCGTTTTCCGCAAATGCCTGTGTTTCTTCCCACTCGTTAAAATGCTCCGTTGACACTTCGCGCAGTCCCGGGATCTCTCTGACCAGCTCCTCCCACACATTGCGGTAATCCCCCACATTGACATAGAGCGCCGCCTTATTTTTCCGGATCGCCGGGAGCAGATGTTTGATAATGGCCGCAAAGATCTCTTTCTGTGCGCCCGCGCCGCCGATCGTCAGGAGGAATCGGAACGGCTTTCCCTCCTCCTGCCGTCTGATCCTGTGTGCGCAGTCGTTCTCGATATTGCTCACCAGCTCATGATCGATGTAATGACCTGTATATACCAGATCCGAATCCGGCATCGGCTGCAGCACCGCCTTGCCCTTCATACCGTTCAGAATACGGTAGCCCTGGTATGCGAAATGCGTCTGGACCGTATGAAGGCTGCCTTCCGCCAGATGCAGCGCCATCGGCCAGTTGTCCGGCACCGCGTTGACCACATGCTTCATTCCCGCATGGATCGCCGCCTGCGCGGGCCACACATGGGTCGCGACCACCGGAATATCCTTCGGCACGTTCCGGTAGACTGCCGCCATGAGCTCCGCGTTCTTCTGGTCGGAGGCGTTGTAGCTCAGCTTGCGGAATCCCTCGTAGTTCATCGGCTCCCAGACCAGCCTGTTGAACAGCCTGCTTTTGCCGGAAAGCCGGGAGCCCAGCGAATACAGATCGTTCTGTGCGCTTATGACTTTTGTGCAGGTCGTATGCCGGTAGGAATTTAAATCCATCCAGTACGGAACGTACCCCATAGACTTTGCCGCCGATGCGATCGCCATCGAGATCCTGTAATGTCCGAATCCCATGCGGATATTGCCGACGATGATCCCCTTGTCCATGTCAAAGGCTTCCCCGTCCTGCGGCGCGCTGCCGTCCTCGCCCAGACGCACATCCATGACGCCCAGCAGATCGCCGATATGCTCATTCTTCTTTACGGTGACAGGATAGTCCGCCGCCGAGTCATCCCCGAATTTTCCCGCATACTTTTTCTTGGATCGTACCGCCTTGCGGTAGACCGACTCCGGCATCGGGTTGCCGAAGATCACTTTTGATCTCTCGCTCATATACCTTCTCCTCCTTTATACCGATCCGTCTGTTCATTCACGGCAGGCTCCGGTTCCCTGCGCCGGCTGTGTCAGGCCCGTCTGTCAGCCGTGTACGCGGATCCCATCCATCAGGATATCGACCACCTCATCCAGCGCGTCCTGATAGGATATTTGGTTCCGTATCAATATGTCCCTTTGAAAAAACTGTTCCACGGACGCTTCCAGCATCATCTTGAGGATCGGTATCCTGACCGGCCGGATACATCCTTCTGCCATGCCGCGCTCCAACAGCTCGATCGTCGTCTCCCAGCCCGTCTCCAGCCGTCTCTCCACCTGCCTGTATATCTTCGGATATTTGTCCTTTAACAGATAGAGCTGCTTCAGATCCACATCCTTATATCCTTCGGGAAGTACGCCCAGTATCCTGTGTATCTTCTCCACCGTGCTCAGGCGCCCGTCTTCGACCACCGCCTGCTCGCTCTCCTTGACCTTGTCGAACATGTAATCCACCATTGCCAAAAACAGCTGCTCCTTATCCGCAAAAACCTTATAAAGCGTCTTTTTGCTGATCTTGAGCGACCGGGCGATATCGTCCATCGTAAACTTCAGCCCTTTTTCATTAAAAAGCAGGAGTGTGCCCCTTAGGATCTCTTCCTTTATGCTTTCTTCTTTTCCGTCTTTTATGCTGTCCTGTTCTCTCTCCTGATCCTTTCCGACCATTACGATCCTCCCGTACGTTCTTCTGTCATGCCGCATATAAAAAGGAAACTGTTTTTATGTTTTCAGTTTCCTTAATTCTAGCATAACGCCGCGTATATCACAAGAAACTATTTTGCTAAAAATAGTTTCCGCTTTTTATACATATTTACTATAACCGCTGCCCGGCAAAACGTCCGCCCGCACGAAACAACGGCCCCGTACCGGACCGCAGGACCCGCCGGCCTTACTGCCCTCGGGAATGAAGCCTGCGCAAGCCCTCCACCTCATCGCACACCGGCTTAAACCGGCACGATGTGCAGTCCATGATAAGGTTTCCAAAGATCGCGTTGAGCGATTCCGTGACGGCGTCTATCCTGCGTGCCGCTTCGCCAAACGCCTCATAGGAAAACCGCGGGTCGGTCACATAGACAACACGCGCCGCCAAAACCTCGGGATGCGCATGATAGGCCTCAAGATACAGCCGCCCCACCTGTTTCAGATCCAGACCCCCGCGCAGCGCCTCTCTGCTCACCCGCGCCGGTTCTCTGTGTGCGGAGGACGATATCCTTGTCATGAATCCCCGGGGATAGACATGGTATCTGGTATAGTCAAGACGCCGGAGCACACGGTATGCCTGCTCCTTCTTCTCCCATGCGCCGTCGTCCACACGCAGAGTCGTAAACACGGCATAGGACGTATCCGCCTTGATCTGCGGCAGATCGGGACCGCAGACTATGACTTCATCGGCGACAGGCCTCTTGGAGGTAAAAGCCATCGCGCTGTATGCGCACAGGCTGCCGCCGCCCAGCTCGTACGCGGTGTCCTTCCTGAAGATGACGCTCTGCTGCGCTTCCTGCTCCCACAGCTCTATCTCATCATAAGGATAGTGTTTACACGGCAGATCCCGTAACATATCCTCACAGCGGGCAATCAGACTGTCATACAGATTCATGGCTTGACCCCATCCCGGCTCGCTGTGCTGCGAACCCTCGGTCCTTTTCCGACACCAGTGTCATGTTTATCGGCTGCTTCCTGCCGCCGTTTCCGCCTGGCATCGCTCCTGTCGTACAGCTTGTTCATGAGGGGCGTCATCGCCGCTGCAAGCTTCATGTCCAGATTAAAGAAATATATGATGAGGCTTAACAGAAACAGCGCCGCCAATATGCCGAAAATGATCAACAACACCTTTCCCATCACGCGCCCATTCCTTTCTGCCTTGCAAACTCGGCTGCGCCCAGCGCGCCCATCAGCTGCGGATCGATCGCAAGGTCAATGACCCTGATCTTTAAAACTTTTTCAATGGCATCTTTTAAGCCGTCATTCTTCGCACACCCGCCTGTAAGCGCCACGCTGTCCGTCGCGCCGGCTTTCTTAG
>CANQIJ010000193.1 GCA_947624025.1 uncultured Lachnospiraceae bacterium | reverse complement strand
ATCTTGTTGACGTTGATGCCGTCATAGCGGATCTTGCCGTCCTGTATATCATAGAAACGGTTGATCAGGTTCGTGATCGTCGTCTTGCCCGCACCGGTAGACCCGACGAAGGCAATCTTCTGTCCCGGCTCGGCATAGAGCTTCACGTCATGCAGCACCATCTTATCGTCGTTGTAACCGAAATCCACGCCGTCAAACACCACATCGCCCTTCAGCTCCACGTAGTCCACGGAATGATCCGCCTGATGCTCGTGCCTCCATGCCCAGCGCCCGGTACGCTTCGGGTTTTCCACCAGCTTTCCGTTCTCTTCCCTGACATGAACCAGCGTCACATAGCCGTTGTCCGCCTCCTGTGCCTCGTCCATCATCTGGAAGATCCGCTCGGCGCCGGCCATTGCCATGACGATCGAGTTAAACTGTTGACTCACTTGGTTAATAGGCATATTAAAGCTCTTGTTAAACGTCAGGAAGCTTGCCAGTTCACCAAGCGTCAGGCCGGAGAACCCGGACAGCGCCAGCACACCGCCAACGATGGCGCAGACCACATAGCTTACATTGCCTAACTGCGCATTGACCGGCCCCACGATATTGACAAGGTAATTCGCCTTATCCGCACTGTGATAGAGATTATCGTTCAACTCATTGAACTGCCTGATATTTTCTTCCTCGTGGCAGAATACTTTGACGACCTTCTGCCCGTTCATCATTTCCTCAATAAAACCGTTGACCTGGCCCAGATCATGCTGCTGCTGCAGGAAATACCGGCTGCTCAAGCCCGCCACGTTCTTGGTGACAACCAACATCACCGCCACCATGACAAGCGTCACCACCGTAAGCGGGATGCTTAAGACAAGCATACTGATGAACACGCTGACGATCGTGATCGCGCTGTTGAAGATCTGCGGCATACTCTGGCTGATCATCTGGCGCAGCGTATCCGTATCGTTGGTGTAGGTTGACATAATATCACCATGCGAATGTGTGTCAAAATACTTGATCGGCAGTGTCTGCATGTGGGAAAACAGATCATCCCTCACATTGCGCAGCGTTCCCTGCGTCACATTGATCATGATGCGGTTATAGAGATAGGCCGCCGCCACACCGACCGCATAAAAACACGCCACCCTGAAGATCGCTCCCGCAAGCGGCCCGAAATCCGGTGTATCCGATACGAGCATCGGCCCGATATAATCGTCGATCAGGCGCTGGATAAACATAGTTCCCTGCACGTTGGCAAGGACGCTGACCAGGATCAGCACCGCCACGATCGCAAGATGCACACCGTAATTTTTTGCCACATATTTCATCAGTCTCTTAAAAACCTTACCCGGATTCTCTATTCTCCTGCCTCTCGGCATTCTTCTCCCCATCGGTCCCGGCATTATTCTTCACCCGCCTTTTCATCAAAATCCCCACCGCCGCCGGTCTGGGATTCATATACTTCACGATAGATCTCGTTACTTTCAAGCAGCTCCTCATGTGTACCGAAGCCGTCGATCCGCCCGTCGTCCATCACGATGATCCTGTCTGCGTTCTCCACGCTGGACACACGCTGCGCAATGATCAGCTTGGTGGTATCCGGTATCTCCTGCGCAAATGCCCGACGGATCTTCGCGTCCGTCGCGGTATCCACGGCGCTGGTGCTGTCGTCCAGAATCAGTACCTTCGGTTTCTTCAGAAGCGCGCGCGCAATGCACAGACGCTGCTTCTGCCCGCCCGACACATTCGTACCGCCCTGCTCTATGTAAGTATTGTAGCCGTCCGGCAACTTGTCGATAAACTCATCGGCGCAGGCAAGCCGACAGACACGCCGGCACTCCTCCTCCGTGGCGTTCTCGTCGCCCCAGCGCAGGTTATCTAAGATCGTACCGGAGAAGAGCACGTTCTTCTGCAGCACCACCGCCACCTGATCGCGCAGGCTCTCCATATCATACTCCCGGACATCGTGACCGCCCACCATGACGCTCCCGGAGGTCACATCGTACAGTCTGCTGATCAGATTGACCAGGCTGGTCTTGGAGCTGCCGGTGCCGCCGATGATACCGATGGTCTCACCTGCCCTGATCTTGAGATTGATATCGTGGAGCACCGCTTTGTCCTTATCTCCGTAGTAAGAGAAATCTACGTTCTTAAACTCGATCTCGCCATTGGGAATCTCGCGGATCGGATCCGCAGGATCCACAAGATCGCTCTTCTCACACAGCACTTCGCTGACACGCTTTGCACTCGCTATACTCATACTCATCATGACAAAGATCATAGAGATCATCATCAGATTCATCAGAATATTCATACAGTATGCCAACAGGCTCATCAGCTCGCCCGTCTTTAAGCTATCCTGAACGATGAGCTTTGCGCCGATCCAGCTGATCAGCAGGATACAGCTGTAGACCGTAAACTGCATCACCGGCATATTTAAAACAACGTTTTTCTCCGCCTTCAGGAAGATATCGTAGATACCCTGACTCGCCTTCTTAAACTTGGACGTCTCATAGTCTTCCCGCACATAGGCCTTGACAACGCGGATCGCGCTGACATTCTCCTGCACAGAGGAATTGAGTTCATCGTATTTGGGAAATGCCATCTGGAAATATTTCATAGCCCGCTTAATCAGGAAGAACAGAACGATCGCAAGAAGGATCACCGCGATCAGATAGATCGATGCAAGCTCGGCATTGATAAAAAACGCCATCGCCATAGCGCATATCATGCTGATCGGCGCGCGGAAACACATCCGCAGGATCATCTGATATGCCATCTGTATGTTCGTCACATCCGTGGTAAGCCTCGTCACCAGACCCGCCGTACTGAATTTGTCCAGATTGGAAAAAGAAAATGTCTGTATGTTCTCAAACATCGCCCGGCGGAGATTTCTCGCAAAGCCCGTGGACGCTCTGGCGCCGTACTTACCGCCCATGATACCGCTGTAAAGGCCAAGCAGCGCCATCACGATCATGAGGCCTCCCACAATATAGATATGCTGCATGTTGCCCGCTTCCACACCGTCATCGATGATCGACGCCATCAGAAACGGGATCAGTGTCTCAAAAATAACTTCCAGGATCATGAATACCGGCGTCAGGATCGATTCCTTCTTAAACTCCCCAATCTGCGCCGCTAAGGTTTTGATCATATTACATCCCTGCTCCCTTTTCCTATATTTACCGCTGTCTTCTATCATCATCCTCTAATTTTTTAATGTCAAGCAAAAACACAGAAATTTCATAGTATTTTAATAAAACGTCTCAGCCATACCGAATCCTTAACAGGACTCCAGCTCGGCTATCAGGTCCGCCATTCTGTCCCACGAGAAACGGTCCGCTTCTTTTCTGATATTTTCGGCAAACTCCTTCTCCCTGTTCCGGATAAAATAATCAACGATCCCCTCTGCAAGCTTTGCGGCGTTTCCGGCCTCCACTACATATCCCGTACTGCCGTCATCCACCACATCCGGCAGACCCCCGACGTTTGTTGCGACCACAGGCTTCTCAAAGCCATACGCAATCTGGGCGATGCCGCTCTGGGTCGCGCTGATATAAGGCAGGACCACCAGATTGCAGGCGGCAAAAAACTTTTCCACCTCTTGATCGGGAATATAACCGTCATACACGGTAACATGATCGCCAAGAGCATATTCCTGTATCATATCCAGATACCGTTGCCTGTCCTCCGGCCCGGAAAAATCGCCCACCACAAGAAGCTCTGTGTCCTCTACCTGCCGTATCACCTCCGGCATTGCCTGGATCAGATAGGACAGTCCTTTGTACTCTCTTATAAATCCAAAGAACAGCAATACCTTTTTATCCTGACTGATCCCCAGTATTTTTCTCGCTTCCTCTCCCGAGATGCCGGCTATCTTAAACGCGTTATAAGTCGGATGCACCGTCTGCCTGAACACCGGGTTCTTCACGACCGTGCGCAGGTCCTCCGCATCCGTTTCAGACTGGACAATATAGCGGCTTCCCCGCTTTAACACCGCCCTGGTCAGAAGCCTGTCGAGCGGAAATCTTTCATGGGGAAACACATTGTGGCAGACAAACAGTATCTTTGTGTTTTTGAGCAGTCTGCACATCATCCAGTAACAGGGCGCAAAATAAGGATGCCACCACTGAAGGATGACCAGCGCGGGAGCCAGTCTGTTGATCTTATGCGCAGTCCCGATCCAGTTAAAGGGATCTGCTGTATGGATCCAGTAGTTTGTGTCATCGATCTTAAAGTTATCGTTGCTGTAATCTCTCTGCTCCTTTTTATAAAGCAGCCTGGGATATTGAAATTTGTAGGAAACCATGACGACATCATACTTCCTGCACAGCGCTCTGTACATCAGGCTTGTGTAATGCGCGATCCCTCCCTTATACGGATACACCGGTCCTATCAATACGATCTTCTTTCTGTCCATGATCTCTCCCATTTAAATAACGACTGATATTTTTCTTCCTGTGCCGTCCGATCCCCAAGACCAGGACCGCATGCTCCCATTATAATCCACAATCGGCTAATGTTCAATAAAGGGAGTATCAAAAAGGATCCCGATGCAGGCCTGCACCGGGATCCCGAAACCGGAAGATCTCTTCCCTGATATCATATAGCTCTGAAACCGCCGGACTAATTCTTCTCGATCAGTTTACCGCCTCTCTTGGACACAACATCAAAGATAACGGCTGCCAGAAGCACAAGGCCCTTAACCACCTTCTGCATATTCTGGTCTACGCCCATCAGCGACATGCCGAGATTGATAACGCCCATCAGGACCGCGCCGACGATAA
>CANQIJ010000192.1 GCA_947624025.1 uncultured Lachnospiraceae bacterium | reverse complement strand
ACTGGGGGTTAATCGGTCTTTTCAGTTTTGACCTCGTGGCATTTATTTTCGGTAATATGTCATGGCTTTCAAGGATTATTTATGCATTGGTAGGTATCGCCGGTCTTTATATCATTACATTTTATATGTATGCAGGCGGCGAAACGCGGGAAGCGAACTCGTAACCTGCCTGGCACAAAGGAACCGGCATTGCCTGTTACAGCGATGCCGGTTTTTCACTGCATCATTTACGACAGAGGCCGTTGCCCTGATGCCTTTACAGGCTTTCGGCTTCGATGATCTTTCCGTCGCGCCAGATGCGTTCCAGATCGTAAAAAAGCCGGTTCTCTTTATCAAATATGTGTATGACCACATCGCGAAAATCAAGGAGCACCCAGTTGGCATGGTCGTACCCTTCCACCTGCTTGAGAGCAACGCCCGCCTTGCCGAGCGTCTCCTCCACATGATCCGACAACGTCTGTATCTGATTACGGTTCGTGCCGTTGGCTATGATAAAATAGTCGGCGATAACGGACACTTCCCTGATATCAATGATCCTGATATCCTCTGCTTTTTTATCCTCCAGTGCCGCGACGGCGAGCCTGGCGATCTCATTACTGTTCATGCGTTTTTTCCTTTCTGTTTGATACCGTTGTAATAGTCGTATGTTTCTTGTGTCACAGGATCAATCTTGCTGCCTGTTTCCTTCAGATAAGCCAGCGTGTTGCCCAGAATGAGCAGCAGCGCATCGTCCGGATCGCGAAACGCAGTCTGCCGCGCCTTTGTAAAGATATCGTTCTCCGATCGCTCTGTGGCTCCCTTTACATGCTTTCTGCAGGGTTCAATGTAATCCGCAATGTAGATGATCTTTTCCAAAGGACTCATGTGCGGCCTGCCTGTGGTATGGTAAAAGATGGCGTTTAGGATATCTTCATCCCTGATGCCGTATTTTTCCTTTGCCAGCACCGCGCCTGCCTTGGCATGAAGAACGGGACTATAATCTTCGCTCTCCTTTTCCAGTCTGGACATCTGTACGTGGTATTTCTGGCACAGGCTTTTCTGCTTCTTGAAGCTTATGCATTTTGCACAGTCGTGAAGCATCCCGGCTATGAGCGCTTTCTCGATATCAGCGCCATGCACGGCGGCAAGATTCGCGGCGGTGTACGCCACGCTCAGGGTGTGCTCATAGCGCTTTGGCTCAAGCGTCTTTTCCATTTCTTTCCTTATTTGGGCGAGGCTTAATGTCTTCATCGGTACAGACCTCTTCTCTCAATATATGCTTTAACCGGTTCCGGCACATCGCCGTCAATGGATTCTCCTGCCGCCACCCTGCACCGGATATCGGAGGAAGAGATGTTGACGCATGGGGTTCTAAGCAGTCTGATATCGGCTCTGTATTCACGCCGCATCATCCGGATCCGTTCTTCCATTTCTCCTCCGGTGATATCACCGCGTACCGCCGCCAGTATACAGCAGGATGCAAAAATGCGCTCGGGACATTTCCATTCTTTCATGTGGAAAAGGCTGTCCGCTCCCACGATAAAGTAATATTCCGTATCGGGATCCTCCCGCCTTAACCGTTCCAGAGTCTGATACGTGTATGTGCTGCCGCTCTGCTCCAGTTCGATCGTTGACAGCGTAAAGTGAGGCTTGTCCTGTATGGCCAGGGCTGTCATTTCCGCCCTCGTCTGTCCGGATTCCACTTTTTGCCGCGATTTCATATAAGGAACGCCGCAGGGCATAAAAAGAACCTCGTCGAGCCGAAACTGCCTCAGCGCTTCACTTGCCAGCATCAGATGTCCGTTGTGGATCGGGTTGAAGGTACCGCCCATGATCCCTGTCTTTTTCATATTAATCCCCATTCCGCAGGTCATGCCTATCCCTTCGGCAGAATGATCTTCGGATTCTTTCTGTCAGGCTTATATAGTACGATCTTCTTGCCGATCACCTGTACGACCTGTGAATGTGTGCGATCGGCGATCGTCTGCGCGATCTCGTTCGGATCGTCCGTGCAGTTCTTTAACACGGCTATCTTGAGCAGCTCTTTTGTATGGAACGCTTCATCGATCGCGATGATGTATTCCGGTGTGAGGCTGGATTTGCCCACCTGGAAGATGGGATTCAGCGTACTTGCAAGACTCTTTAAATAAGCTCTCTGTTTACTAGTCATATTACTCTCCATTCAGTGCGATCACTTATAATAGTTGAAGTAAAGCCCGTACATCCGCACGGTATCGCCGTCTTCTATGCCGAGCTCCTCCAGCCGGTCCCACACGCCGTTATCCTTTAGGAAGCCCTGGAAAAACTGGAAGCCCTTTTCCGATTCCAGGTTAGTATAAGACAGCATCTTCTCGATCCTGGGTCCTTCGACCACGTAGTCCTTCTCTTCCTCGTCATAGACCACAGTGAAGGGTTCGCTTGCGGCATCGAAATGATATTCGGGGAAATATTCCTGCTCAAAGATGACCGGCTTGGAATCCAGCTTCTCCAGCTGATTGTTGACAGCATACAACAGCTCCCGGATCCCCTGTCCTGTGACCGCCGAAATGCCGTATACGGATATACCCCTGGGTTCAAATTCGGCCCGTATCTTTTGTACCGTGTCATCGTCCCCGTATATCATATCGACCTTATTGGCGGCTATGATCTGCGGTCGTAATGCCAGATCCGCATTATATGCCTCCAGCTCTTTGTTGATGGCATAGATATCTTCTATCGGGTCGCGTCCCTCAGTGGACGCCGCATCTACAATATGCACAATGAGCTTCGTCCGCTCAATATGTCTGAGGAACTCATGGCCGAGGCCCACTCCCTTGGATGCGCCCTCGATCAGTCCGGGGATGTCCGCAATAACGAACCCCCTGGCGTCCTCCAGGTCTACCACGCCCAGGTTCGGATTCAGCGTCGTAAAATGATAATTGGCGATCTTGGGCCTGGCATTGGTCACTTTGGCAAGAAACGTGGATTTTCCAACATTGGGGAATCCCACAAGACCAACATCTGCGATCACCTTTAATTCCAGCAAAAGCTCCAGCTCCTGAGCCGGCTGTCCGGGCTGCGCGTAGCGCGGCGCCTGCATGGTGCTCGTGGCATAATGCTGATTGCCGTTGCCGCCCTTGCCGCCTTTTAAAAGAAGGAAGCGCCGGTTGTCTCCCGACATGTCTGTTATGACCTGTCCGGTTCCGGCTTCCTTGATCACCGTGCCCGGAGGCACCTTAATGGTGAGATCCTCGCCGCTTTTCCCGGCGCAATTGCGCTTGCCGCCGTCCTCGCCGTTCCCGGCGCTGTATTTGCGGATATGCCTGAAATCGGTCAGCGTATTGAGGCCTTCGTCTATCTCAAAATAGACGTCTCCGCCTTTGCCGCCGTCGCCGCCGTCCGGTCCTCCGCTCGGCACATACTTCTCCCTGCGGAAAGACACATGACCGTTGCCGCCTCTGCCGCTCTTCACATAGATTGTCGCACGATCTGCAAACATAAATGTCTCCTTATGGGCATACTCTGCATTAAGCTGCAGAAACGATACCGCATTTTGAAAAAAAGGCTTCAAACACCTAAATGTTTGAAGCCCGCATCAAACGTCCGTCCTATTTCTCTACAGGATACACAGAAGCCTGTTTTTTGTCTCTTCCTTTTCTTTCAAAACGAAGAACACCGTCGACCAGGGCAAACAGTGTATCGTCACCGCCGATCCCGACGTTTACACCGGGATGGATCTTGGTGCCGCGCTGTCTGTATAAGATATTACCCGCCTTAACGAACTGTCCGTCAGCTCTCTTCGCACCTAATCTCTTGGATTCGGAATCTCTGCCGTTCTTGGTAGAGCCCACACCTTTCTTATGTGCAAAAAATTGAAGGTTCATATTTAACATGGCATTACACCTCCTCAAATATCAGTTTACAATGTTTATTACCGTACTGCTTCTCAATCTGACCGATTCCCAGCACCAGCGAATCCACGAGCACTCCGGATGCCTCCTTCAAAGGATGCTCCAGAAAACGGCATCGGATCACACCGTTCTCTGCGTCTGTCTCTACGCTGATCTTCTCCCCGGCGATCTGCTCAAGGGAATTGACCGTATTAATCACAAGCGCCGAGATGGCGGCACAAACAATATCTTTGCCGTAGTCGGCGAACTGTGCATGGCCGCTGCATGTAAAACCCGTATATTCCGCTGCTGTCCGGTAAAATGTGATCTGCGTCATCTCACACCCTTGCACAGATACTCTTATGCATTGATCTTATCGATCTTGACCTGCGTATAAAGCTGTCTGTGGCCGTTTTTCTTGTGATAACCGGTCTTGCGTTTATACTTGTAAACGATAACTTTTTTGCCCTTGCCAACCGCTTCCACAGTTGCGGATACGGTAGCGCCGTCAACGGTCGGGCATCCGATGGTAAGCTCGCCGTTGTTTACGGCCAGAACCTGGTCAAAGGTTACAGAAGAACCGACCTCGGCGTCGATGCGCTCAATCTTTAAGCTGTCGCCCTCGGCTACTCTGTACTGCTTACCGCCAGTTGCAATAATCGCGTACATGTTATTGCACCTCCTATTATCATTACTCGCCAGCTGCGGCGCCACCCCGAAATCGCATTGAATAGCGGGGATACGGACTTGTCAGCCTCGCTGTGCGGCACACTCTGTAATCATAACATCCACTTTCCCGGATGTCAACCGTTTTTTGTCAAAAACACAGGCAAAACACAGCCATAAATTCAGGCATAAAGCGGGCTCACGCCTGTCCGGAAGCGTTTTTCCGGCCCGGTCCGATCTGCTCGGAAAGCGGCCCGCGGATCTTCTTTCTTGTCACCTCGACGAGACCGAGCCGCGTCATGCCGACAAGGACGGTGCGGACCG
>CANQIJ010000191.1 GCA_947624025.1 uncultured Lachnospiraceae bacterium | reverse complement strand
CCCGGCTCTCATGTAGGCGCAGGCGTCAAGGCCGGAATTGACCGTATCGCTCAAGGACTTAACGAAGTACTGACAGACACAACAAACTGTTGTATCGCCCTCGAGACCATGGCCGGAAAAGGCTCCGAGATCGGCCGCAGCTTTGAGGAACTGGCGTCCCTGTATGACAAGGTCGCGCACAGCGATAAGCTGCGCGTCTGCATGGACACCTGCCATCTAAACGATGCCGGATACGATATCGTACATGATTTCGACGGTGTGATTGACCGATTCGATCAATTAATCGGGAAGGAACAGATTGCCCTGTTCCATATCAATGACAGCAAAAATGCGCGCGGCGCCATGAAGGACCGACACGCCAATATAGGAAAGGGAACGATCGGAACGGAAGCGCTCCGCGCCATCGTCCATCATCCCCTTTTCATGCATCTTCCCAAAATATTAGAGACACCGTATGTTCCGGATCCCGCTGATCCCGGCAAAACGGCGCCTCCCTACAAGGAAGAGATCGCGCTGCTGCGCAGGCCGCCGCATATCACGTAGGCCCGGCCGCCCGGATTCCCTACAGCCACTCATTCCAGAAACGTTCCACGCGTCGACCGATGCGGTCAACATCTACGACCTCACAGTGCTGCCACTCCCGGGGGAACAATCTCCGGTAGGCGGGTGACAGGAAACGTTCGTCCAGAAGCGCGACCACCCCGAAGTCATCCACGGTACGGATGACTCTTCCCGCAGCCTGAAGCACCTTATTCATGCCGGGATACCTGTATGCGTAATCGAATCCGTCTTCTCCCCGCTCATCGAAATAATGCTTTAAGATATCCCGCTCGCTGCAGATCTGCGGAATCCCTGTCCCGACAATGACCGCCCCGATCAGGCTGTCGTTCTTGAGATCGATCCCCTCGCCAAATATTCCACCCATCACGCAGAATCCCAGCAGACTGTGCTCGTCCGCCTCTTCTGTCCCCATATGGACCGGCGCATCCGGACCGCGGTCTCCATTGCCGGTAAATCGGTTTAAGAACGCCTCCCGCGCCTGCTCGTTCATATAGTCTTCCTGTATGATGCATTCTGCGCCGCCTTCCGCATTAAAATACTTCATATAGATATCGTAAACCGCGCGAAGGAAAGCGTGGGATGGGAAGAACAGCAGATAATTGCCGTGTCTTTTGCCGATCACTTCCTGTATATAGGAAGCGATGCGATAATATTCTTCCTCTCCCCTGCGCGTGTACCTGCTCGTCACATCGCTTCCGATAAACAGTCCCAGCTTTTCCGGGTTAAAAGCAGACTTTGCATATACCTCGTAGTCTCCCTCCTGCGCACCGATCAGCGCCTTATAATACCGGATCGGCAGAAGCGTCGCCGAAAACAGGATCGAGCTTCTTCCCCGCGCCATGCAGGCACGGAGATTGGCAGACGGATTGACGCAGAACAGCTTCAGGATAAAGCTTCCGTCCGATTCCATTTCCGAATAGATCACATAGTTGTCATCCACCAGCTCATAGATCTGCAAAAAATGAGAAACCTCAAAATAAAATTCCAGGATATCCTTTCTCACCGGACTGTCCTCATGATCCTCCAGATAATCATCTATAGCGGATCCAAGCCTTGTCAGCGCCCGTATGAATGACTCGATATTGCTCTCCACCCTGTAGGTTACGCACTCTCTTTTCAGCTCCAGCAGCTCTTTATTGCAATGATTCAGGTGCCACGCAATGCGTTCGTCGTAGGCTTTCACCTGTCTTCTAAGCTCCAGGAAATCTTCCTTGCGCAGCACGGCGCTGTACATCTCTCTGCCGCGCTCCACCAGATTATGCGCTTCATCGATCAGAAAAATATACTCTTCTTTGACTCCCTCCGCAAAAAATCTGCGGAGATACACATGCGGATCAAACACATAATTGTAATCGCAGATGACCGCATCGGAAAACAGGCTCATATCCAGACACATTTCAAACGGACACACCTTGTGCTTTTCTGCATATTCCTCTATTTTTTCCCGACTGTACGCATCTTCATGGATCAGCAGATCGTACATGGCATCGTTCACCCTGTCATAATGCCCCTTCGCGTAGGGACAGTATTCCGGGTTGCACTCCGTCTCTTCCATAAAACAGATTTTGTCTTTTGCCGTCAGGATAACACTTTTAAACTGCAGGCCGTGCTCCCGTAGCAGAGAAAAAGTATGGTCCGCCACCGTGCGCGCGATTGTTTTGGCTGTCAGATAGAAGATCTTCCGACAGAGATTTTCCCCCATCGCTTTTACCGCCGGAAAAACGGTCGAGATCGTCTTGCCCGCTCCGGTCGGGGCTTCGATGAACAATTTCCGCCCATGGTAGATCGTCCGATACACATCGGACACCAGATCCTTCTGCCCGTCTCTATAATCGAACGGAAATTCCAGACTCTTGATGGACTCCTGCCTTGCCTTTTGCCAGGCGAAATCATAGTCCGCCCATTTCCGGTACTGCAGCATCACATCATCGAACCATTGCGCCAGCTCCGCATAGGTGTAATCGTAATGAAAATACCGCAGTTCCTCCGTCTCCATATGGCAATACGTCATACGGACGCGGATACTTTTCAGCCCGTTTTGCCCGGCATAGATATAGGCATAGCATTTTGCCTGCGCCAGATGCACCGGGATCGGCCCCTTCATTTTCTTTAAGTCATGAAAGGTTCCCTTGATCTCATCGATCGTCACCTGCATATTTTCTGCGGTATCCGGTCCGGCTGTTCCGTCGGGAAGCTCCGGGACCGCGCTTACGACGGCGACGTTTTCTATTATGATACCGTCCGCCCTGCCTTCGACCACAATATCGTATTCTCCCGCCGGATATCGGTAAGAAAGCGATACCTCGGCATGATATTCCGGTCCCATCCGCTTTTGGATCATACGGTGGATCCGGCTTCCTTCCTGCATCGCATTCTCCGCGGCGACCGCTTTTCTGTTGTCTATATCGCCGGAGCGAAGGATGAATTCCACCAGGCTCCTGACCGAAACACGTACTTCCATACACAAAAACTCCCTACTAAGATATTACGATATCTTAAATAGGGAGTCAATGTAACATGTTCTTTCCGGATTATATGATCAACAAGCCACTGCAAATTTACTGAGGTACTGTTCAAAATCTGCATCATATCCATTGTAGGAAACTGTCAGAACCTGGTTGAAATTAAGCCCCAACACCCCGATGATAGATTTGGCATCCACTATAAAGCTATTGTAGGAGATATCCACATCAAAGATGCATTTTGCAGCAGCGCTTACAAAGTCCTTCACTTCGTCCGGCCTTAATTTAATCCTGTGCTTCATAATATTCACCTTCCTTTTCCATTCATGTATGCAAAAGGCACACATAGAAAATCGTTTTCTTTCTCCTCGTTGAGATGATTATACACTTTTAAAAACATTTGTAAAGAGTCTTTTTTGTTCCAAAAAAAGAACAATTTCCGGCGTTTTCGTTAATTTTACGGTTTCCCGCCCGGTTTCTGTGAATAATTTGTTGTTTTTGCCTATTAACGCAATATCTTGTGGTTATTCAGAATAAAAACTGCTCATCTGGGGCTGAATTCAAACATATATTCTTGGAAACGAAGCGGAAGCATCTGCTGCTGCAGCCGCTTGTTACGGCGCGATCCGATCGCTATCGTCTCATGAAAGAGGGCGAACAGATCGCGGTATCTGCGTTCCTTCCCGGACAGGCGCATTCCTATACCCGGCCCGCCCGGCGCCGGAATACCGCCGGCGTCCCTGCTTCCGGCGCTTTGCCAGACGCTTCCCGCTCCCGATACCAGATACCAGTCCTTATTCGCCGGATGTACGCCGTACAGATCCCGCTTTTCATCGTGTATCAGGAAATTCTCCATTGGCAGCCTGTCCGCAAAATGAGGCATGATAAAAGCCATCACATTGTTCTCGGGCCCGATCCGCGCGTACAGGATTCCTCCTTCCAGTTCTCCAAACCTCAGAAACTCTATCTCCTTGTGCGCCTCATTCGCCGTGCGCCTGGCGAGCTCATGAGTCCGTGCGACATAAGGATCACGCAGGTTATCCATGGTCCTTCTGCCGCTCCCCGCAGTAATGCCCTCCACCACCGTACGGTAGACCGCCTCGCCCTTACCAGAATCACAGGAAGCCGCCGCGCGGCAGAGTGCAAGATACACTTCATCACCCAGCCTGCTCTTTAATGTTTTTATGACCTTATTAGTTTTTACATAATCCGGGCAGCTATGCAGATATACGGCAAATAATCTGTAATTATCTTCCTCTCCCGTCTGAATATGGATATGTTCATGCCCTTCGCGCAGAGCGTAGGCATCATAGATCGCCGTAAAGATCCCTTCCAGCGAATCCTCGCAGATAATATATTTTTCTTCCATATGACTCCCGTTTCCTGATCCGTCTGTTCTCAGCCTTCGTTCTATCCCGGCTGTACTCCGAGATCAAACAGTGATATCTGCCGGCAGGCCGTGCCGTCGGTAAGAAAGGAAAGCTTCTCCCCTCTGCCCATCTTATTTTGATAAGTCAGGTTTTGCACAATGTATTCCTCATCGAGCCTGATCGGGTACAGCATTCTGCCGCCGCACGTAATAAAGTAAACCGCCCGCTTCAGCACCACACCCATTCTTTTGAGATCCTCAAAGGTAAGGCTGCCGAATCTGCGCGCCGCCACGATGCGTCTGGCGCTCTTAACGCCCACTCCGGGTATCTTTAGCAGCGTACGGTAATCCGCACTGTTGATCTCTACCGGGAATCGGTCCAGATGCTGCACCGCCCAGTCCGCTTTCGGATCGATCTCAAGATTAAAATTGGGACGTCTCTCGTCCAGCAGCTCCTCCACCTTAAAGCCGTAGAAACGCAGAAGCCAGTCCGCCTGATAGAGCCTGTGTTCCCGCAAAAGAGG
>CANQIJ010000190.1 GCA_947624025.1 uncultured Lachnospiraceae bacterium | reverse complement strand
GCGGAACGTGAGAGACGTGAAGCGATCCTTCGTGCGGAAGGTGAGAAGAAGTCCACCGTCCTGGTGGCGGAAGGTAATAAGGAGTCCGCGATCCTTGAAGCGGAGGCGGAGAAGCAGTCGGCGATCCTGCGGGCCGAAGCGGAGAAAGAGAAGATGATCCGCGAGGCGGAAGGTGAGGCAGAGGCGATCCTCAAGGTTCAGAAGGCCACTGCCGACGGTATCAGAATGATCCGTGAGGCGGGCGCAGACGAGGCGGTGCTCAAGATCAAGAGTCTGGAAGCATTTGAGAAAGCAGCCGACGGTCAGGCAACTAAGATCATCATTCCCTCTGAGATCCAGGGGCTGGCGGGTCTTGCCACATCCCTGAAGGAAGTGTGGAAATAGAAAGCTGTGACGGTTGTGGGACGGTTCTGCGGAGCCGTCCTTTTTAACATCGGCGCAGTACATAATACGGACAGGAGGTAGTGTGAGAGATCACACGAAACGGATATGAACTTAACAGGACGTCATTTTTTGAAGCTTCTGGATTTTACGCCGGAAGAGATCACATATATGCTGGATGTCGCAGCGGATCTGAAGGAGAAGAAAAAGAAAGGGATTTCTACGGATATCCACCGTGGAAAAAATGTGGCGCTGATCTTTGAAAAGACGAGTACGAGGACCCGCTGCTCCTTCGAGGTGGCAGCTCACGATCTGGGTATGGGAACGACCTATCTGGATCCTGCGGGCTCGCAGATCGGTAAGAAGGAGAGCATTGCGGATACGGCTCGGGTACTGGGCCGTATGTATGAAGGGATCGAATATCGCGGATATGGGCAGGAGATCGTGGACGAGTTGGCGAAGTATGCGGGTGTGCCCGTATGGAACGGTCTGACCAATGAGTTCCATCCCACGCAGATGCTTGCGGATCTGCTGACGATCAGGGAGCATTTCGGGTATCTGAAGGGCATTAAGCTCACTTATATGGGAGACGCACGTTATAATATGGGGAATTCCCTGATGGTGGCATGTGCCAAGATGGGAATGCACTTTACGGCATGCACGACGAAGAAATATTTTCCGGCGGAGGATCTGGTACATACCTGCGAGAAGATCGCGGCCGAAAACGGCGGAAGCATTACGCTGACAGAGGATGTGGCGGCAGGCGCGGGCGGCGCGGATGTGATCTATACGGATGTCTGGGTTTCCATGGGCGAACCGGCGGAAGTGTGGAATGACAGACTGCGCGACCTGATGCCCTATCAGGTGAACCGCAAGGTGATGGAGTATGCGGGAGAAAAGGCGGTCTTTATGCATTGCCTTCCGGCGTTCCATGATTTAAAGACAGGCATCGGCGCAGAGATCAGCAGGAAGTACGGCATCGACGAGATGGAGGTGACGGACGAGGTGTTTGAATCCTCCGGATCTATCGTGTTTGACGAGGCGGAAAACCGTATGCATACGATCAAGGCGGTCATGGCGGTGACGCTCGGCGAATATCGGTTGTAGAAGCGGATGGGCTTTCGCACGGCGGGTATGCGCGGGCACAGAAGGACGGGGCATCGGACGATCTATGAAAACGGACAGGGCGGATATTTTATCATTACTCAGAAACAGTGGAGATTATGTGTCAGGGCAGCAGCTCTGCGATAGATTCGGCGTTACGAGAACGGCGGTATGGAAGGCGATGAATCAGCTTAAGGAGGACGGCTATCTGATCGAGTCCGTTCCGCATAAAGGGTACCGTCTTGTGGAAAGCCCGGAAGATATTTTGTCGCCAGGCGAGATCACCAGCAGACTGACTACCGAATGGGCCGGGAAAAAGCTCTGTTATTATGACGTCACAGGCTCCACCAACAATGATGCGAAACGGCTCGGCGAAGAAGGAATGCCCCACGGGACCGTTGTGGTGGCGGACATTCAGACTGCGGGCAAGGGACGCAGGGGCAGAGGATGGCAGACGCTGCCGGGAACGGCGCTCTCTTTTACACTGTTGCTGCGGCCGTCATTCCCGGCCGACAAGGCTTCCATGCTCACCCTTGTGATGGCGCTCAGCGCAGCGCAGGCGATCGAGAGGGTGTCGGCTGTGGCTGCCGGGATCAAATGGCCTAACGATATTGTGTTAAACGGTAAAAAGATATGCGGTATGCTGACGGAAATGACGATGACGCCGGAGATGGACGAGATCCAGTATCTGGTGATCGGCGCGGGCCTCAATGTCAATAACGCAAGCCCGGAGGAGTTCGCCGAAGACATACGGGACAAGGCGACCTCCCTTAAGATAGAGACCGGACGGCAGATCAACAGAGCCGCGCTTTTGAATGAGATCCTCGGCTGCTTTGAGCATAACTACGACATCTTTCTTAAAACGCTCGATCTGTCCGCGCTTCAGGGAGAATATCAGAGGCGGCTTCTGGGAGTGGGCGGACAGGTCAGGGTGCTGGATCCGGCGGGAGAGTATACGGGCACATCAGAGGGGATCGATGAACAGGGTCGGCTGACCGTGCTTAAGGAGAACGGAGAACAGGTGCAGGTGTACGCCGGTGAAGTATCGGTGCGCGGCTTGTATGGGTATGTATGATGGAGAACAAAAAGGTCGAAAACGATAAAAGAATCGTGCTGTGCGGCGCCAATGCCTATGAACAGAAATATTATTTTAACGAACGGTTTGCAGCGATACCGGAATCGATTAAGGAGGAGCTGCATATCATCTGCGTCCTTTTTACGGAAGAAGTGGGCGGGATCTTTACGATCGTTTTTGAGGAGGACGGAAGCGTCGTGCTTGAGACGAACGCGGCGGAAGATGATCTGCTCTATGATGATATCGGCAGCGGACTGTTAGTCAACGAGATACGCAGGAACAGGCAGGAAATGCTGGAGTCCCTGCAGCTGTACTACAGGGTGTTTATCCTGCACGATCAGTCGGTGCTTGAAGAAATGGATTGACAAAGGAAAGAAACAACCCTATAATTTGATTGAACACAATTAAATTGAACACAACGAAAAGAGGAGGAGGTACTCTGATGCGTTACGATTATAAGACAGAAGTGGTTTGCGCACAGGTGATCAGCTTTGATATCAATGACGATGTGATCACCAACATCAGCTTTATGGGAGGCTGCAACGGCAACCTGAAAGCGATCGCCAAGCTGGTGGACGGCTGGACGGTTCAGAAGATCGAGGAATATCTGCGGGGCAACATCTGCGGACGTAAACCCACTTCCTGTGCCGATCAGCTCGCGATCGCCGTCAGAAAAGCGTATGATGAGCTGCATGCGGCGTAAAGAGAATGATGGGAGTATCTTTATGGATCAGTACGAAGCATTAAAGCTTGATAACCAGTTATGCTTTCCCCTGTATGCGGCCTCCCGCGAGGTGATCAAGCGCTATCATCCCTATCTGACCGGGCTCGGTATTACCTATACACAGTATATCGCGCTGATGGTTCTGTGGGAGAATAAGGCGATCAGCGTGAAGGAGCTGGGCAGCCGTCTCTACCTCGACAGCGGTACGCTGACGCCCGTCTTGAAGAGTCTGGAAGAAAAAGGCTACGTGGAGAGAAGACGGTCTGCAGAGGACGAACGTGTGCTGATCGTTGAGATCACAGAAGAGGGAGAGGCGTTAAAGGAACGCGCTGTTTCCGTTCCGGAAAAGATCGCGGGATGCGTCAGTCTGGATTCGGAAGAAGCGTTGGAGCTGTACCGGCTCCTGTATAAGCTGTTAGAAGCGTTGAAGGAGCATTGAGAGGAAGAAAACGAACGGAGTAAAACGATGAGTGAATTGCTGCACCCCCTGATGATCGGAGACGTGACGCTCGACAACAATATTCTATTAGCTCCCATGGCAGGCGTGACCGACCTGCCTTTTCGTTTGCTGTGCAGGGAACAGGGAGCGGGACTGTGCGGAATGGAGATGGTGAGCGCCAAGGCGATCCTGTACAAGAATAAAAATACGGAGAGCCTGCTGGCGATCCATCCTGATGAAGGCCCGGTATCCCTGCAGCTGTTTGGCTCCGATCCGAAGATCTTAAGCGAAATGGCGAAGCGTATCGAGGACAGGCCCTTTTCCATACTGGATATCAATATGGGCTGCCCCGTGCCGAAGGTGGTAAACAACGGCGAAGGCTCGGCGCTGATGCTGAAGCCGGAGTTGGTCAGAGATATCGTGTCGGCGGTATCTCAAGCGATCCAAAAACCCGTGACGGTAAAAATACGAAAAGGCTTTGACAGCGCTCATATCAATGCCGTTGAGATCGCCAGGATAGCGGAAGATGCGGGAGCGGCGGCGATAGCCGTACATGGCAGGACGAGGGAGCAGGATTACTCGGGAGAAGCCGATTGGGAGATCATAGCCCGGGTAAAAGAAAGCGTATCGATCCCCGTGATCGGAAACGGGGATATCACGGACGACGAGAGCGCGGCGAAGATGCTTGAACAGACGGGCTGCGACGGTATCATGGTCGGACGCGCCGCGAGAGGAAATCCCTGGATATTCAGACAGATCGCATCGTATCTGAAAGACGGCGCCATGCTGCCGAAACCGACGGTAAAAGAGCGCCGGGAAATGATGCTGCGCCATGCACACCTGCAGCTGGAATGTAAGGGCGAGTATACGGGCGTTCGGGAGATGCGTAAGCATGTGTCGTGGTATACGGCGGGCATCCCCAATTCCGCAAGGCTCAGACAGAATGTAAACATGGTGGAAAGCTTTGAAGAACTGGTGGCCATGATACAAACCCTATAGCAAATGCCGCGGTCGATTCCTGGTAAACAGGCGCTGCGAACTGTTTCCGCCGTCTTTTCGGCATGGTCCGGATGCGGAGCGCATATATTACTCCATGGAGCAGGAAACGATCATTTATTTTTATCCGGTGTCGGAGGAAAAAGGCATACCGGGCAATCTGAATGCAGTCAGGGGATTTTGGTCACGGAGAGTTTCGCTGGACGTGCGCATACTGGGAGGCGTCCGGG